>JAAUQE010000066.1 GCA_012032425.1 Leptolyngbya sp. RL_3_1 | reverse complement strand
TCTCCCAGAGGGCGAGGGACTTGAATTCTGGCTCCCCTTCTCCCAGTGGGAGAAGGGGGTGGGGGATGAGGGCTACCAACATGGAGCAGCAGCCCCATGTTTAACCTCTTCTATCGCAACCGCCAACTGCTGGTCTTGACCCTGACCCTGGTGGTGGTGTGGGGCCTGTCGGCCCTGCTCACCCTGTCCCGAATGGAAGACCCCGAAATCACCCAGCGATTTGGGCAGGTGGTCACCTTTTTGCCCGGTGCCACTCCTGAGCGGGTCGAGGCTTTGGTGACCGAAAAGCTAGAGGACCGCCTGTTTGAGCTGGAAGAAATCGAAGCGATTGACTCCACCTCCGCCACTGGCGTGTCGGTGATCTCGGTGGAGCTAAAGGAAGCCATCCGTGAGGTAGAGCCGGTGTGGTCCAAGGTGCGGGCAAAATCGACGATGCCGTCGCCGACCTGCCCGCTGACGCCTCCGACCCGGAATATAGTGACAGCGCCGCTTCGGCCAGCGCCCTGATTGTGGGGCTCACCTGGGAATTGCCCGACGAACCCAACTACACCATCCTGGGGCGACGCATCCAGACTTTGGAAGACCGGCTGCGATCGCTCCCCGGCACCGACAAAGTCGAGATTTTCGGCAGTCCCGATGAAGAGATTCGGGTGGAAGTGACTGCCAGCGACCTGGCCCGCCTCGGCCTCACCGCCCAAACCCTATCCCAGCAAATCACCGCCAGTGATGCCAAGGTGTCTGCCGGTCAGGTGCGCAGCGATCGCAATCAGTTCCTGATTGAAGTCAATAGCGAGCTGGATTCCTTAGAGCGGATCCGCACTATCCCCATCCAACTGGGCAGCGATGGCGAAACCGCCCGCTTAGGGGATGTGGCCACCGTCACTAAAGCCACCCAAACCCCGGCCACCGATTTAGCCTTTGTGAATGGCTACCCTGCCGTGGTGCTCTCCGCCACGGTGGAATCAGGCCAGCGGGTGGACCTCTGGGCCGAGTCGGCCCGTGTCGTCTTGGCCGAATTTGAAGCCGACCTCTCCGCAGGTATGGGGCTGCATACGGTGCTGGATCAGAGCCAGTACGTCACCCAGCGTTTGAACGGGGTAATCGGCAACTTGATCACCGGCTCCCTGCTGGTGATCGCCGTGTCGCTGCTGGTGCTGGGCTGGAAGTCGGCCCTGTTGGTGGGCTTGGCCCTACCCCTCACCACCCTGATGGTGTTCGGAATGATGAGCCTCTTGGGGGTGCCCTTACACCAGATGTCGGTCACCGGCATCATCATTGCCCTGGGATTGCTGATCGACAACGCCATTGTGGCGGTGGATGAGGTGCAGGTACGGTTGCGGGAAAAAATGCCCCCTGCCCAAGCGGTCTCCAGCACCGTCAGTCACTTACTCGTGCCCTTGGGGGCTTCTACCCTAACCACGGTGCTGGCCTTTGTACCCATCGCCACCTCTCCCGGTGCCACCGGGGAATTCATTGGCACCATTGGCCTGACGGTGATCTTGGCTTTAATTAGCTCTCTGTTCTTATCTCTAACGGTGATTGTTTCCCTGGTGGGGCTGCTGCACCGCTGGGAGCCCTTACGCATCAGCGCCCGGTGGTGGCACCAGGGTTTCGCCAATGGGAGGATGGCAAGCCTTTATCAAACCACTTTGCGAACCGTATTTCGACGACCCTGGCTAGGGGTGGGTTTGGCCCTGGTGTTGCCAGTGATGGGGTTTGCGGTGTTTGGCACCCTCGATCAGCAGTTCTTCCCGCCCACCAACCGGGATCAGTTCCAGGTGGAGTTTCAGCTACAAAACCAAACGGCGATCGCCCAAACCCAGCAGCAGGTGATGGTGGCGCGGGACCTAATGCGAGAGCATCCCCAGGTGGCGGACGTGCATTGGTTCTTAGGCAAAAGCGCCCCGTCCTTTTTCTATAACGTGATCGCCAACCGCGAGAATGATCCCTTCTACGGCCAGGGGATTGTGCAACTCAACGACACGGAGGATCTGCGGGGCACTATCCGGTCTTTGCAAGCCACGTTGGATGAAGCCTTTCCCGCCGCCCAAGTGTTGGTGAAACAACTGGAGCAAGGCCCCCCCTTTGATGCGCCGATCGAACTGCGGGTGCTGGGCAACGATGTGACCCAACTGCGGGAAATCGGCAATCAACTGCGCTACGAACTGTCTCAAATCCCGGCGGTCATCCACACCCAGGCCAACCTCACCCAGGCACTCCCCAAACTGGCGCTGAATGTGGATGAGGTGCAAGCCCGTCGGGCCGGTTTGGATAATCAACGATCGCCCTACCAACTCAATAGCAGTCTCGATGGCAGCATCGGCGGCTCAGTTCTGGAGGGCACCGAGGACATCCCCGTGCGGGTGCGGGTTTCGGATCAGGATCGGGGTCAACTGGACCGGGTCGCGTCTCTAGATTTGCTCTCAAGCGACGGTGGTCTTGTCCCCCTCACCGCCCTGGCCGAAGTCAGCCTTGAACCTGATCTCGCCACCATCAGCCGCCGTAACGGTCAGCGGATCAATACGGTGCAGGGCTTTTTGGACGCGGGGGCTTTACCGGCTACTGTGCTGGGGGAATTGGAGCAGCGGCTCCAGGCTCAGAATTTTGAGCTGCCCGCTGGCTTTCGGCTGGAGTACGGCGGTGAGGCGGATGCGCGGGGGAGCGCGATCGGCAATCTGCTCTCGACCGTGGGGATTTTGACTGTACTGATGGTCGCCACCCTGGTGCTGTCCTTTAATTCTTTTGGGTTGGCGGCGCTGATTGGCGGTGTCGCCATCCTGGCGGTGGGCTTAGCGGCCCTGGCCCTAAAGGTGTTTGGCTCCCTCTTCGGCTTTACCGCCATTTTGGGGACGTTGGGGCTAATCGGCCTCGCCATCAACGATTCGATTGTGGTGCTGGCGGCGTTGCGGGATGACCCAGCGGCGCGGGAGGGGAATCCCCAAGCCACGGAGCAAGTGGTGATGAAGGCCACCCGCCACGTGATTGCGACAACGGTGACGACCATTACCGGGTTTATTCCGCTGTTGTTGGATCAGACCGGGTTTTGGCCGCCGCTGGCGATCGCGATCGCGGGTGGCCTCGGCGGTGCAACCCTATTGGCCCTGTACTTTGTGCCGTCGGCCCACATCCTGATGTTTGGCCGCAAGGGACGGCTGATACAGACTCAATCTCAACCCCAGCTCGCCCCAGCCCCCTTGCAACCCACCTACCGCTAGCCAGCAGTAGCCTTGCATGACTCGATCCGTATTCTCTACAAACCACCTACTACTATCGATTTCGGTATCCTAGCGGTATGCGGCAGAAACCCAACCATGACAGCCTTCGCGATTGATCTCAGCCCGATTACGCACCTCAACTCCACGCAGTTTGAGGCGCTTTGCGCTGCCAATCGCCTGATGTGGCTTGGGTGGCTCAATCTCGCTGGGAGGCGTTGACGCCGGAGCAGCGGCGCAAATTTCCGCCGATCTGCCCAGACTTTGCGCTGGAGTTGGTTTCGCCGAGCGATCGCGTTTGGCTATTGAAAATTTTGTGGGAGAAAATTCCTGAGATCCTCATTCCTTCCTTCTAAATGCCCAATGTGCCAGTTGAGAGGGCGGAATGTCGGATGCTAACGCTCCACCCAACCTACGAAAGCATGAGCGTTTCTCAAATAAGGAAAAGTTATCGCCCTGTCAGCGGAAGAGCCCTAAATTCTGAAGATTTTTGACTGTGTTAACGCTGATCAAGTGGATTGGAAAATCCCCGCTTCCAGTTCGTAAATCGCCGACATCACCCCGGTTTCAGGATTGGTCAGAAGGGACTGTTGCACATCCTTGAGGTAATCCAACAGATTGGCCCGCAGCAGGGGCCGCTCGATATTGACGGTGTGTTTGTAGTCCCAGATATCCCAAATAAAGATGCCGACACCGACAATCGGGTCCACCAGGGTGGTACCTAGCTCAGCCGCCACGGTGCCGCCGGTTTTAGCCGCCAGTTTGGCCGTTGCCTTGCCCGCCAGCTTGGTACTAATTTTGCTGCCAATCTTTCCAGCCGTGGCCAAGATCAGCGGTTTGGTGAGTAGGTAGCTGCTGCCCCCCACCAGCATCTTCAGCGAGAGGTTCGAGATATTACCTTCGGTATCTTGAATCGTGGTAGAGATATCCCCGAGATAGCGCTCCCACTGCCCCTGGGGAAGGTGATATTCGCTCTGGACCCGGTCGATATTTTGACTGAGGGCCTTCACGTAGTAACTCACCGTGTCATTGGTAATCAGTTCCAACCGCATTTGAGCATTGCGGGGCACCAGCACTCGCTTGGCAAACTCCCGCTGAAAGTCTTCGGTAAAGCGGGCATTGACCGCTTCATTTGCATTCACCTGCTCATTACCCGTCACAAAGCGCGTCACTGCCGACCATCCCCACACAAAGGGGTGGTGAACTCAATCTTCTTCTGATTGAAGTAGTCGAAATACCAGTCGAGGAAGCCATCGACGCGGGGAACCAGCTCCTGCTGCCAGTCATCCAGCTTAATGGCCGCAAAGGTTTCGGTACTGGCTCGCGCTGCCTGCACCGCCTCTGACAAGGCCTTGTCCATTTGGGTCTGTTTGGGCAAAGGCTGAATGACAATTTCGGTGCGGGGTTTCAGGAAACTGTCTGCGGTGCTGGGGGCGATCGCATTCGACAACAGCACCTTCCCTAACAGAGGAATGATCACCACTAAAATGATCGCGCCCCAAATCAGGGGTTGGAGCGATCGCAGTAGTGACCCCCAAGCTTGAATGCGTTGGGTCTTTTCAGAGAAGCCGACCTTGGCTGGCGGCGCTGAGGGAGCCGTGGGGGATTGGGGATCTGGGGGGGACGCAGGTTCAGGGCTGGCGGCGGTTGGATTAGAAGCTGCGGGGGTAGCGGTTGGGGTGCTCTTGGCGGGTTTCGGGTTGCGGGCGGTGGACGGGTGAGCAGATTGGGATTGGGATCCGCGCGAAAATTCTTGGAAGGTCGGGCGGGCTTCGACGGAAGGCTGGGGTTGAGTCGGACTGGGCCGCGACACAAATTCTTCGAAGGGGGCGGGTAGCTTGGGGGCAGTGCGGCCCCGGTACCGTCATCGTTACTGGGCTTTCCCGAAACGTTGTTTGGTGTTCCCCCATGGTGTTCCCTCTTTAATTGGGTGGGTTAAGCAGCGGGCAGATCGGCTCTTTACCAAAATTAGGGTGCCCTTTAGCGCGTCAAAGCATCGCTGGCTAAAGGGGAAGAAACTTTACAGCGGTTACGGGTGGGCGTTGCCAGGTAATGATCCCGAACTGGGGGTAGATTAGGCTTGATGGCTCACCCTTAACCCTTTATTGATAGGGCTCCGCACTAAATGTCTAAAAACAACGAAACCCTCACCCTTTCCCTGGCTTTACTGGTGACCGTAGGTTTACTGGGGGGTGGCGGCTGGTGGGCCAAGCGGCAGTTTTTGGACCCAGGCACCGGGGTGTTGAGCCAAAGTTCTCCCAACAACACCCCGAATGATCGTTCTCCGCAAGCATTGACCCAGCGCCTGAGTTGGGGTGAGCGCACCCTCTTCCCCGGCCCAATCTCTACGGAAAAGCAAGCGGGGATTGCCGCGATCGCAGCGGGGGACTACGACCAAGCGGTGCAACAGTTTGAGGCGGCTTTGCAACAGAGCCGCAATGACCCGGAAGCGCTGATCTATCTGAACAATGCCCGCATTCAAGGGCAAGAGACCTACGCCATCGCGATCGCCTTGCCCATCGATAGCGACCCGAATGCTGCCTTAGAAATGTTGCGGGGTATAGCCCAAGCCCAGGATGAAATCAACCAGGCCGGGGGGATTCAGGGGGTGCCCTTGGCAGTTTTGCTGGCCAATGACGCCAATGATCCCGAGGTGGCCAAGACCGTAGCCCAGGCATTGGTCGAGGACCCCAGCATCTTAGGCGTGGTGGGTCACTATGCCAGCGATGTCACCTTATCGACCACGGCGATCTATAACCAAGGGGCGTTGGTGGCGATTTCTCCGGTGAGCACGTCGGTGCAGTTGACGGGGGCGGGGGACTACATTTTTCGGACGGTGCCCAGTGACTATGTGGCGGCCCGAGCCCTAGCGGATTACATGCTGACCCAACGGCAGGCGCAAACCGTGGCGGTGTTCTATAACCTCCAGAGCGCCTACAGCCAGTCGCTCAAGTCCGAATTTGTAACGGCGGTGTCGTTAGGGGGCGGGCAGGTGACCCAGGAGTTTGACCTCTCCGACCCGCAGTTTAATGCCGTCCAAGCGGTCGATCAGGTCACTCAAGCCGGGGCGGAGGTCTTGGCCTTGCTCCCCAATAGCGGCACCCTCAATGCCGCCCTGCAAGTGGTGCAGCACAATCGCGCTCAGCTCATGGTGCTGGGGGGGAGATGATGTGTATTCACCCACCACCCTGGAGGAGGCAGGTGCAGTCGGTGAGGGCATGGTGGTGGCGGTACCCTGGCATGTGCAGGCCCAGTCTCAGACGAGCTTTCCCCAAACCTCTCTTCAGCTCTGGGGCGGCGATGTCAATTGGCGCACGGCCATGACCTATGATGCCGCCCAAGCTTTAATTGCTGGCCTCAGCCAGGGTCCGAGCCGGACGGGGGTGCAGCAAGCCCTCCGCGCCAGTGGGTTTGCTGCGGATGGCGCGACTGGCAAGGTGTCGTTTTTGCCGTCGGGCGATCGCAATCAAGCAGTGCAACTGGTCACCGTTCAAGCGGGGCCTCGATCTGGCTTTGGGTTTGATTTTGTGCCGATTCCTTAAAGGATCTGCGCTTAAATAACACCCCATGCCCACAAGTTACTGAAGTAGGGGCGCAAAGCCTTGCGCCCTGGTGAAGCGGTACGCTATTTACCCGCTTGTCCCTAAGTCCGCCTAATTTCCCAACCCATGGCCGCAATTGGCGCAGAAGCGATCGCCGGGCTGCACCGGCGTCCCGCATTGGCTGCAAAACTTACTTTTGGCTGAGCTGGCCGGAGCACTAGCGGCAGGGGCATTGGCTTCAGGAACCGCATTAGCGGGCTGGCCCATGCTCATGGCCATATTCCCCATGCGCATTTCCATCGGGTTGGTGTTCAGGGTCATGTTGCCCATAGTCATGGGTTGCATCGGAGTCATGGGTTGCATCGGAGTCATGGGCTGCATGGGCTGCATGGATGGCATCGGTGCCGCTGCGGGTTGCGCGGGCGATTGGGCAGGCGGGTTGGCATCAAAGGACATCGGCTGCATCGGCTGCATTGTGGGCATGGGCTCCCCCGACATTGAGGCTCCTGGCATCGCCGCAACTTGGCTAGTTTGCATCTGCTGGGCGCTGGCCATATTCGGGCCGCTGGTGCTGCTCCCCCACTGATTGCCCTGGAGCTGCAAATAATGGGAGCCTTGAGCCGTCGTGAGTTTGACGACGACCCCCTGGGCGGTGCGAAATAGTTCGGGGGGGGTGGGTCCAAGCGCCGGTGGTGAACTGGCTGCCCGATTGCTGCTGCTGGCCGGGACCACCCGAGGCCAGGGTGACGGCGGTTTGTTGCCCCACATTGTCGAGATAGAGGCGCTGTCCGCTGCCCAGGTCGCAGGTATAAGCCATGGTTGATTATGTTGCGGTTGTTACAGTTTGTACGCTTCTATTGTGGCGCGACTGGGCGAAGACGAGGATACTTTTTGGTCCGAGATTGTCAGCAAACCTGGTTACGGCCATTACGTTTGGCGGCATCACGCTGTTGGTCAGCAGCGGATAGCAGTTTTGCAACTCCCTTGAGCAGGGCTGAGGGCGATCGCCCAATGGCGTAAGATAGCCAATTGGGCTGACCTACGGTTAACCCAGCGTATGTATAGGCGTTAGGGATAGGAGTTGGGGATATGGCAGTGGGGTTAGCAGAGCAGGTGGCGATCGTCACCGGAGCGTCACGGGGGATTGGTCGAGCGACGGCTGTGGCCCTCGCCGCCAGTGGGGTGAAAGTGGTGATCAACTATGCCCGCGCTAGCACCGCTGCCGATGAAGTGGTGGCCCAGATTACTGAGGCCGGTGGCAGCGCGATCGCCCTACAAGCCGATGTCTCCCAAGCCGATCAGGTAGATGCCTTGATCAAAGCCACGATGGATAAATGGGGCCGCATCGATATCCTGGTCAACAATGCGGGCATCACCCGCGATACCCTACTGCTGCGGATGAAGCCAGAGGACTGGCAGGCGGTGATTGACCTCAACCTCACCGGCGTCTTTCTCTGTACCCGCGCTGTCAGCAAGATCATGCTGAAGCAGCGCAGCGGTCGCATCATCAATATTGCCTCGGTGGCGGGGCTGATGGGCAACCCTGGTCAGGCCAACTACAGTGCTGCCAAAGCCGGGGTGATTGGCTTCACCAAAACCGTCGCGAAGGAACTGGCCCCTCGTGGCGTTACGGCTAATGCAGTGGCACCGGGCTTTATCCAAACCGACATGACCGAAAACCTGTCGAACACTGAGGAGATTCTCAAGTTCATTCCCTTGGGGCGCTATGGCCAGCCAGATGAGGTGGCGGGGGTGATTCACTTTGTGGCCACCGCTCCGGCAGCGGCTTACATGACCGGCCAGGTGTTGACCATTGATGGCGGCATGGTGATGTAGAAGATCCTGCGCCGACAGTGGGCTTGCTCCATCAGGGAGCCGCTTCGCGAACGACTCCGCTCCGCTCACTGTCGGATACCCCTAACGGTTGATCCGTTTGCAACTCAAGGCCCCAGCCCCGTCGTTACTGAAGGGTTGGGGTTGGCCATTTTTAGGGGTGGCTTGGCGATCTCGGCCACTCTAATCAGCAGGGGCCGGAACCGACCGTTAGGCTGAGAGATAGTGGCGGCATAATACAAGGTGAAACAGTCCCGTTGCCGCCCATGTCTCAGACAGTAGAACGTCCTTTCAAAGGTGGTCTATGACACCCGCAATTGCGACAGCTTTAATCAGTTTTGAAGATTACGCCACCTATGACGACGGCACAGAGGCTCGCTATGAACTGGTGGATGGAGAACTGATCGCCATGAATCCGCCCACCTTTCGACATATGCTGATTGCCAAATTCATTGAGAAATGCGTAGAGGCCGAGATTCAGCGTCTAGGGTTGCGCTGGCTGTGTTTTCGAGAAGCCGGCATTCGCACCGGGATTCGGAAGTCACGATTAACCGATGTCTACGTACTAACGCCAGAACAAGTGAGTGACTTGATTGATGACTCAGCCATTTCCCAAACGCCACCTTTACTAGCAGTGGAAGTGGTCAGCCCAGACTCCATCACCCGCGATTACCGCTATAAGCGGGCTGAATATGCCGCCTTAGAAATCCCCGAATACTGGATCGTTGATCCCCTAGAGGCCAAAATCACGCTTTTGGTGTTTAACGAGGGACTCTATGACGAAACGGTTTTAACGGGCAACCAAGCCCTAGTCTCCCCCACCTTTCCTCAATTGGCGCTGACTGTTGAGCAGATTTTGGCGGCGGGCAATTTGCCCTGAACTAGGTTTTTCGGCCCGCCTTTCAAGGGTAAGGGCTCTGGGTGATGGTGGATGTGGATGCGGAGTATGAACGCATCCAAGGCGTAGACATTGTGCAGCGTCGCTCCCCAGCGACCATATATAGCGCTGGCCACTTTGCTTAAGACACCTCGGATCACCCTGTTCTGTGGCGCACAAGCAAAGTGACTTGCAGTCTTGTCCTAACCGGACTGGCGACTGCTATAAAGGCCAAGCCTGGAAGCCTTTCGCCGTCGGTTGACTAGCCCAGGGCTTCCAGATAGTCTCGGACCCGATTACGGCGCTTGGGCTGGCGTAGTTTTTGGAGGGCCTTGGATTCGATCTGGCGCACCCGCTCTCGGGACAGGTCCAGCGCCCGACCGATCTCGGCTAAGGAGAACGGGGTGCCGTCCCCCAGCCCAAACCGGAGTCGAATCACCTCTTGCTCACGATCGGTGAGATCGGCGATCAGCTGTTGTAAATCCCGGCGGAGGGCTTCCCGCATCAGCAGGTCTTCGGGGGAGATGCTATCGGTTTCGAGCAGGTCACCCAGTTCCGTATCGCGCTCTTTCCCAACTTTGGTTTCGAGGGAAACCGAGCGCGGCACCCGCAGTAAAACCTCCCGCACTTGGGCGGCGGTCATGTCCAGCTCGCGAGCGACATCATCGAGGGTGGGGGTCCGGCCTTTATCTTGGGAAAGCTTGCGCTGGGCCTTTTTGATCTTATTGAGCTTTTCGGTAATGTGAACCGGCAGTCGAATGGTACGGCTTTGGGTGGCGATCGCCGAGTGATGCCCTGGCGAATCCACCAATAGGCGTAGGTACTAAACCGATACCCTTTGGTGGGATCAAATTTTCCACCGCCCGCTCTAGACCCAGGGTGCCTTCCTGAATCAGATCGAGCAGTTCTAGACCGCGATTTTGATATTTCTTGGCCACTGACACGACCAACCGCAGGTTGGCCTTGATCATGTGTTCCTTGGCCCGGATGCCTTCACGAATGGCGGCGTCCAGCTCAGGGACTGAGAGGTCAGCCAACTCGGCCCAATGACGCTTGCCGGTGGAAAGGGAAGGCTTGAGATCGGCAACGGCGATCCCGGCTGTGGTCGCCCAACGCTCTAGAGAAGGGCGATACCCCAAATGGGAGGTGAGGCGATCGCGGGTATTCATCAGGTGGACATATTGTTCCAGGGGGCCGCTGGCCTGCTCTGCCGCTTGGTTGCGCAACTCAATTAGCTGCATGTAACGCTGCACCAACTGGGCTTCGGCGACCTCTTCATCCCGCTCCAGTAAGGGAACACGACCAATCTCCTGCAAATAAAGGCGGACTAGATCGGTGGACCGCCGCTGAGCATTGCGGCTGCCGGCAATTTCGGCATGCTCGGAAAACTCAACTGTTTCTGACGCCACGAGCTGCTCTAAATCCTCCGTGGGAGAAATTTCGGGCAGATCGGCATCAGCGAAGGTATCCATGGCGGGGTTAGGGTGGCGGGATAATAAGGTCATAACTGACGATTCGTCACTCCGGAGCGCGTTTGGGCGGGCGGCGATTTAGGTTTAGTGTGCCCAGGTGCTAAAGACCTGATATCACGCCTAGGGGTTCCGCCCCTATTGATATCGAACCCTGATTCCAGTAGTTGCAGTGTATAGATGGGCTCTGCTGAGCCTGGTGACCTGGGTCAAGGTTGTAGGTTAATCTACGTCACAGGTCAGGGTAATTCCTGATAAATTGCGCCAGAGTTTGAAGCTGATGGAGACTCAATCTGAACCGACTAGGCGGCAAAGTCTGATTGGGTATTTTGTCGTGTTGCTCGTTGCCATCAGTCTTTTTGGCAGCATTTTCTATGGCATCATCGCTTTTTTGAAAGCGTCCCATGCCTATCAGACTGCCCTTGACTCGGTTCAAACTAATGAGAAAGTCAAAGCGCTGATTGGGGAACCCATTGAGGCGGGTTTTTGGGTCTCTGGCGAAGTGGAATTAAGCGGTTCATCGGGTGCCGCTGATCTGACCTTACCGGTGACCGGACCTAAAGGGGCGGGGACTGTGTATGTAGTGGGTCGTAAGACCGATGGTGCATGGCACTACTCAACCCTGACCTTCAGGCCCAAAGCGATTGCGCCCTCTACTGAAGAGCCGACGATTGATTTGCTGCCTGCCGCTCCGTGAGGCGGCGCGGAGTTACGCAGGGTTGGTGTCTGTCTGGTCTAAAACAGCGATCGCCGCTTTCACAAACTCTTGCATAAAGGCTTCGCGGCGATTGAGTTGAAACTGGCGCTCGACCACCGCACTGATGCCGCCATCTCCCCAGTCTTGGCCCTGGTAAAAGTAATCCACAAAGCTCTTGCCCGCAATTCGGGTGAGGTAAGCGGCACTGGCACCCTGGACGGCCCGACTGGCGATCGCCGTCGCCACGGTGACTTGCATACCCACCGCCAGTAGGTTCATCGCCCCTTTGACAATGCCCAAACCGGTGAGGGTGCGGGCCAGAGATAGGGCCAGGGTTTTGCCCTCTTCTAAAGACAGCTCCCATTCATAGACCTTGCCCAGCTCGACGACCATCTGGGCGTTGATCGCCGCCGTGGCGAGGAGATCTACACCAGGCAAGGGGGACGCTGCCACCACGCCAGCGCTGATCCATTGGTAGCGCTCAATGATCCGGTCGGCGGCTTGGCGACGCTGGGTGTCAATCAGGTCGCGGGCCTTGTTGCCGAGGCGCTGGGATCGCAGCAAAATCGTCTCCGCCAGCAGATCGGCCCCCTCTGCCCGCAGCACCGACGTGAGTCGTTGTTCTAGGGGCCATAGGTCCGGCTCCATCTGCGCCCATTCCCCGCTGGGCAATTGCACTGCCTGGGGCTGAGCGGCAATATCGACCACATCCTCTGGGGCGAGTTGGCCTTGAAAGCGCGATCGCACCGCCGCCAAAAGCACCGCTAAATCGGCTTCGGGGTATAGATCGACCTTGTTAAACACCACCAGCAGCCGCTTGCCCATCGCCAACAGGGCGCAGGCCAAGGCATATTCACTCTGGCGCAGGTCATTGTCGATCACAAACAGCAGCAAGTCGGCCTCAGTGGCGAGGTGACGGACCTGGGCTTCCCGCTCCGGGCCAGCGGCGCTGGCTTCCAGCAGGCCGGGGGTATCGGTAATCCACAGGGTTGGCGCTAATCCGGGCAGCCGCAGGGGGTAGGTGGCGGCGACGGTGGTGCTGCCGAGGGGGCCGCGACGGTGCCGACGGGATCGCCCAAGAGTTGATTCACCAGGGCGGTCTTACCCACTGAACCCACCCCAAATACCACCACCCGCAGATCTTGTCGATCTAAATCCGTGGCCAACTGTCGGGATTGTTCCCGCAGCGCCGCTTGCGCCACCCGATCCTGGATCTGCGCCACCTGCTGCTCTAGGGCGGTGAGGGCGGTTTGGGCGACGGCCACCGTTTGGTCCGGCAGGGTGGGGGTCGGTCGCGGTCGGCGGGGACGTAAAAATAAGCGACCGTAGTAAACGCCGTAGCCGATCGCCGCGATCGCCCCCAGCCCCACCAGCAGTAAAAACCCTTGGGCGAGCAGGGGCGACATCAGCGCCAGTGCCCCTTGGATGCGCAGCACAAAATCCACCAGCGCCAAGAGCCCCGCCAGCCCCACGAGCCCGCCCCCTAGGAGTAGCCATAGGCGTAGTCGTTTCATGGCCGTTTCATGGCCGTTTCATGGCAAATTAATGAATGCATCAACCCTACCCTGCCGGAATCGCATTCATCCAAAATCACCTTAAGGAAACGGCTCGGGATGAGATTCGTGCTCAATCTCAAATACATGGCCGTAGAGGTTCGAGAGGATCTGCCTGATCCCGTCTTGGGTGAGCGTTCAGGTAAGCGATCGCGTCCTTGATGTAGGGGTAAACAGCCTTCCAATAAAAGCGGGGATAGTTGAGGCGCAGATCCTCTGGGTGGCGATACCCCAACTGCTGGTTGACCCCCGTTTCCTCAAACTCATAAAACAGCGCCGGTATTTTATGGAGGTAGCGCGGGTCAGAGAGTTGGCCAATCAGATCCGCCGCCCGCACCAGTCCCGGAAAGTTGATCGTGTCTTGATGGTCCGTATCCAGAGGGACCGGGAAGCGGGTCAGCTCAATATTGTGCTTAATCGTCTCAGCGCTGATCAGGCTATGGCCGCCAAACCGCTCCTGCACAAATAACTGGCCACGATCTACGTGGTAGGGGGTCAGTCCCGCGTCGGTATGTCCTTCTGGCAGTTGAGCCGTTTCGTCGCCAATCCCGGTGGCATAGGTCCGCAGCGACGCCACATCCTGGCGGCAAACCCCTCTCACATAGCCAATGTCGTGACAGACCAGGGCAATGGTGAAATGCAGCCAGTCTTCGCAGGAGACCCGCCCCTCGCGAATGTGCTTACCCCGCAGAATCTGTTGCCCCACCAAGGTGACAAAAATGGTGTGCTCAACATCGTGATACAGCGCATTGCTGTTGGCAATGGTCTCAACCCCCATGTTGCCGACCCAGCCAATGATGTCAGCATAATCGGGCTGTAGCCCCCCATAGGTTTGGGCGTAGTTAGCGCGTAGCTCCTTGACAAAGACATTGCACAGGAGCTTGTTGGGGTTCAACATAATCGGCAGAAGGCTGGCAGCCAGCCACGGGAGTTAGAGGTGCTGTATCTGAATCTAGCGCCTAGACCGCAAACCCAACTGGGATCTTGCTCACATAGCTGTGGTTATCCCGGTCAGGGCAGACCTGCAACCCACTTTTGATGAGGGAGGCCGCATTGAACGACAGGGTCTGCATCAAAGAGCGTTGTTGGACTCGCCAGATATTTCCCTCTTACAGCTTTACAGACAGGACTTCCGCCAACTATGAACTTGCAGACCATTCTTTAAAGGGGTCCTTAAGGGTTGCGACTATAGGGGAGCAGGGGAGCAAGTTTATTGAACAATCATTCAAAAAGCTATCCTAAAGCAGTAGGAGGCAACTTGTGATGGCTCGACCCAAAACCTTTGAGCGCGAAGCGGTCTTAGCCAAGGCTATGGCGGTTTTCTGGGAAAAGGGCTATGAGGCCACGTCCATGCAGGATCTGGTCCAGGCCATGGGCATCAACCGGGGGAGCCTGTACGACACCTTTCAGGACAAGCGCCACCTGTTTTTAGCGGCGATCGCCCACTACACGGACACCGTCATTCAGGAAACGGTCTCTGTTCTGCAAGCCCCAGATGCATCTCGGGCCGCGATTGAGGCCCATTTCAAAGGGTTGGTAGAACGCGTTGTCGATTCCCATTGTCGGGGCTGCCTGATCACCAACACCGTCCTTGAGTTGGCGGCCCGAGATGCCGATGTGGCGTTACGGCTGCGGGCCAGCTTACAAAAGGTCGAGGACGGCTTTTTCCGGGCTTTGGGACGGGCTCAAGATCGCGGCGAGATTGCCCCAGATCGCAACCTTCGCGCCCTGGCCCATTATTTGACCACCTGTATCCAAGGGTTACGGGTGATCAGCCAGGTCAATCCGCATCCCGATGCCCTGAAGCAAACGGTGGCGTTGATGCTGCGATCGCTGGATTAAACCACATCCAACTTGAAACCATAGTTTTTACCGTAGTTCGCCCTACGGGTTTGGATGTGGCCAGGGTTTAGTACCCAAACATATATTCTCAGGAAATTCTCACCTCAAATCTAACCGTTCGTTCCAGAATAGAAATGTAGACCGTTTGGAGATATCCCATGAGCTTGACCCAAGACCTGGCTGACTTCAAAGCCCAATTCCGTCAGAATGTCCCCGCCGACACCCAATCCATCATGGCCCAGGCTGGTGAAGCGATCGCGGCCTTGGGTTTAGAAGCCCAAAGCCTGCAGCTCGGCGATACCTTGCCCGCCATTACCCTGCCCAACGCGACCGGCGAGGCCATCTCGCTCGACGATCGGCTTCGCCAAGGGCCGCTGGTGATTGCCTTTTACCGGGGAGGATGGTGCCCTTACTGCAACTTAGAGTTGCGGGCGCTGCAACAGGCCCTGCCTCAAATCCAAGCGCTGGGAGCCCAGTTGGTGGCAATTACCCCGGAAACCCCTGACAACTCCCTCTCCACCCAAGAAAAGAATGAGCTCACCTTTGAAGTGCTGAGCGATCGCGGCAATCAGGTGGCCCGTCAACTGGGGCTAGTCTTCACGTTGCCAGAGACCTTGCGCCCCCTCTACGCTAATTTTGGGATTGATTTGCCTGCCACCAATGGGGATGACACCTTTGAGCTACCGGTACCGGCCACCTACGTAATTGGCGCTGAGGGCAAAGTTATTCATCGTTTTGTTAATACCGACTATACCCAGCGGGAAGATCCTGAAAGGATCGTAGCGATTTTGCAGCAGATGCCCGCTGCTGTCTAGTATGAGCTGGGCTGGGGCGATGCCCATCCCAGCCTGTTTAACCCCAATATCTATCACTGCTCAGGAGAGACCGACTATGGCTGACGACGCCAAGTACATTACCCTAACCGATAAAAATTTTGAGACGGAAGTCCTGAAGAGTGAGGTCCCCGTAGTCGTAGATTTTTGGGCAGCTTGGTGTGGTCCTTGCCGCCTCATGAATCCGATTATGGATGCCCTCGCCGAATCCTTTGAGGGCAAGGCTAAGATCGCCAAAATCAATATCGATGACTACGATGCCCTCGCCAGTGATTATCACATCATGGGGGTGCCGACCCTGCTGTTTTTTAAGGACGGCAACTTGATCGATCGCACCGAGGGGGTGGTTCCTGAGGATGCGATCGCCGAAAAATTATCAACGCTGATGGCCTAGACCGATTCTTTCTGGCCCGATTGCGCCGAGTACTCAATGGCGGAATTAACCCAACCATTACAAACCCAAGGCAAGGGGCTTAAGCCCCTTGCTCAAGGCTAAGGCCATTTAAGCTACCGAGTACGAGTGGGACCACCCCACTCATGTTAAAAAAGCGCCCTAACCCTCCGCTACTGCAAAAGTAGCGGAGGCAGGACTTACGCAGCCACGATTGCTGGCGCTACCGATAGCGTAGGGATCCCCTCTGCCCCCCTTATTAATTGACATACTTGATTAACCAAAGTGCCTGCCCTCACCCTAAATCCCTCTCCCAGACGGGCGAG
>JAAUQE010000065.1 GCA_012032425.1 Leptolyngbya sp. RL_3_1 | reverse complement strand
ACCCTAGCCCTCTCCCACGGGGAGAGGGAACAAGAGGGTGTGCTCGGCTCCCCTCGCCCGCCGGGGAGAGGGGGTTGGGGGGTGAGGGCGAAACAACTTTTTGTCAGTCAACCAGCGAACCGGCATTTTGAAGACTGGGGCTTTTAATAGATAAAGACAGAAAGCGATCCTAACTCAGTGGTTAGAATCGCTTTCTGTCTTTGGTGAGCTATTAGCCCTATATCGACCCATAACAGTGAGCTGCGGATCGATTTTCAACGAGCACGTTCAGACATAGGGGGAGAAAATGCTGAAATGTCGGAACTTGGTTCGTCGGAACAGGGCGATTCCATAGAGTCCCCAACCCTTGGCGATCACCTCTGCAACGTCTACTGAGGGGGCAGAAGTACCGCATCGACAACGTGGATAACCCCGTTGCTCGCTTCGATATCAGCGGTGACCACATTGGCACCGTTCACCGTCACACCAGACCCAACCGCAACAGCCAAGGGAATTCCTGCAACCGAACCCACATCGCCCGAGACAAGCTGACCCGAGGTGACGCTACCCGGTACAACGTGATAGGTGAGAATCGTGGCCAGTAGCTCCCGATTTTCTGGCTGAAAGAGACTCTCAATGGTGCCTGCGGGCAAACGGCCAAAGGCATCATCGGTCGGGGCAAAAACGGTGAATTCCGTGTCGCCATTTAAGACCCCGACCAGCTTGGCGTGCTTCAGCAATGCGGTCAGCACATTAAAGGATTCACTGGATGAGGCGATCGCTGCAATTGTCTCCCCACCATGGGCATCCTTCGTCTGGGGAGAGATTGGCTCCATGGCATAGGCTGATGATGAAGCAAGCGCAATGGCGATTACAGTTGCGAGCAGAGCGATCTTCTTCATGAATTGACTTCCAACGAATTTTTGAACAGGTCCAAGCGACCCTTTATATTTCAAATCGTAACGCTTATTTACGGAATATTTCTTTTCCTGGAGTTTTTTCAGTAAATGCTTTTTCAAGTGCTCATTTATACGCTGGATTTATGTCTGACTGGACTGTTTGACTATTGAGTTGTCGATGAGGTGAGGCACGACGGATCCCCTCAAAGCCTGTCCCGATTGGGCTCCACCCATCGGTCAAGCAAACGGTGCCGAGACGTTTATTGAACCTACGCTTGTAGTACGGCATGGGTGGCCTCATCAGCGGCAAACAGATGTTCCACCCGCAAAGAGGCCAGCGAAATGTCTTGAGGGGTGCCGAAGGTAAGGATCGGCAAGCCGATATGCTTCTTACCGATGACAATCCGCTATTGAAGCGGCGATCGCTATAAAACCGTGTCTAACGCGGCAATGAGGCGATCGCACTCTTCCAACCTGTTGTAATGCACCATACTCACCCGCACCACTCCATCCTGCTCCGCTAGCCCCAGATCATCCACCAACTGGGGTGCATAGAAATGGCCATAGCGAATGCCGATCTGTTGGGCGTCTAAGTGGGGGGGAATCTCAGAACTCTTGCGCCCTGCCACCACAAAGGCAATCGTCGGCACCCGTCGTGTGGGGTCGGCGGTGTCGCAGCCAATGATCCGCACCTGGGGTTTGGTGCGCAGGTAAGTGAGTAGGCGATCGCTCAGCTTAGCCTCATGGGCGGCAATCAGGTCAAAGGCTTGAGCGAGCTGTCCCCGCAGATCCGGGGCGGTGTCTGCACCCCAGTGGTGGTGGGCTAGCCCTTGCAGATAATCGACAATACCGGGCAAGCTGGCGGTGAGTTCGTAGCTAACACCCCCCGGCTGTAGCTTGTAGGGAATCACCTCCGGGCCAATAAAACTGTGGTTAAACCCCGGCAACGGTAGCAAATGTTCCCGCTTGCCATAGAGCAGCCCCAGGTGCGGTCCGTACACCTTGTAGAGACTGAAGGCATAGAAATCCACATCCCAGGCTTGCACATCAATTAACCGATGGGGGGCATAGGCGACGCCATCCACACAGAGCAGCGCGCCGCGATCATGGACCAAATCCGCGATCGGGCGAATGAGGTTGAGGGTGCCTAGCAAGTTAGAGGCCTGGGTCACCGCCACCAAACGGGTGCGGTCCGTGAGCAGCGCCGCTAAATCGGCCAGATCCAGCTCAAAGGTCTCGGGATTCACGCACCAAGTCTTGAGGGTGACGCCCCGGCTTTGCAGATCCCGCCAAGGGCTGATGTTGGCCTCGTGGTCGCTATTAGTAACGATGATTTCGTCGCCAGGTTGCAGGCTCTGTCCCCAGCAATGGGCCAAAATCCGCAAAACCGAAGAGGTGCTGTTGCCCAACACCACCTCGCTGGGGTCGGCGGCGTTAATCAGGGTGGCCATCGCTTCGCTACCCTCAGCCACCCGCTGGGAGGCCAATTGAGAGACCCCGTAAGACGCCCCTAACTGCACGTTAGAGGTATAGAGAAAGTCTTGGAGGCGATCGCCCACCGCTTTCAGAATTTGTGACCCACCGGCATTGTCAAAAAAGATCCAGTCGTCGGTTAAGGCCGGGAACTGATCACGCACATAGTCGAGCTGGAGGACGGGGGTTCGGGTGGCGCTGGCAGGCATGGTCAATGGCAATCCGAATAGAACTAGCCCCATTAAACGCCAGGTCAGGCCCTCAAAGGGTGGCCGATGAGCCCTGGGGGGCAACTCTCAGAGAAACCCACAGGGTGTAGCCCTGATCAGACACGGTAATGCAGACGTGCAGACCCAGGGCGGTGTGTTGAGCTGCGCCATCAAAGGCTTGGTCTCGCTCAGCCAAGGAATAGCAATTCCCTTTGCCGTACAGGTCACGCTGGTAAAAAATACCGTCGTGGAGTCCGTCATCCCAATATTTGAAGGGTTGCACCAGGGACTCGTGGGTCAAAAAGGTGGAGCCGTTTGGGGCGGGAGACGTGGCAGCCCAGGACCGGCGTTGAGCGGCAGGAGCATTCAGGGCAATCATGGTCATCAAACTCCTACAGATGGCGAGGGAACCAAGGGTGGCGACATCAACTCACGTCGCCACCCTTTTGTAAAGATGATTGCTTTTCGTAAAGACAATTCTTAATATTTCTTAAATCTTACCACGGGGCTGAGATTGATAGCCCAGGGATGGAGCGGTAAACCGTAATGGTACGCAATCGCTATACTTGAACCGAGTCTATAACCCTTCACGAGCAGGTGCTGTATGGCTGATTCGGTAACCCTCCGGTCGATCCAAAATCTGGCAAGGTAGCGCTCCCTAGACTTTTCTCTGGTTGAGCCGCCCGTAGCCTTGCCCATCATGGGCTGCTTTTTCGGCTTTATTTGAGGATTCGAGCCTTGGACTTAATTGATTTGGGCTGGTCCGCCAGCCCCACATTAGCGGCTGCCTTCGCCCCGTTCGCAGCCCAGGGGTTTACCGTGGGGCGGATCGCCCTGGAATCGCGGGGTACCTACCGGGTTTTGACGGAAACGGGTGGTTATGACGCCCAGGTGACCGGGCAATTTCGCCACCAGGCCGTGGCTCCCCAAGATTTTCCTGCCGTGGGGGACTGGGTGGTGCTACAGTTGCCCGCTGGAGAAGGCACCGCGCTGATTCACCATCTCCTGCCCCGATACAGCCAGTTTGTGCGCAAGGCGGCTGGCACCAAAAGTGAAGGGCAAGTGGTGGCGGCCAACGTCAACACCCTGTTTCTGATGATGGGGTTAGACGCTGACTTTAACCCCCGCCGCATCGAGCGGTATTTGGTGATGGCCTGGGAAAGTGGGGCCAACCCGGTGATTGTGCTCAGCAAAGCCGATCTGTGCCCCAATCTTGAAGACTGCTTAGCCACCATCGAGGCAGTGGCCTTAGGGGTGCCCATCCATGGGATCAGCGTGGCCACGGGGGCAGGATTGGCGCAATTGGCCCCCTATTTAGCACCGGGCCAGACCATTGCCCTGGTGGGATCATCGGGGGTGGGGAAATCGACCCTGACTAATTACCTGATCGGTGCTGAAACCCAGGCCATCCAATCCGTGCGTGAGGATGACAGTAAGGGGCGGCACACCACCACCCAACGGCATCTCTTTCCGTTGCCCTCGGGGGCTTTGTTGATTGACACACCGGGAATGCGGGAACTCCAGCTCTGGTCAGTCACGGAAGGGTTAACCGAAACCTTCGGCGATATTGAGGCCTTGGCTGAAGCCTGCAAGTTTCGAGACTGCCAGCATCAGCAAGAACCCGGTTGTGCGGTGCAGGGGGCAATCGCGGCGGGGGGATCTGGATCCGGCCCGATTCCAGAGCTATCAAAAGCTACAGCGGGAACAACAGTGGGTGGCCCAACGCCAAGATCACCAGGCCCAGGCCAACCCCAAACGCCGTTGGAAGACGATTACTAAAACGATGCGGCAGCGATCGCAGCCGGAGTAGCGCTGTCGGGCATCAGTTCCAACGCGATTGCGGACAGCAGGGGGGCATCAGGGGCAAGGGGGGTGGCGACAGCCGGGGGGATCTTGCAACCCGCGTGAAGGCTGTTCCCGTGCGTAAGTCCAATTAGGGTCGCTTTCAGGAGGCCGGGAGAGATCGCTGCCTTCGCATCCTGAGGGGGGTGGCCCCTCGTCGTAAACCTTGGATGTGTTTTCTCTGCGATCGCCCGTGGCCCTAGACCGGGCGACTTTTGCCATGACCACAGAACGGTTTTATGCCGAACTCCCCGCCATAGAGCGCTTTATTGACATCACCGTCTCAGCCAACTTTATCCCGGTGCCCGATGACTGGTACATCGTCGCCACCGATATTGTCGGCTCCACCGAAGCGATCGCCCAGGGCCGCTATAAAGCGGTCAATTTTGTCGGGGCCGCCACGATTGTAAGTGTGCTGAATATCGCTGGATCCCTAGCGATTCCCTTTGTGTTTGGGGGCGATGGGGCCTCCCTGTTGATTCCGGGCCATTTGCTGCCTGCGGCCCGCTCAGCGCTACTGGCCAATCAAGCGATCGCCCAGCGCGATTTCCAACTCAAGCTCCGGGTGGGCATCATTCCCGTCGCCCATGTCACCTCGGACCGGGATCTGCTGATCGCCAAGCTCAGGGTTTCCGAAAATTACGACCAGGCGATTTTTCGCGGCGGCGGGCTCACCTACGCCACTGACTTGCTCAAAAATGTCGCGACCCAACAGCTCTATCAATTGGACGCCGCCAACCTAACCCCCCAAGCTGATTTCTCGGGGCTGGAATGCCGCTGGCAGGATATCCCCAGCCGCGATGGCGATATGGTCACGCTGTTGGTACTGGCCACGGCCCCCAGTGACAGTCAATCCAACCAAATTTATCGGGAGGTGATCACCCACCTCGAAAAGCTCTATGGCCGTGATACCCAGCTCAATCCGGTGGTTCCAGCGAATTTACGGCTGTCATTTCACGCGCAGAATCTCAACCTAGAGGCGAAAGCCAGATCCGCCGCGCCCCGCCCCTGGAGTCGCCTGATGTATCTCTGGAAAATGCGTCTCGAAAATCTGCTCGGGCTTTTGCTAATGCGGTTCGGCATTCGTACCCCGGATGTGGATTGGGGAGATTATCGCCATATCGTGGCCCAGGCCACAGACCATCGCAAGTTCGATGACATTTTGCGGATGGTGATTCCCAGTACCCCAGCCAAAACGCAGCGTTTAGCCCGCTATCTCGACCGTCAATACCGGGCCGGACGGCTGGTGCATGGCCTACATATTTCTGAAAGTGCCCTGATGACCTGTCTGGTGTTTGAACGCAGCGGTCGGCAAGTCCATTTTGTAGATGGCAGTGATGGCGGCTACGCCTTGGCTGCCTTGGCCCTAAAGCAACGGTTAAAGGCTTGAGAACGCCCCCATGTGCGCCTCTCTCACCGCAAAGGTGAGCCCCGCCTGGTTGATCAGACGATCGATTAAACCCTCTCCAAACAGCGTCGCTGGGGTCCAGAATCCACCTGGCTTAGCCGTCTTGGGGCAGTCTTGGGCAAGACATAGCCCCGCCTGCCCCAAGATCTTGGCCGTTGAACCATAGCCGGGATCGCGATCGCCCGTCACCTTCAGCTCCAGGGTTTGACCCGTCGCCGTCTCACCCCAAAACCGTAAATCATAAAATCCCTCTGCTTGGGCTGCTGGACTCGGCCCTGCACCGGGCGCAGGCACAATCGTCTGCTCTAAAAGCCAGCGGGTTGGCCCTAAGGCAGCGGCGATGCCCAAGCCCGTCAAACTAATCTTCAGGGCGTGGGCCACCAACCCTCCCACGATCCCGGTCCCGGTTAAAATTCCCTCGTCATACTGGAAGTTTGGGCCATAGGTCAAAGGCGCGCCATCGGCCTGCTCCAGCAATCCCTGGGAACGCAGCACAATCCGGGTATTGATCTCAGCCATCACAAAGGGAGTCACCCATGCCTGAAAAGCGGCATCATACTGGACCGGAATCAAGGTGGGCGGGTGGGTTTTTGCGGTCTGAGCGGTCTGAACCGTCTGAAGATCAAGACAGAGGGAATAAGGATTCGCCCATTCTTGGCGCAACGCTGGATTCGCCGCCGCTTCTTTCACTAAATTGATCCCACTGGCAATGGTGCCGCCAGAAATACCGCCCTGGGCGGCTTTTACCCGCATCTTCACCCGCTGGCAGGGCTGGCCAAACCGGCGTTGGGCCTGGTGCTGGAGGGCGTACACCCCCAGATCAGATGGAATGGAGTCAAACCCGCAGCAATGTACGATGCGAGCCCCCGATCGCTGGGCGAGCGCCCCATAGGTTTGCACCATCCGCCTTACCCATTGGGCTTCACCGGTTAAGTCACAGTAATCGGTGCCGGTCTCGGCACAGACCTTCACCAACGGTTCACCGTAGCGGGCATAGGGGCCGACCGTAGAGATCACGACGCGGGTTTGGGCGCATAGATCACGCAGGGTGGCCTCGTCAGCGGCGTCAGCCACGCAGACCGGGAGAGCGGTATGGGGGCCTAGATCCTTGACGAGCTGTTCGAGCTTGGGGATGGAACGACCGGCGATCGCCCACCTCAGGTCCCCTGCCACCCCGACGGTATCCAGCAGGTATTGGCAGACAATTTTGCCCACAAACCCAGTCGCCCCAAAGACGACCAGATCATAGGGGGCAACGGGAGCAAAGCCTTTTGCGACCACTAAGCCCCCTTGAATACTTTGGTGAGTCGAGCATAGGCCGAGATGCTGGCCAAAGAGACGTTGGCTTTGTTGGGGTCATCATCAACCTCGTTGTTGCCAATCAGGCAATGGCCATCTGGCATGATGGTGTACCCCAGTTTGGCCTGGTCGAGATCAACCTCGCGCAGATCGGCATCCCTGAAATCAGTACCGAGCAAGGTAGCGCCATTGAGGTTGACCCCGCGTAGGTTAGCGCCCCGCAATTTAGCCCCATTCAAATTAGCGCCACTTAAGCTTGCCCGCTGCAAGTTAGCCTCAGTCAAATCGGCTCCACACAGGTTGGCGGACGCCAACAAGGCCCCTGAGAGGCTAGCCCGTTGCAGGTTGGCCCGAATCAACTCCGCTGCAATCAGGTTAGCTTGATCGAGCTTGGCCTCTTGGAGGCGCGCCCGAATTAAGCAGGCACCGCTTAAGATTGCCTTCCGCAAATCCGCTCGGTCTAAGATGCTTTCCTCAAGGTTAATTAGGGGTAAATGCCAGCCTTTGAGGTTGGCTGATTTTAAGGTGAGGTGAGTAAAGGAATGCTGACCGGCACTAAAGGCTTCAAGAAACTGCTCAACTGTCAGATTGGCATGGGACACGGGCAGAGTGGTGGTAGATGACATCAAACTGAAAGGGCACCCTGATCCAGGCGAAGTCTCTAAATCTATACAGAGCTTGAGATCAGACCTGACTAGATCTATTTAATGGTGCCCAGAATCATCACCCCAAGCATATTCAGTCCGCCCGTTCATCACTCCCCTCTCGGCAAACCACAAAAAGCGCCCTCATTGCTGCACGAGTCGATGGCGGAATTCACCGGACCCTTCCAGCCTCTAGCTCCCCTGCCCCTTAAGCACCCCTGTTTCAGCAATCGATCACTTGAGCCGTCCGGTCCTAGGGATTTAAGCAAAATGGCCAGCGCTAGAGCCCGATTGCAGATCTAAAACTTGTACGGCAGCGGCCAAATCAAAGTAAGTGTGCGGCAAGGGGGGACCCGCCAAGATCAGGCCAGGTTGATCCGGTTCCCCCAGATGGTTGAGCACCGAGGCGGCGGCGGCAAAGTTTTGCCGATGGGTGTAGCTATTGACGGTAATGACGGTGGTTAAGCCAGCGGCAGTGGCGGCAGTCAGACCATGTTCGGTATCTTCGAACACGAGGCAGTGGTTCGGGTCGAGTTGCAGTTTTGCCAACACATAGCGATAGATATCTGCCGCTGGTTTTTTATGGGGGACGATATCTCCGGCGGCAATCACCTCAAACCAATCCGGTGCCTCTGGCCCCAGGGTGGTTTCTAAAAGGGCGAGGGCGTTGTCGAGGTGGCTGGTGGTGGCGATCGCCAGCCGGACATGGGCCTCCCGAGCCGACTGGATTAGCCGCCGCACCCCTGGCCGCAAGTGAATGTGGCCAGCTTCGACTAAGGTTCGATAATGCTGGGTTTTCGCCCGGTGGAGGTCCAGGACAAGCTGGTCGATATCTGTTCCTGGGGGCAGTGGGGGCTGGGCAAGGCTCAGGTAAAAGCGGATGCGCTCTTTGCCGCCCGCCACGTTGAGCAGCCTGCCGTAGAGATCGACCGACCAATGCCAATCAAGGCCCGCCGCCTGAAAGGTTTGGTTAAAGGCGACCCGATGACCGCTCCGTTCCGTTTCGGCCAGGGTGCCATCCACGTCGAAAATTAGTGCTTTGAGATCTGCCACCGGCTTTGCTAGAGTCTGTTTTGCCACAGCCTATTGTAAAAGGGAGTCCGCTGGGGCCGCCCCCCAACCGATATTTGATGACGATTAGGACTTACGCAGCCACGATTGCTGGCGCTACTGATAGCGTAGGGATCCCCCCTGCCCCCCTTATCAAGAGGGGTGGCGACAGCCGGGGGGATCTTGCAACCGCTGAAGTCTGTTCCCGTGCGTAAGTCCTAACGATGTAAATAACGTGAATGCCATGGAGCCCACCCCATCTCAGTTCACCCCCGAGGAGTTACGTCAATGGCAAGCGGGTCTGGCCCAAGCCAACTACAACAACGTCTTTTGTCACTGCCGCGACTGCGATCGCGAGTGGGTCGCCTCTTCTGACGATGTTGCTTGTGACTGCGGCAGCCGCCGGGTAGAACATATTCCCTGCTGGCAATTTCCCGATGGCTAAGGCGCGTTTAGAAACAAGCGGGTAAATCGGTACCGCTTCACCAGGGCGCATAGCCCTGCGCCCCTACCGCAGAAATTTTTGTGCCTGGTATGTTTTTTAATTGCGGATCCCTTACAGCACCGCGATACATTCAATCTCCACCCGCACATCCTTCGGCAGGCGGGCCACCTCGACGCAGGCTCGGGCGGGGGCGTCCGCATCGCCAAAATGCTGGGCATAAATCGCATTCATGGCGGCAAAGTCATTCATGTCCTTGAGAAAGACCGAGGTTTTGACGACCTGCGCCAAGCTGGCTCCCCCCGCCGCCAAAATCGCCGCCAGGTTAGCGATCGCCTGCTCCGTCTGCATCGCCACATCATCTCCCCCCACCAGCTCACCGGTTTGCGGATCTAAGGGGATCTGACCGGCCACAAACATCATGGCCCCACTGGCGACGACCGCTTGGTTGTAGGGACCGACGGGGGCCGGGGCTTGATCGGTCTGGATGATTTTTCGAGTCATGGCTGTTGAATCCTGGGGCGCAGGCCGTAGTGGCGATACTGCCAATAATCGCGCAGGATGCGATCGTGGTCAAAGCAGAGATTCGTCGGCACCTGCCAGGGCTCAAAAATGGCTAAACCCTTGGCATCGTCTCCGGCCTGGGGCTGCCCCGTCGCGGTGGCCAGAAAGACGATGCTGATGGTGTGTTGACGGCGATCGCGATCCGGATCCGAATACAGGTGAAATTGTTCCACTAGGGTGACGGCTAGGGCCGTTTCCTCTGCCGCTTCGCGCCGAGCCGCTGTCTCTACCGATTCCCCATAGTCTACAAATCCCCCTGGCAAGGCCCATCCCAAGGGCGGATTGCGACGCTCGATCAACACAATCGGACGGTGGGGGCGATCGCTGAGTTCAATAATCAAATCAACGGTAGGGGCTGGATTGCGGTAGGTCACAGGGGGCTAAAGAAAATAAGAGATCTGCTGATAAAGTACCCGCACATGGCAGTGGATGGGTAGGCGGGTGAATGGGTGAATGGAGAGATCTCCCCCAGTCGCCCGCCCCCCTGAAGCTTGCTGAAATTAAACGGACTTCCCCCGGAAGCACCGTGTTAAATTCAATGGGAAATATTGTGAGAAGCAATGCCTTTCCAACGTGCTAGTGGTGTTATCCTCCATCCCACCTCCCTTCCTAGCCCCTTCGGTATAGGAGATTTAGGACAGGCCGCTTATGACTTTGTTGACTTTCTAGCGGATACGGGTCAGCAAATTTGGCAACTGTTGCCCCTCGGACCCACTGGCCACGGCAACTCCCCTTATATGTGCTACTCAGCCATGGCGGGAAACCCCATGTTGATTAGCTTAGAAGCGTTGCGGGAGCAAGGGCTACTCCCGGCTGAAGCGTTAGAAGACATGGCCCACTTTCCTGAAGACGTGGTGGACTATGCCAGCGTCCTGCCGGCTCGACAATATTGCTTAGAGAAAGCAGCGGCAGTTTTTCAAGAAGTGGCTGACTCCGACACCCGTCTCGCCTTTCAAAAATTTTGTGATGAGCGGGCGTTTTGGCTGGATGACTACGCCTTGTTTATGGCGCTGAAACAGGCCCACCAAGGGGCCAGTTGGCATCAGTGGGATCGCACCATTGCCTGTCGAGAGGCTGAGGCAATGGCCCATTGGCAACAAAAGCTGGCAGTGGAAATCCAGGATCAAAAGTTCTATCAGTTTGAGTTCTATCAGCAGTGGACTAAGCTCAGATCCTATGCCAATGAGCGTCACATCCAGATCATTGGTGATATGCCCATTTACGTTGCCCATGACAGCGCCGATGTTTGGGCCTTTCCAGAAAATTTCATGATCGATGGGGAAACCCTCAAGCCCTCGGAAATGGCCGGGGTGCCGCCCGATTATTTTAGTGAGACCGGACAGCTCTGGGGTAATCCCACCTACAACTGGGATGAAGTGGAGCGGCAAGGCTTTAATGGTGGCTCCAGCGCCTGAAGGCCCTCTTGGACTATGTGGACCTGATTCGCATTGACCACTTCCGGGGATTCGAAGCCTATTGGGCGGTGCCAGAGGGGGAAACCACCGCCATGAATGGGACCTGGGTCGAAGCGCCAGGGGAAGCCTTTTTTAAGGCAGTGCAGGCTGAGTTTGGCAGCTTACCGATTCTGGCCGAAGACTTGGGGGTGATCACGCCGGAGGTTGAGGCCCTGCGGGACCAATTTGGCTTCCCAGGGATGAAAATTCTCCAGTTTGCGTTTGGGTCAGACCACATGAACCCTTACCTACCCTTTAACTGCGTACGCAACTGCCTGATGTACTCAGGCACCCACGATAACAACACCACCGTCGGTTGGTTTGAGACGATTTCGGACTACGAGCGCGATCGCGTCCTGCGCTATATCGGTGGTCTGAGCGCCGACGGTATCCATTGGGGCTTGATTCGGCTCGCCTTCACCTCTATTGCCAACCAAGCGATCGTGCCGCTGCAAGATCTACTGGGGTTAGGCAGCCATGCCCGCATGAATACCCCTGGGGAAGCAGAAGGCAACTGGGCTTGGCGCTATCGTCCAGAAATGATCACCCAGGACCTGCGCCATCGCCTGCGGGAGCTGACGCGCATGTGTGCCCGAGCCCCCCTGCACTGGTATCAGTAGCGGTGGTTTCACTAAAACCCGCCCTGACAACACCGGTAAATTCTTTCGTGGAAAACCCTTAGATCTTTTCCAGTTGGTCAAGACGGAGCCAAATATTGGGCGTGGGCACATGGCCAAACATGACTAGGGCGTAGTCATTGCGGGTTTCTAAAATTTCTCCCTTAGTTTCAAACAAATAGGGAGGAAACCGCGTATCGCTGGCGGTGGCTTCCACGCTACTGGCCAATTTTTCACGGATAGCGTGGACCAAATCGCCCCGCTTAAATTTGTCCGCCATGGTATTGCTGCCTTCTGTAAAAGCTCTTATTAGAATAATATAGGCCGGTTCCGCTTGCCGGAGGCTTACTGAACCGGCGAGTCTTTATCCATAGGCTTTCTGACTTCACCCGTGCCGCCGACTTTGCGGCACGGGCTGCTACCACGCCTGCACTAGTGCTGGCAGTTAGGACAATAGTGGGACGATCGCCCCGCCAATTTAATCCGTTGGATGGGGGTTTGGCAGGTCCGGCAGGGCTCACCGGCGCGATCGTAGACCCAGGCCACGCCACCATAATTGCCGTTGACGCCATGGACATCGCGAAAATCGCTGAAGGTGGTGCCCCCGGCCTCAATGCTGGCGGTTAAGACCTGCTGCACGGCGCTATGGAGCTGGGTGAGGCGCGATCGCCCCAAGCGCCCTGAGGGGGTATTGGGCCGAATACCGCTGATAAAGAGGGATTCATCGGCGTAGATATTGCCAATGCCCGCCACCAACCGCTGATCGAGTAGGGCATTTTTGATCGGTCGAGCGCGATGACGGGTGGCTTTATAGAGATAGGCGGGGGAGAAGGCATCCGCAAAAGGTTCCGGCCCGAGCCGGGTCAGGCCCGTCATGATGTGTTCTGGGAGCTGATCGGGGGGCACCCACCAGAGGCGGCCAAAGGTGCGCTGATCGACAAACCGTAATTCTCGTTCTCCCACGGTCAGACGCACCCGGCAGTGCTTCGTCACTGGTTCTGTGGCGGGCAACCACAGTAATTGGCCCGTCATCCGCAGATGCACCCCTAACCACCCAGCAGAGGCTCCCGCAGGCCCCACGAGCTGGGCCAGCAGATATTTACCCCGGCGCTGCCACTGCAATATTTGGGTCTGGTTTATCCCCCGTAAAAACTGCTCAGCCGAATCAGGGTAGGCAATGCTGCGGGGCAGCAGCACTTGCCCACCCTGAATAGCTTGATGGCAGGTCACCCGATTGAGACCGCGACGAACCGTTTCAACTTCCGGCAGTTCTGGCACAGCGGCAACCGTTTCACTCCAAAAAAAAGGCCAGCAAAGCTGGCCCGTGACTCCATATCAGAATATAGGTCGCTATTTCCCGACTTGAGTCAGCTCTTCCATTGCAAAGTTGTTGGTATTGACGCCGGAATAGTTCACTTTCTCAAATCGCACGACGACCGGATAGCGAATACCACTCTCGTCAACGGAGGCAACCGTCCCCACATCCCGAAACCAGTAGGATTCTTTCCGCAGGATCCGGACTTTAGAACCACGCTTAACCATGAGCTAAGACCTCTTAAAAAATGAGTTTATCGCTTGAAGAACGCTTGGCTTAAGCGTACTACAGCCGCCTTCCCTTAGGGAAAAGGGCCGATTTAAGTTTTGTTGCTAATGCCGGTTGAGAAATGGAGTGGGCTCCGGAGTCGCTCACCGTGCTGCTAATCAATTTCTGGGTTTTGCTAAGGTTTCACGGTTGAGGGCGTGAGCACGGTGAGGGTGAGCCCAATGAACACCAGCAAGGCCCCGATAAGTTCTAACCCACTGAGAGATTCCCCCAGCAACACCACCGCAAATCCCAGGCCAAAAATCGGCACCAGCAGTGAAAACGGTGCCACCCGATTTGGGGAATAGTGTTGCACCAGGTAGGCCCAGAAACCAAAGCACAGCAACGACGAAATCAGGCCCGTATAGAGGATCGCCCCCAGGCCCAGGGGGGTGAGCGATCGCACCGCCTGCCATTGCCCCGTCTCAAACACCAGGGACAGCCCCAGCAGCGGCAATGGCGGAATCAGCGCCATCCACACCAACAGCCGAAAGCCATTGGTGATTTTGGATTGCTTGATGCAGATATTGCCGCTGGCCCAAGAGAGGCTAGAACAAAGCACTAAGCCTAAGCCCAAAATCTGGGTTTGGCCCTCTTGGGCGGCAGCGATCGCCCCCATCCCCGCTAGGGCTAGCCCCACCCCTAGCCACTGCTGGGGTCGCGGCACATCCCGCAAGAGGACCGTCGAGAGCAGCAGCGTCATCAACGCCTGGGACTGCACCAAAAGCGACGCCAGTCCTGGGGGCACACCGGCGGCCATACCGATGTAGAGACTGCCAAACTGCATGACTCCCATGGTGGTGCCCACCGCCACAATCCAGCGCCAGGGCATGTCGCGACGGGGCAGCAGCAACACGGCGGGGAAGGCAATCACCACAAATCGCAGCGCCGCGAACAGCAGGGGCGGGAAGCTGCCCAGCCCAACTTTGATCACGATGAAGTTAAAGCCCCACAGCACCGCCACAAGCACGGCCATCAGGGTGTGGAATGGGGTCATGTATGGTGGCGACGCAGGGTTATGACTCCCTGCAAATCAGGGGAAAAACCCCATTTTTCGTAAAAGGGCACCATCTCTGGCAAACACTGAAGATCGATCTGCTGCACAGACCGTAGCTCTGGCAGATTGATCACAGTATCCATGAGATAGCGCCCTAGCCCTAACCCTTGGCTCGATTCGGCCAAGATCACGTCAAACAGTCGGGCCTTATAGACAAAATCGGTGAGGACTCGGGCAAAGCCGATCAGGCGATCTCTGGAGTCATCATAAAGGCCCACCACAATGTCGCTGTGGGCCAGCATTTTGCGAATGTCTTTGAGGGTGCGGTCCTGTGCCCACCAGGCGGTTTGGTATAGAGCGTAGAGGTCTTGAATGTGGTCTTCATTCAACTGACGGACGAGGCGATCGCCATAGGGGAGGGAATAATCCTGAACGACGGGCGGAACCGGTCTATTCTGCGGCAGGTCGCGATCGAGGGTAGGTGTTCCAGACGACATCCATTACCTACTGGTGTTTAGACTAAGTCATGCCCAAGTAGCCATCGCGTTGGATAGGGCTACTTGGGCTGTGGAACAGCTAAGAAGCGTCCTTATCTGGTTCTTTCTTCTTTCGTTTGTAGGATTTTCTAACGATGGGGCAGAGCGGTTTTCGTTTTCTAGCCTTACCCTTTGGCCATCCAGGGGACTTTCCTCGGGTTTTGGGTGGCTTTGCCGGAGACCCCAACTGCGCTAAAAGTGGAGCAATTGAATCGGCCACTCTTCCTGGGCTGATAGTCCTCATCGGTTTCTGCCAAGGCAACGGCGAATCCTGGACCAGCTTTCGTGCCAACCACAACTGCCAACTTACCAAAGGCATCAGGTCACTCCAGCGCTCAGCGGCCTGGGTTGAGCCAAATTCGGGCACCGTCCAGTGGAGTCGCTGCTTGAGAAAACGGTACCAATGTTCCAGGGCAAATCGACGCAGGTAGCACTGCCAGAGTTGATTCAACGGTGGCATGGTTTGTCCCACCCAAGCCAACCAGAGCGGTCGGGTGGATTTAGGATTGCCCGCTTCATCCAACCGCTGCACCTGAATTAAATTGAGCGGATGAGCAGCAGCCTGTCGAAAGTGTAAGGTTCTCCAACAGCGCACCCGGACTCGTCCGAGCTGAGGATGCTGAACCTCAATCTCTTCATCAGCCGACCACCATGTGGTGACATCGTTGAGCTTAAACTTGTCGCCATGAACGCGGGGACGACCATGACCGCCATAGGGCGGTGGTGCGCTCCAGAGATTACGATTGCTCCTCAAACGCATCAGCTTATCCGCCTCAATCTCAGCACTCTTGAGTACAAAGCTGGCGCAGCCATATTCGCTATCCCATAGGCTCAAGGGACGCGTGGATAAATCGCGACAGACTTGCTTGAGTTGCCACACGGCTTTGGTAATCGGGCTTTCCCAACTGGTGATGCGCTCGTGTCTGAGCGGTAGTGCCCAACTGCCTGAGGCTTCTGGTATCCAGGCCAGGGTGCTATATCCCTGACCAACGGTGAGCGCACTCCCGAGACCTTCTCCATTGGCCTGATGTTCATAGGTTCTCTCGGGTAGTCGTTTGGCATCGGGTCTTGACCAAGGGGTATGGTCTCCTGCCAACACCATTTGTTGGCAGGCTGGTGACGTGATCTGCTGGATGTACAAACGCATCAGTTTCTGACGGTGAGGCCGACTGTCTTTGACGGTTTCATACAGACTGGGCCAACAACGACGAAACAGCGGTGATTGAGATAATTCGGCGAAGCTATAGACATGGCGAGTTGTCATCACCGCATCTAGCAGTTCGAAGGTTGCGTCGTGGGCGCGACTGAGATGTTGGTAGGCTTCCGCACGAAAGGTTTGAAGCGTATCGTAGGTCATAGACAGAAATGAGATGGTTTGACTCTTCTCAGTTTCTGCCTTGAGGCGCTCCTGACTTGCTTTGGGAACGCCTTTTTTTAGCTTGCTAGTCTAAACTCCAGGCCGTTACCGATTGGCCAAAGAGCTTGATCCACCCGTAGGTAAGGGCGTAGTAGAGGGGCACATGGTTGGTGTTCTCAGTGATCGAGGCTATGGAGCATGGCCCTAAAGGGGCGATTGCTATCCAG
>JAAUQE010000265.1 GCA_012032425.1 Leptolyngbya sp. RL_3_1 | reverse complement strand
CAGGAACGGCTTGCTGGGCCTTGACCGCCCATCCCGACGCCCAACTGCTACCCAATTTCACCTTTCCCCAGCGCACTGCCCTGGTTTTGGGTCGAGAATTGACCGGCATCCCGGCTGAGGTGTTGGATCGCTGCCAGGGGACCATCTGGATTCCTCAATTTGGCCAAGTCGAGTCCCTCAATGTGCATACGGCTGGGGCGATCGCCGCCTACAGCTATCTCTGTCAGCACGGATTTTCATAGGGAATGGGGGCATAAACGCCCCCATGGTGTTAGCCAAACGATGGAACCGGTCTGATTACAGGCGATAGCGGCGATCGCTCCAGTCAAACATGGGTTTCTCCGACTGTGACCGATTCTTCCAGGCCACATCTGCGCCGTAGGTGCCAGGTCGCCAAGCGGCATTGGCCTGCTGCGGCAACTCGGCAGCGGTGTCATCCTGGGTCGCCAGTTGTAAACGATTCAATTCGACCAAAGCGGTTGACCAGTCTAAGTCAGGGCGATTGAAGGTGGTCTTTAACGCCTCTAGCACCGCTTGAGCCTCGCCATTCGCCCCGGCATCCAGGGGATTCGACAGCCGCAGGGGATCCACCTGGACCGCTGCCAAAGCCTGACGAACGGCTGCGGTGATTTTAGTTTTAAACTCTTTTTGAGCCCGCTTCCGCTGATAGGTCAATCCCTGGGTGCTGGAGGCATACAGTGACGGCAGCCGATTGAGCGCATAGGTTTCCACCTCTGCCCGCTTGATAAAGCGCAGCACCCGAGGAGGGAGGGTATCTAGTTGACGATCAACCTCATCAGCAACCAAGCTTTCCATCACGTTGGTGTAAGCCTGATCTGCGGAGGTTTGGACAGGAACCGAAATTGCGTGGACCATTGCTGTAGGCGGTTGAAGGAACAATCCTGATAGCTCAGAGGCGGAAGCAGCATCTATGGCACCGTGCGTTCAGAAGCTTGAGTGTATTAAATGTCACTTCCTATCCATCAGTCTACTGAATGTCTCCTATGATGCAAAGGCTAGTTCCGTGTCTTTACGGAGTCTTTATTCCTGAGGGGCGATGCCGGGATTTCCTTTACGGAAGCTTGATATCGCCAATGCCGCGAAGCTTGCGGCGTTGGCGACGCCAGAGACTAGGGATAAAGGCCTTGAAGCGTGCCGGAGGCTTTCTGGCCCCAGCCATAAATTGACGGCCACCGTTAAGGGGCTATTCCCAAGCGGCGAATGTTCTGCTGTAGGGCCAGGGCGGTCTCGGGATCCGTCTGATGGTATAGGGCGATCGCCGCTGAAAGGCTTGCAAACTCTCTGGCAGCTTCCCGAGCTTAAAGAGGGCTACCCCGAGATTTTGGTGGGCTTCGGCATAGGCTGGGTCGAGACGGATGGCGGTTTCATAGGCGGTAATGGCCGGGTCGAGGTACCCTCGCGCTCGCTGGGTCGTGCCCAGGTTGTAGTGGGCCACGGCAAAGTCGGGCGCAATCGCCACCGCTTTCTCAAAGCAGGCGATCGCCCCCAGCAGGTCTTTCTGAGCCTTGAGCAGACTCCCCAGATTGATATAAGCCCCCAACTTGAGGTGATCCAAAATCGGCTGTTCCAGGGCAGCGCGATAGTGGTGTGCCGCTTGGGCCAGATCGTTCCTGGCTCGATCCGCGAGCCCCAGGTGATAGTGCAGTTCGTAGGTGGTGCTGGGGTCGTCTTGGATATGGCTGAGGCCCAGCACCAAGAGCTCACGGCCCTGGTCCCAATCGCCCGCCTGACCGTAGAGCGCGCCCAGCTTATTGCAGATGTACGGATCATGGGGGTGTTGGGCCAGATAGCCTGCCATCAGGGTTTGAGCCCGGTTGAACTTATCCCGCTGGGCGATCGCGCTGGCCTGATAACCACTATGCTCCAGCACCGTCTCTGCGAGCGTCACCACTTGCCATTGAGGATCTTGCTGAAGCAGAGCGGCCACGCTGTCATCAACGGTTTCGTGGTAAGGGCGGTGAAAGCGGATGTCCGGACGGTTGCGAAACAGGCGCGACACGGCTGAGTAGGGGGACTGCTCTGCCCCCAGCTCGTGGCGCAATACATTCACCATCACAATGGCTGCCCAGTCTACATCGCCTAAGGGTTCACCGTGGCGTAACTGCTTGAGCAGGGCTTGCCCAGCGGCGGTGAGGGTTTCGTCTGCATCCAGCACCAAAATCCAATCGCCAGTGGCGTAGCTCAGAGAAACATTGCGGGCCGCCGCAAAATCATCGGTCCACTCGTAGGCAAAGACCTGGGCTCCAGCGGCCTCAGCCACTGTCACCGTGTCATCAGTCGAACCCGTATCCACCACGATCATTTCATCCACATGGGCGGCCACGCTTTGCAGGGCCTGAGGCAGTTGGGCGGCCTCATCTTTGACAATCATGCAGAGAGACAGAGTCGTGGGCATGGGGGGGCTTGAGAATTTATATGGAGATTAGCCTATTAAGCTTGCGCCGAATACAGCAAATGGTCGGCATCTAACCAAACAATATAAAAAATTTCATCAATAAAGAACCCATGAACCCTACCATGCTCGTTGGAAGAGAGGGAAAACTGGTAAGGCGTATCTACCAACTGTTCTTCATTCGATAATCCGAACCCACTTTCACTGGTATCTTCCCATTTGATTGGATGGCATCTCAGGGTTTGACTACGGTTCACCAATAGCTCTTGCTTAGACAACCCTGATATGGCTTTTAAACGTTCCATTAAAGTAAGCCAGTATGCTGTTGTTTTTTCATTTGCAGAGAACTTACGATGATTGTTCTGATAATACTTAAAAGAAAAGCCGATGCCCCTCAGCGTCAGCTTTGTTGATGCAATTCTAGATGCAGTTGCTTTCGGCAACTGAGTTTTCTTAATCTTCTTGGACACGTGCCCCGTAATACTCCTGAATCCAATCTTTATCAATAATTGTGCTAGAGGGCGCATCTGACAGTAGATCTCCCCTAGCTAAGATCCAAGGATCTTCCATATGAGTCATGTACTCTAACTCATATGCATCGCAAGCAAAGTACTCTTGTGCAACTTCATCCAAAAATTGCACAACCTCTTCAGGTAGTTGGGCAATTGCATCTTCAATGATTGGTTGCCACCCGAAAGATTTATATTTCTGGTAGAGAGACGGGATAACTGGTCCATGGACCCAAGCCTGAAAATCCTCTGGAAAAAGAGGCTGTTGATAAAGGGCAAGATGCCATGCTTGAGCATAGTAAACCAGCTTTTGAAGCTTTAAATTGCTAACAAAAGAGCCCGTTTCATTAGCTAAGCAAACAAAATAATCTGCGATATCAAAGCAAGACAACAATTAGATCACCCCCTTGATTACAGCGCAGGACTTAAAGCGGACAGGATATGCTTTTCAGCAACCATCCCAGTTCTCTGATTTTAGCCTTGGTTAGAGCCTTTGTGCTTACCTGTTGTATGGAGCTTCCCCGCTGCCCAGCACCCCGATCGTGTGTTGGGCAGTGGCCAGCGCCTGACGCACCTGGTCGAAGCCGGTGCCACCGATGCTGTTGCGGGCCGCCACGACTTGGCGGGGGGCGATCGCCCCATAGATATCCGTCTCAAAGGCGGGATGCAGGGCCTGCCATTCTTCTAAAGACAACTCCTTCAGCAACTTTCCGGCTTCCAAAGAGGTGCGCACCACCTGCCCCACCAGGTTGTACGCCTCGCGAAAAGGCACCCCCTTCGCCGCCAGGTAGTCCGCCACATCCGTCGCGTTAGAAAAATCTGCCGCCACCGCCGCTGCCAGTCGTTCGGTCCGGAAGCTGATCCCCTCTGCAATTAAAATGGTCATCGCCTCCAGACAGCCTTTCACGGTGACGACCGTATCAAAAAGCGGCTCCTTGTCTTCTTGCAGGTCCTTGTTGTAGGCCAAGGGGAGCCCCTTCATCATCACCAGCAAGCCCTGCAAATGACCGAAGACCCGCCCGGTTTTACCCCGCACCAGTTCGGGGACATCGGGGTTTTTCTTTTGGGGCATGATGCTGGAGCCCGTGGAGCAGTTGTCCTTGAGGGTGACAAAGCCGAACTCCTCCGACGCCCAGAGAATGATCTCCTCTGACAGCCGGGATAAATGCACCAAAATCAAGCTGGCGGCACCGGTGAACTCGATCGCAAAGTCGCGATCGCTGACCCCATCCAAGCTGTTTTGATAGAGCCGGTCAAAGCCCAGCAGCTCCGCCACATAGCCCCGGTCAATGGGGAAAGTCGTCCCCGCCAACGCCCCACAGCCCAGGGGCGAAATATTCACCCGCCCCAGCACATCCCCGAGCCGCTCCCAGTCCCGCTGGATCATTTCAAAATAGGCCAGCAGATGGTGGGCCAAGCTCAAAGGCTGAGCCCGCTGGAGGTGGGTGTAGCCCGGAATCAGGGTTTCCACATGGGCTTCAGCTTGGGTGAGTAGCGCCTGCTGGAACTGGCGCAGTTGGGTGCGGATCTGCTCAATCTGGTCCCGGAGGTAAAGACGAATATCCGTACCCACTTGGTCGTTGCGGGAACGGGCCGTGTGCAGCTTTTTGGCCACATCCCCCAGCAGCGCCACCAGGCGATGTTCCACCGCAAAGTGAACGTCTTCGTCTTCAACGGTGGGGTTAAATTGTCCCTGACGATATTCAGACCGGATCTGCTCTAGTCCTTCGACCAGGGCAACGCCTTCCGCCGGGGTGATGATGCCCGTTTTGGCCAACATGCGGGCATGGGCTTGGGATCCGGTCAGGTCATATTCCAGCAGTTGAATGTCAAAACCAATGCTGGCATTAAATACCGCGATCGCCGGGTGTAGGGCCGACTCAAAACGTTGACTCCAGGTCTTAGGCGGGGGGGCAGAGGAATGGACCAAACTTTCAAGACTCCGTTATCAAGCAGTGGGGGAAATCGGGCGCATTTACAATCGGGCGCATTTATGGCAGTCGCCAGTCCGGTTAGGACCAGACTGCAAGCCACTTTGCTTGTGCGCCACAGAACAGGGTGATCCGAGGGGTCTTAAGCAAAGTGGCCAGCGCTGTACAGTCGGGCTCACTTGTAGGTGGTCATGCCCCGGAACAGGTATCCGATGATAATACCGACGATCAGCGCCCACACCTGACCAGAGTCGATGAAGGTTTTAAAGGCTCCCCCCAAGTCTCCCAAGATATCTTGGTCAAATTGCTG
>JAAUQE010000264.1 GCA_012032425.1 Leptolyngbya sp. RL_3_1 | reverse complement strand
CTCGTCCCGTCTTGCTGTCCAACGCCGCAGTGGGCTCATCCGCCAGCAGCAGCTTCGGACGGCTGACTAGGGCACGGGCGATCGCCACCCGCTGTTTTTGTCCCCCCGAGAGCTGATCCGGGTAGTGATCCAGCCGTTCTCCTAGACCGACCAGCCCCAGCATTTCAGCGGCCATCATGCTCATCTTTTCCACCGAATAGTGGGGATGCACCTCTAGCCCCATGCGCACATTTTGGCGGGCGGTCAGACTTTCATGGAGGTTGTGGGCCTGAAAGATATAGCCGGATTGGCGACGAGCTTGGACCAATCCCTCGGTGGTGGCCCGCACAGCTCTTGTCCCAGAAACTTGAGGCTACCGGTTTGCACCTGACGCAGACCGCCAATCAGCGTCAGCAGTGTGGTTTTGCCGGAACCGGAGGGGCCGGTCATCAAGACGATTTCACCGGCCTGGATGGTGAGGTCAATATCAAAGAGCACCTGTTTTTGGCGATCGCCATTGCCGAAGAAATGGCTGACGTTGTGGATGGCGATAACGGGTTGAGAGGAGGGCATGAAAATACCTGGCTCGATTTCGAAGGTTGGACACAACAAAGAACAGTGAAAACCGTGTTTTGTTCTGGCGATCAAACCTCACCTAACCTCTCCTTAGTAAGGAGAGGAACCGGAATGTTCTTTAACCTCTCCTTATCAAGGAGAGGTGCCGCAGGCGGTGAGGTTCTATCAGGTGTTCAAATTCTGATTCTGAATCTAGATAATGCTGAATTCAAAACATGTCGGCGGGGTCGGCGGAGCGCAGCTTGTTGGTGCGATCGCCCCCGAAATAGACACATGACCAGGGTCATGATCAGCACCGTCACGGCTCGATTCACGGTCATGTAAATTGGCAGAGCCGTAGCGTTGGCGGCGATCTGGTAGACGCCCATGGGCAGCAGCAGCCCTGGGATAAAGCCCAGGAAAGCCATGATTAGGCTCTCCTCAATCACGATGGTGAGTAAATAGCCGTGACGGTAGCCCATGGCTTTGAAGGTGGCGTATTCCTTCAGGTGGGCATTCACATCGGTGGAGAGCACCTGGTACACAATCACCACCCCTACCACAAAGCCCATGGCGGTGCCGATGCTAAAGACGAACCCGATCGGGCTTTCCGTTTGAATTTGCTCCAGCTCGTCCTGGATGAAATCCTCCAGGGTCATGGCTTCCACATCATCAGGGAGATGGTCTTGTAAGGCTTGGGCCACCTGCGCTGGGTCGTAGCCCGGTTCCACATGCAGCAAACCAATGCTGACGACACCCGGATCCCGGCGTGGAAACAACTGCAAGAAGTTTTGGGAACTGGTGACCAGCAAGCCATCAGCCCCAAACGAAGCCCCCAGAGTAAATAGGCCCCGCACGGACAGGGTGCGCCCCTCTGCCTCGGTGCTGACCCACTGCTGGTTTTCGATTTGGGCAATGGTTTGTCGATAGTCCCCCCGCGCCAAGCGATCAAACAGCACCACATCGGGCATTTTGACCCGGTAGAGCTGGGCGTTCATATCTGGCACATTAAAGGCCGGATAGTTGGGGTCAAATCCCATCACTTGCAGGGAGGCTTCTTCGTTGGTTTCGGGGTGATTCCAGTTGATGTTGTTGGAATAGAGGGCGCGGGCAGAGGCCACGCCGGGAACATCTTGGGCCTGGTACAGGCGACGACGGGTAAAGGTGGAGAGCTTTTGGGTGGTTTCGGCCTTGGGGCTGGCCAGGATCAGATCGGCATCCAGGGCGGCGCGAATCTGGGTGTTGCTCTCGTAGAGGGATTCTTGAAAGCCCAACTGCAAAAACATCAGCAAATCTGCAAAGGCAATCCCTGAGAGGGCTACCAGTAAGCGGCCTTTGTGGCGGCTGAGCTGGAGCCAACCTAAGGGGGTGCGTCGCTGTAGGGCGTTGAGCCAGTTCTTCACAGCTCAATCTCCACTTCCACTTGCAGATTGGTGAAGTTGGCGGCAATTTGGCTCGACTGGGCATCCAGCCGCACGCGCACTTCCACCACCTTGGCGTCGATGTTTTGGCTGGGGTCAGTGTTAATCGCCCCCTGTTGCTCCACCTTCAGCCCCACCCATTCGACGGTGCCGCGCAGTTCCTCAGAGAGGGCGGTACTCAAGACCCGCACCGACTGACCCGGTTGTACCTTTTGCACGTCGCTTTCGTAGACTTCGGCGATCGCCACCATCTGCTCGGTTTGGCCAATCTCCGCAATCCCTTCCGAAGCGATCACCTCCCCGGCCCGCGTGTGGATATCCATAATCACCCCCGCTTGGGGGGATCGCACATAAGTCTGCTCCAGGCTGGCTTTGGCTTGAGCCGCTGCGGCCTGGGCGCGGCTTAACTCCGCTTGCAGCACCTGCACATCCACCGGGCGCACCGTGGCAATGGCCGAGAGGGTAGCTTCGGCTTTATTCACCTCCGGGGAACGGGTGGTTTGCAACCGAGTCAAATCGGCTTGGGCCTGCTGCAAACTTTGCTGGGTGGTTTGCAAAGTGAGCTGGCGGGTGTCTCGCTCCGAAGCCGAGATCGCCCCCTGGCCATAGAGGCTGTCGTAGCGCTGGGCTTCCACTTCGGCATTTTGTGCCTCGGCCTGGAGTCGATTTACCGTGGCCTGTTGGGCGGCAATCCGCGCCTGTTGGTCGGCTTCGAGTCGGGTAATTTCGGCCCGCTGAGTATTGATGTCGCCAGACTTAGCTCCGGCCCGCACTTGGTCCAGACGGGCTTGGGCCACCGTCACCTCTTGCAAAGCTTGGTCGTAGCTGGCTTGGAGGCGATCGCGGCTATCCAAAATCGCAATCACTTCCCCGGCCTCAACGGCATCGCCCACCGCCACCAGGAGCTGATCAACGCGGCTCTCTTGGCTGGAGGTAGGAGCCGTCAGGTAAACCACCTCCCCAGCGGGTTCTAAAGATCCGAGGGCGGTGACGGTGGTAATCTCCGGGGCAACGATGGCGGCGTCTGGGGATTCAGCCGCCTGGGACTGCAATCGCCAGTGCAGCAAACTACCCCCGGCACTGAGGACGGCAAAGCTGGCGATCGCGATCCAGAACCGAGGGCCGGAGGGCAGTGAGAACCGAGGGGAGCGGGAAGCATCCATAGCATCCGTACCTCATGGGATGAATCATCAAAGGCGTAACTTTACTAAACCGACTAGTAAAGTTACTGAACAGTTTAGTAAAATCAGGAAGGACCGTCAATAAGTTCGATAAAATTTCCCCATGCCCGCTCCGTTGAGGCCCCAGGCTTGACCGACCCAAGACCGAAATCAACCCGTAACACGACCGACAAGGCCGAGCTGATTCTTCAGGGCGCATTAAAAACGTTTGCCATCAGCGGTTATGCTGCGGCCAGTATGGATCGGATTGCGGCGGCGGCGGGGGTCTCTAAGCCCACCCTTTACAGCTACTTTCAAGACAAGGAAGGGTTATTTAAAGCTCTGATCTGCCAATTCATCCAAGACAAGCCCCATGCCGTCTTAGATGAAAGCCTGCTGCTGCAAGCGCCGCTGCGAGACAGCTTGAAATTTTTGGCCAGCACGCTGCTCGATGACGCTTCAGCACAGCAGCCCCAGTTCACGTTTATTCGGCTAGTAATTGGGGAGTCAGAGCGGTTCCCCGATTTGGCCCGCACCTTTCTTGAACAGGCTCATAAGCCCGTCCTCGAAAAGCTCACTTGTCTATTCACTCACCATCCCGATGCCAACGCGGTTGATCCTGAGGTCTCGGCCCGAATCTTTGGGGGCAGCATTATCCACTACATGATCACCCAGGAAGTTTTGCACGGGCGAGATATTGTGCCGATGGAGCGCGATCGCTTCATCGATGGGCTGGTAGATGTATTGGTGAAATAATCGCTGGTAGTTGCCCCGTCAACGCTGGGGTTTAATCGTTTTCGGATGAATTTTCAATTCATGAACTTTTTCAAAAAGTTCTGCCATTCTGCGGATTCGCCCCTCAAAAAGTGGAATGGCGTTTTTATAATGACTGCAAAGGTCTTCTGTGTGATTGCTTCGATTGCCCCTGATCCAATGGGCCAATGGCACACAAGTACACTTCTGCCCATCCCGAAATCCAGCAAGTAGACGCGCCCGTCGCCATGCCCCATCTGTTGCAAGGCTTGGGGCTGGGGTTTGGGCTGTCGGTGCAGCGACAGGCGACGGAATCGCATTTGAGCGCAGAACCCGGTTGGGGGCTACCGGCATCACCGTTTGAAAAGCAGAACTGGTGGGATGCCCCGGCGGAGCCGATGGTGGCGGAGCCGTGGTGACCCAACCGATGGCGGGGCCAACGATATTACAGCGTTTAGCAGAAAACCCTACGCCGGAAGGGCAAGAGCAGGAGGAATTAGAACCAGAGTTTGACTGGCAGCGGGAACAAATTCAGGCCCCACTCTCGATCAGGCGCAGTGCTGAGGTGGCGGCAGCGGGGGGCGATGTTAGTGGGGAGCTAGAGCAGCGGATTCAGCGCAGTCGGGGCCAGGGGCAGGAGATTGCAGCACCGATGCGAGGGAGGTTGGAGCAGGCGTTTGGGCGAGATTTTGGTGGGGTGCGAATCCATGCCAACACCGAAGCAGATCAGCTAAATCGAGCCGTACAGGCGAAGGCGTTTACGACGGGGAATGACATTTATTTCAAGCAAGGGGAGTATCAACCCAACAGCCCCAGCGGACAGGAATTGATAGCCCATGAGTTAACCCATGTGCTGCAACAAAACGCAGACACTTCCAGTCTTCAGCGCAACCTTGGAGACTCCACAACCCCAGAGACAAGAGTTGCCGTTGCTGATCACAGTGCCCAACTCAGTAGAGGACGCAACTACATTCTGTCCATTAGTGGCTCCCGCTATATTCTGCTTCCCCTAGAGCCCAACGGCAGAACGTTGTATTTCTTCTATGGCTTCGAGGCAAGCACCAGTGATCAGTCCATCCTCGAATCAGAAGCCCCTTTCATTGAAGACGACGTGATCTATGCGGCTGAGCAGGGCTTCACTGTGGTTTACGATCTAGAGGGAACAGTAGCGGACTTTGCCGCAGCGATCTTTGATTCTCAGGCTTATGGCATTTACTGGAGTGGCCATGGAAACGGACACGGCAATATCGTGACCTCCGATGGTCGAGGAATTGGCCCTGGCAGTGTGCAATCGGC
>JAAUQE010000263.1 GCA_012032425.1 Leptolyngbya sp. RL_3_1 | reverse complement strand
GCTCCTCCCGAAATTAGAAGGGGAGAGCAGGGTGCTTGATGTTGACAAGCTTCAACCATTGGCGGCTGTAATTTAAGCCGGGAAAACTGGTTAGGTAAGGAAGCTAGGAGACAGGAGCCAGAATTCAGTAAGGATAAGGCTCCTGACTCCTGAATTCTTGTCCCAGGATAATGTCCCGACCTGTTGGGGTAAGGGCAAGGTTTGGCCGGTTATGGCTTGTTGCCATGAAACACGAAAGCGCCCATATGCAGTCCGGTTGAGTCAAGAGATTTGCCAAGCGATCTCCTCACCCGCCCATAACGGCACCAGCCCAGACTCAACAAAGGGCACTTCATCAGGAATCCGCCAAGTCTTCTGAGTCAATGTGATCTGTTCCGTATTGCGCGGCAGCTGATAAAAATCTGGCCCATAGAAGCTGGCAAACGCCTCTAGCTTGTCCAGGGCATCAGCGCTCTCAAACGCCTCTGCATAGAGTTCCATCGCGTGCAGCGCCGAAAAGCAACCCGCACAGCCGCAGTCACTTTCCTTGCGATCGCGGGGATGGGGCGCACTATCGGTCCCCAGAAAAAACTTGGGATTTCCAGAGGTGGCGGCCTGCAACAATGCCCGCCGATGGGTCTCCCGCTTCAAAATGGGCAAGCAATAAAAATGGGGCCGAATCCCCCCTTTAAAGAGGATATTGCGGCTAAACAGGAGATGTTGGGGCGTGATCGTTGCCGCGATATTGTCCGTGGCTAAGACAAATTCCACGGCGTCTGATGTCGTAATATGCTCCAGCACCACCCGCAGCTTCGGAAATCGCTGCTTGAGGGGGATGAGCTGCTGCTCGATAAATACCTGCTCCCGATCAAACACATCCACAGCTTGATCGGTCACCTCTCCATGCAGCAATAACGGTAGGTCAACCTGCTGCATCGCTGCAAAGACGCGATCGCACTTCCGAATATCGGTGACGCCAAAGTCTGAATTGGTCGTGGCCCCAGCCGGGTAATACTTGACCGCTTTGACAAACTGAGATTCCTTCGCCGCAACAATATCTTCGGGGCTGGTGTTGTCGGTGAGGTAGAGAGTCATCAACGGCTCAAACTGCTGGCCCGCTGGAATCGCGGCGATGATGCGATCGCGATAGGCCACCGCATCAGCCACTGTTCGCACCGGCGGCTTCAGATTCGGCATGATGATGGCGCGGGCAAACTGACGCACCGTATGGGGCAACACCGCTTTTAGCGCCGCACCGTCGCGGAGATGCAGATGCCAGTCGTCGGGTCGGGTAATCGTCAGCTTTTGCATCTTTCCATCATAAAGGTGCGCTCACGCGTCCATCCCCTCTGGAGAGCTATCCCTTAGGCAGAAGTCGTTGAAAGGTTTGTGGTTAGGGGTGTTTAGCTGAGCGTTTGCCCAGTTCATGCTTCACCTTGCGGTTGGCTTTGGCACGAATCACTCACTCGTGGTTAACCACCGATGTGATTACCTCACGCGGGGTCAAGCCCATTGCCATGGAGCAGTACGTCCGTGAGAATTTCTGGGTTTATGGGTTTATGGGTTTATGGGGTGGTGGAACCGCTCTCAGGTTGGCATCTGTGCCAGGAGTATCCCCAAACGGGACGCATTTTCAGAGCTTCATCAATGCGGTATCCGACGCCCTGGGCGATGAGATAGCCGTCATGCAGATGGATCAGGCCCAGGCTCATCGAGCCAAAGCGCTGATATGGCCGGAGAACCTGATTCCTATCTTTTAACCGCCCTATAGTCCCGAACTCAATCCAGCCGAGCGCTGCTGGCAGCATCTAAAGTCGCCGCTCAAGGGAAAATGTTTCGAGACCTTAGAGGATGTTTGAAAAGTTTGCGGGGTTAACTTTAGTCACCTGCAACCCCCAGAAAGAGCCACGAATCAACCCAGGTTATAGCCTCTACTCTGAGGACATCAGATATCCTTTCAAACTCGGGTCACCCCTTTTCAAACAGCCTCTTAGAGCAGTTGCGGAAGCAGCTTTGGAACAGGATTGAGAGTCTGAGTGCCGAGGCCATCGCTTCCTTGACCGGTTATGACTTTATCCTTGAGGCTCTATTCTATGCAGCTTTATAGAGAATTGGTATAAGCCATCACCATGCAACTCATTTCTGAGCCCAGTATTGAGACCAAAATCCAGCATATGCAAGCGCGGGTGCGATGGCAGCATCCGCAGGTGATAAAGCGCCATATTGACCAAACCCGTTTGCAGATTCAGGGCGGTCTTAATACCTCAGAGTCCTTTAGCTTTTTGGTGTTGGGAGATAGCGGCACCGGGCGACATCGCCGTGACAGTCCGCAGCGGCGGGTGGCTGAATCCATGATGGCCCATGGTGACCAGGCCCACTTCGTGCTCCACACCGGAGATGTCGTTTATCTAGTGGGCTCCAGCGAACAATATCGCGCCAACTTTATCAAACCCTATCGAGAATGGTTGGTCGGCGGCGAAAACTATCGAAAAATTGCCTACGATCGCATCACCTTCAAACAGCCTTTCTTTCCGGTTTTAGGCAACCACGACTACTACGATTTACCGCGATTACTGGGGATTTTTACGGGCCTGACGGGGCCGCTCCGCTATGCCTTCCGCTCCTACATGGATCTAGACTTGGGCTGGCATGGGTCTTTTCAAGGGGATGCCTACGCGCGGGCCTTCATTGATTATTTGCAGAACGTGCCCGAGTCTCGCCTCGACGCGTACTTGGATCGGCACTATGACAGTACCTTTCGGGGCGATCGCTGCCTCACCTATCGTCCCGGCCAGTTTACCCGCGTCCCGAACCGGTACTACAGCTTCCGCTACGGGGGGATTGATTTCTTTGCCCTCGATTCAAATACGTTCAACACCCCCCCACCCCTGGATGATCCTGACAATCGGTACCACAGTCGGCAGCAGCTTCAGGGGCAGCGAGAGGCCCTAGAGGCAGACAAGGCCGACTTGCTACACAAGCTGGGCTTGGTGATGGCCAACCCCAGGGAGGACGATCATGAGGATCTGACTGAGAAGATTGAAGCGCTAGATGAAGAAATCTACGATATCGACAAACAATTAGCCAGGGCCAATATTTCAGCCGTTGATCAGGCCCAGCTTGATTGGCTGCGCGATCGCCTAATTGCCTCTTGGCAAGATGCTTCCGTGCGGGGTCGGATCGTCTTCTTTCACCATCCCCCCTATGTCACCGAGGCCACCAAATGGTTTCAGGGGCAAACCCTGGCCGTGCGCCATCATTTGAGAATGGTCTTAGACGCCGTGGGGGCCGAAGTCGCCGACATCGCCCAAGGCCAACCCTTGCTGAGTTTGGTGCTCTGCGGCCATGCCCATTGTTTTGAATACCTGCGGACGGGGGACACCGGCCATGGGGATGCCCACATTCCGTGGATGATTTGCGGCGGCAGCGGCTACAGCCTGCGGCGGCAGCGCCCCCAAGGGAACGACTTGACGGAACAAATCGATGGGCAAGCCCGCACCGTGGCAACGTCTAAATTATTTATGGGGCGATCGGGCCAAGGCTCGACCCTCAAGCGGCCTTATACGGCATTACGGATTGACGTGAGCAGCGGTTCTCCTCTGCAATTATCCGCCGTGCCCCTAGTTGCCGAAAAGCAGTCCAGCGGCGAATGGCAGGGCTACACCCATGCAGCCTTTCCCGTTTAGGGCAGACCTGGTGTGTCATTAGGGGGCAGCGGAAAATACTGCGTTTGTGGTTAGTTCCAGTTGAGGAAAGATTGCAGAAACCAGCTTTTCCCCCGCCACAAACCGCCGCATTTGATATTCCTCCCCCTCAAGCTGACAAACCGTAATCGTCGGTTGCTTCGGCTGACCGATGTGTCGCACCGCCCCCAAAGCCCGGAAATCAACCAGCCAATATTCCGCGATGCCCATGGCCTCGTATTCCACCAACTTGTGGCCATAATCATCCCGCCAGTTGGTGCTAACCACCTCAATCACCAATGGCACCGTCGCCCCCTGTTGAATCGCGGAAGCCGTTGGCCAGAGGGGCTCTTGCTTGAGACATTCCCGATTTAGGATTACCACATCAGGTAAGTAGCCTGAACCCTCCGCCTGAGGCTTGATTAAGCAGTTGCGGGGAATGGAATAGGGTAAATTCTGCCGTCGAATTTCGAAATTGAGTTCTGCTGCCAAAAAGCCCGCAACATCTTCATGGGGACCGGTTGGCAGCATTTCAACGACACTCCCCTCAATCAATTCATACCGGCGACCATCCTCTGGATACCAGGCCAGAAAATCGTCAAAACTCATTGGGCTTGTTGTCTGCACTTGAACCATTGTGGTTCCTCAATTCATTGCCCCTTACTAGCCAGAATAGCGCTGCAATCTTGACAAACCTACCCCAGCCTACGGGCACCCCTCCTAAGAGGGGAAATGCTGATCAGTTTTGCAGGGCTTAACCGACCGCTTATTTGTAGCTGCGCTGACTCAACTGCACATCCTCAAAATGGGCTCCGACCAGCTCAGCCTGAGCGGCATATTCAGAACCCGCAAGGCCATACTGAGAATTGCTGGGTCAACCCGCATACCCTGGCTTTACAAGCTGGAACTGGTGCCGTACTCCTGTAGCCAGTCTCGCCCCAGTTGAATCGTGATGTCAGAGCTGAGCACACCGGTACTTTCGACCCGCACCTCTCCCACCCCTAAGAACCGTTGTAGGGTGGCGGCGCTGGCTTGGTCCCCTTGCTGAGCCACAACCCGCGTGATCGGCAGTTCGTGGTGCCAGTCTTCATCTCGGTAAACGTTACGGTAACCGCTCTCATTCAGAACATTGATGAGTTCATCCACCGCCACCGGATCACCGGTGCTGTCCTGAATGGCAATGCGTAGATAGGTGGGATCTTCAGAGGCGGAAACCTGCTGACTGCCATAGCTGAAATATTCGGCGACGAGGCTATCGATTTGCCGCAAACTCGGTAACCAGTAACTCAGCTCAAACTCGCTGGGGGAGCTGAAATCTCCGGGCAGCATCAGCATTTGCACATTGGAGCGATTGGTCTGGGCGGCAAAACCAGTCAGGGCCAGCAGCTCCTCTACGCTCAGGTTGGTGTCTACGTTGGACTGAATCACCGAGAGGATTTTTGGGGGAGACGGGTGATGGTGGCAGGGTTGAGGGACTGCTCAATGATTGCCCGCATCAGCAT
>JAAUQE010000262.1 GCA_012032425.1 Leptolyngbya sp. RL_3_1 | reverse complement strand
CCCCCAATTCTGGGGGGAGACCGGAGTTCACAGTCCCCCAGGATATAGCCCAAGGGCATACTCTGCGAGAAGCAAGCTAACAGGAAGAAGGGGATGGTAGGCTGAAGCCCTGAGCATGAACAACCAGAGACTTATGTATAAACAGTAGCCCTCTCGAAGAGGCAACGTCCTAAGCTTGTCGAAGGAGGCTGGGGGTGAGGGAAACTCTAGGTTTCAAAGTGAACGAGGTTTAGCCACGAACCTTAAGGGTAGGTTTCCAGATCGATACAGGGGCTGACCCACCTTGGCCTACGGTCGCCCCTCCTTGACAGGGGAATACTCCAGAATAGTAATTTATAGCGCGGTGAACAAATGGGCGCTGGTGAGGTGATGGCGGGTCAGGCTGCCATGGGTGAAGCCATTATGATGCAGCCGCTCCATGGCTTGCGGCGAACTGAGGTCACCGTTTCCAGAAGCAACCGTGGTCTGGCGTACGTCTGCCTGAGAGGTGTTAGGGGATATCTCTAACAGTGCATCGGTCAACTCTGCGGCGAGGGCATCGTGGAAAAAAGCATCGACGCTAACGGTGGCAAGGAAGAGGGCGATCGCCCCCAACATCAGCCCTTTGACCGTGAGGTGGCGTCGTAGGGATGACCAGAAGGATCGTTGGGACATCAGAAAAAATGATGTAGAAGTTATCAAAAGTTTATGTATCTAGCATAACAGTTCAATGGGCACCATTCACCTCTGGCGACGCCGCCGGGATTGTCTTATCTTTAGACGGGAAGGCTAAGCTTACACTCCTGTTTCCCCCGACCCACCGACGGTTGGGGGTTTTGCTTGGGTGGCATTGGCATGAATCGTTGCGTTTCGCAGTACAGGGTTACTATATAGCGAGTCTAAACTCACCCAATTATTGAGCTTGCTTTTCGGCTGACGGATGTGATGGCTCCTCAACTTTCTGACCTAGAACTCACCCAGCGTATTTTAGATATGGCCAAAACGGGGGTATACCGAGCGTCGATTCTCGAAGCCCTGCAACCGGTGGCCACCCAGCGACAAATTCGCAACGCCATTACCCAAGCCAAGCAATTTGGCCTCCGCTCCGATCGCACCCTTCGAGATGCTGAACTCGGCACCTATTACCAGGTAGATCTGCGGCGCTACCAATCTTTCCAGGCGGCGATCGCGGCCGCAGTTCCCCTCGAAAGCACCGATATTGCCAGTCAGATCTTGCTCACCACCCAAGCACTGCGACGGATGTTGGTGGTGGCAGGGGGCAGCGCGATCGCCCTATTTATGGTCGGGGGCGTCTGTTTAGTCACCGGTCACTTGGCCAGTGGCCGCTTGGCTTGGCTGATTGCGCTCAGCATTGGCGGCATTTGGGTGGTGCAGAAAGCGCTGGCGCGATCGCTGGTGTAGCGTTGGCACCGCTGGGCTCAGACCACGGTCGGCCTGACCGCTACCGGAGTCTTGCTGATCAACCCGTATTCCAACCCCTCCACCACTGCCTGGTAAGAGGCTTCGATAATGTTGCTCGACACCCCCACCGTGGTCCAGCGGCGATAGCCATCGCTGGATTCCACCAGCACGCGGGTTTTCGCGGAGGTACCGACGCGACCATCCAAAATCCGCACCTTATAGTCGCTGAGCTGGAATTGGGCGATCGCCGGATAGAAGTTCAGCAACGCTTTTCGCAGGGCCGTATCCAGCGCTGACACGGGGCCGTTACCCTCGGCGACTTCCAGAATCTCTTGATCCTCGACCATTACCTTCACCGTGGCCAGAGCGCGAGTTTTCCAATGGGCTTCTTGAGGTAAGTTGTCACAGTGAATGTGAAAGCCCCGCAGCTCAAAAAACTGCGATCGCGTTCCCAACACCTCCCGCATCAGCAGTTCAAAGCTGGCTTCCGCCGCTTCAAACTGGTAGCCCTGATTTTCCAGCTCTTTGAGGCGGTTGAGCAGTTGGCGAGACTGGGGATCCTGTTTGTTTAATTCGATCCCAAAGCTGCGAGCTTTCGCCAAGATATTGCTGAGCCCCGCCTGGTCCGACACCACGATGCGGCGCTGGTTGCCCACCAGGGTCGGTTCAATATGCTCATAGGTGCGGGGGTTTTTCTCCACCGCACTGACATGGATGCCGCCCTTGTGGGCAAAGGCCGACAGCCCCACAAACGGGGCATGATCATCGGGGGCCAGATTCACCACCTCACTGACCATACGGCTGGTTTCTGTCAGGGTAGCCAGCTTTGCAGGGGGAATGCAGGGCTGCTTCAGCTTTAGTTGCAGGTTGGGCAGCAGGGAGCAGAGGTCGGCATTACCGCAGCGTTCCCCATAGCCGTTGATCGTGCCCTGCACCATAGTGGCCCCCGCCATCACCGCCGCGAGGGCATTGGCGACGGCGGTACCCCCATCATTGTGGGTGTGAATCCCTAAGCGGGGTAGGTCTGGTGTCGTCGCACCTGAATGGGTCACAAGCCAATGTTGAACCTGTTCCACCACCGTCGCGACTTCGTGGGGGAGGGTGCCACCATTGGTATCGCAGAGGACGAGCCACTCAGCTCCGGCAGCGATCGCCGCCCCAAGGGTTTGCAAGGCGTAATCGGGGTTGGCCTGATAGCCGTCAAACCAATGCTCGGCATCGTAAATCACCCGTCGCCCCTGGCTACGCAAAAAGGCAATGGTGTCGTGAATCATCGCCAAATTTTCATCCAGGCTGGTTTGTAGACTGGCCGTGACGTGCAGATCCCAGGACTTGCCAAACAAGGTGACCCAGCGGGTGCCCGCCGCCAAAATCGCCTGCAACATCGGGTCGGTCTCCGCCGCTTTACCGGGGCGACGGGTGGAGCAAAAGGCCACCACTTCCGCCTGTTGCAGCGGTTCTTCCTTGAGCTGCCAGAAAAACTGCACGTCCTTGGGGTTTGCACCGGGCCAGCCCCCCTCGATAAAGGGCACCCCTAAGGCATCGAGTTTATGGGCGATCGCCAGCTTGTCTTCTATAGAAAGGGCCAACCCTTCCCGTTGAGCGCCATCGCGAAGCGTCGTGTCATAAATCCAGACGGCGGGAGTGAAATCGGCAGCATCAGCGGACATGGCAGCTATAGAGAAAAGAGCAATTAGCCTATCTATCTTATCCAGCTCCCTGATCCAGCTCCTTGGCAGCCCGATTTTTATTACCCGTTTTTGACAATTCGTTTGGTCAGTCTCCTCAAGCTTGTACCCAGATCATCCAGCGTCCCCCCCAAAGTTGATGGATACTGAGTCAATCGCCTCGAAACCTTATGACGGGTTTGGTAGTCCTGATCTGTAGCCATAAACGAAATGACATTGCGCCTCAGGTTGCATCCTTTCCCTGGGGTTTAGCGCCCCCACCCCTCTCCATAACCTTAAGCAGCCAGCCATGATGAACCGTAACTTGATTTTGGCCACCACCCTGACGAGCCTATCCAGCCTGATGTTGGGCACATCTGCCCAGGCTTATACGCTCTTCTTCGGTGAAGATCGGAACGGTAGTGAGTTAGTGCCACTGACCTTTACCCCGAATACAAACGCAGCCCAGGCTGACTTTCTATCCAACCTGATTGGTGTAGAGACTGAAACCTTTGAGGCGTTTACCCATGCAACCCTGGCACCGCTACTGCTGTCTTTTTCGGGTGCTGGCACCGCCACCCTCACTGGTAGCGGTGGGATTAACGCTGGCGTTGCCGGTTTGACGAATGGGTTTGGTCGTTACGCCACCTCCGGGGTCAATTATTGGGAAGCGGCTGCCGATGGCTCGGGTAATTTCACCATCAATTTCAGTAATCCCATTGCCGCATTTGGCTTTAAAGGAATCGATATTGGTGACTTTGCTGGGAATCTTTTCCTCGGGTTGAGCAACGGGGCTCAGATTCCGGTGCCCCATTCTAGCGGTGACGCCAGCCGGGGAAGCGTTCTCTTCTTCGGCCTAATTGCGGAAAGTGAAGTAGAGCAATTTACCAGCCTCAGCTTCTTAGGCTTTGGGCCTTCAGGGATGGCGAGGGATGTCTTTAGCTTTGACGATATGACCATTGGCCGTCTCAGCCAGGTTGTGGTCGAGCCGCCAGTGGAGCCACCCGTTACTTCTGTGCCAGAGCCCGCCATGGTACTGGGGTTAGCGATCGTCGCCAGCCTGAGCTGCGTTTGCCGTCAACAGGTCAACAACCCTTAGAAAATCTCGGCCCTGTCAGGATAAGTTGAACAGAACCCCTGATTTCAGGGTTGGAGACATCAACCCGATCTGAATTTATGGGGAGCGTCGGGGTTAGTAATCACCCGACCTACAGCGGTCGCTCAGGATCAGGAATCTATTAAGACCGCAATATTCCCGTAGGGACACGGCGCTACCGTGTCCCTACAACATCTCAACTGTCCGTGTTATTTAATTCGCGATCCTTAGGGGTTAATCACCCAGCTCACGGTCGTTGGGGTTTCTGGCGGATAGCTCACTTCTTTGACCACTCCAGGCTGTCCTAGCGGTTCAGCCGCCGCTTCGTTAAAGGAGACCTTGACGCCTCCGGCGTTACCGGCGCGGACGATGATTTGTTCTTCTGCCGTCCAAGTGCGAGTATCCCCTTGACGAAGTATCCCTTCAAAGCTCACTTCGTTGTCAGCGGTGATGCGTAGCCAAGATTGGCCCTCCATCTCCACTGAAACCCGCACATCGCCCTCAGCGATCGGGGCGGGGGCAGATCCTGTCGCTGCATCGGTGGTGGTAGAAGCCTCAGGGATTGGTTCGACGATAGCGGTATTCACGGCGGCATCATCTAGGGGGGGGAGGCTACCGGTGCTATAACCTGCCCGCTTGAGGGTGTAGGAGAGGCTGCTGACGCGATCGCAATCAGCACTGCGTAGGCCATATACAGGTGGAGCGGCCGTAATTGAGGCGTAATCGGTAAGCGCCAAAAGGAGGTCTTGGGTTGAGGCTGCGCTGGGGTGAAATATTGACTAGAGAGGGTCTCGCCATCCAAGCCCAGGGCCTTGGCATATTGCCGAATCAGCCCTCGGGTATAGACCGGTTCGGGCAAAGCATGAACGTCGGCAACCTCCATAGCCTCCAAGAGGCGAGAACGGATGAGAGTCTGCTCAGCAATAGCCTCACAGGACAGCCCCTGGCTGACACGGGCATTGTGAAGAATTTGCCCAATATCGACCAGTTGCTCTCGGTGCA
>JAAUQE010000261.1 GCA_012032425.1 Leptolyngbya sp. RL_3_1 | reverse complement strand
CCGGGCAGGCTTCGCCAAAAGTAAGGAGAGGCTTAAAAAGACTCTGGTTCCTCTCCTTGAGAAGGAGAGGTTAGGTGAGGTTTTCTCGATCAGGCATAACTCCAGTTCTCAACTTAGACGCGGTTTAACAACCGCGAACCGCTCATCCAGACTGACCTAATGGGCAAGGTGGCGGTCCCAGTGCTGAACTGTAGCGATCGCAAACATGAAACAACCCTGCCTCTGAATACCAATCCATGGGGCTAATTCGGGTAGGGTAATGCTGATGATGATCGCCTTACCGTTGCCTGGAGCCGCTGACAGCATCTCCTTGCCTCGTGAGGTCCCGCCTGTGTCCTGACAGCAAGGGGTTTAGGTTTCTTTTTGTCCTTCACGAGCTGCCGCTGTATGACTGACATTACTGTTGATACCCATGTTTACCCAGTGCTGTGGCGACAGGGCCAGGTACTGCTGATTGATCAACGCAAGCTCCCCCGCGAATATGCCGTGGTGGCCATCAGCCGCTATGACGATATGCTGACGGCGATTCGCGATCGCATTGTCCGAGGGGGTCCCGCCCTGGGCTTGGCGGTGGCCTATGGCCTCTGTCTGAGCGCCTTTGAAATTGGCACCGAGGATCGCGAGGCGTTTTTAGAACGGCTGGAGGCGATCGCTGAGCAATTTAAAGCCTCTCGCCCCGATAAGGCCAACTTGCTCTCAGCCGTAGACCACATGATGGCCGTGGCCCAAACCACCCAGGGCACCGTTGAGCAACTCAAAGCACAGCTCTTAACCGCCGCTCAAACCCTGCAACAAGAGGACTGGGAAATCTGTCGCGCCATTGGTCGCCACGGCTTAGCGGCGCTGCCCTCGGAGCCAGAACAACTTACCCTTTACACCCACTGCAACCATGGAGCCCTGGCCACCTCGGGCTACGGCACCTCCCTCGGCATCGTCCGCACCGCTTGGCGAGCGGGTCGCCTCGCCCGCATCTTGGCGGGGGAAACGCGGCCTTGGCTCCAGGGCTCTCGCCTCACCGCTTGGGAATGTGTGCAGGAAGGGATTCCGGTGACGGTGGTGACCGACAGCATGGCTGCCCACTGTATGCAGCAGCGGCAGGTGCATGGGGTGGTAGTGGGGGCCGATCGGATCGCGGCCAATGGCGACACCCTCAATAAAATTGGCACCTACCCGTTGGCCCTGGCGGCCAAAGCTGAAGGGGTGCCCTTCTTCGTGGCGGCACCCCTGTCTACGGTGGATTTTTCGATGGCAACCGGTGAGGGCATGGCGATCGCCCAAGGGGACACCGCCGATGTCTGCCAACTGGGCGGCACCCTGATTTGCCCGCCGGGGGTGGGTGCTTATCATCCCTTGGCAGACCTGACCCCAGCGGCGCTGATTACCGCCATCGTTACTGAGAAAGGGCGATCGCCCCCCAGGACCTAGCGAACAATGCACCTTAGTGAAACCAGGGAAACGCTTCGCCCTGATTGACTGACAACACCTAACACCTGCACCTACGATCCTGGAAAAGCTAGAGATAGCGAAACTTTTGGCTGTCACTTGCAGCGGATCGCAAGGCGCATATGCGGGCGGTGAATAACTTTGCTCAGACTCAGCGGCGTAAATCACTTAACCATTTCAGTTCCTAGCCGCCCCTTCTGCCCCCCGGCTCTCCGCAATCGGGCTAGACGCCGCTAGCACCTAGCTTGCTAAGGTGGCCTCTAGTTCGGCTACGGTCAGCGTGGTTTGCAACACGGAATCCGGATTCAAGCTAATTGAATCTATGCCTTGCTCAACCAGGAAGCGGGCAAACTCCGGGTAGTCACTGGGGGCTTGACCACAGATGCCGATCTTGCGCCCCTTAGCCTTGGCGGTGGCGATCGCCTGAGCCACCATTCGCTTCACGGCGTCACTACGCTCGTCAAACAGGTGGGCCACCAGGGCCGAATCGCGATCCAGCCCCAGGGTGAGCTGGGTCAAGTCATTGGAGCCAATCGAGAAGCCGTCAAACACCTCGCTGAACTGATCCGCCAGGATCACATTGCTGGGCAGCTCACACATGACGTAAACCTGTAGGCCATTCTCCCCTTGCACGAGGCCATGCTGCGCCATCTCCGCCAGCACCCGGCGGCCCTCGGCTGGGGTGCGACAGAAGGGCACCATCAGGATCACATTGGTGAGCCCCATATCATTACGGACCCGCTTCAGGGCTTGGCATTCTAGGGCAAAACCAGCTCGGTAGCGATCGTCGTAGTATCGGGCCGCCCCGCGCCAGCCGATCATCGGGTTCTCTTCCGTTGGCTCAAAGGGCTGCCCCCCCAGCAGGTTGGCATACTCATTGCTCTTGAAGTCCGACAGGCGCACCACCACCGGCTTGGGATAAAAGGCAGCGGCAATGGTGCCAATGCCTTGGGCCAGTTGGTCTACAAAGTAATCGGGCTTATGGTCGTAGCCCTGGGTGAGGCGAGCGATTTTGCGCTGGATATTGCCATCCTCCAACTGGTCAAAGTTCACGAGGGCCAGAGGATGCACCTGAATATGGTTGGCAATGATGAACTCCATCCGGGCCAACCCGACCCCTTGATTGGGCAGGGCAGAGAGGCCAAAGGCCAGCTCTGGATTACCCACATTCAGCATGATCTGGGTACGGGTGATGGGCAGGGTGTCGAGGCGAGTTTCGGTCACGGTGAAGGGCCGGGTGCCCGCGTAGACGCGGCCTGTTTCCCCCTCGCAGCAGGAGACGGTCACGGCCTGCCCGGTGTGCAGTCGGTCCGTAGCGTCACCACAGCCGACGATCGCCGGGATGCCCAACTCCCGCGCAATGATCGCCGCGTGACAGGTACGGCCCCCTTGGTTGGTGACGATCGCCGCCGCCTGCTTCATAATCGGTTCCCAATCGGGATCCGTCTTGGCGGTAACCAGCACCTCTCCGGGCTGAAAATCGGCAATGTCAGCCACATCTAAAACCACACAGGCTTCCCCAGCTCCCGCCATTGCCCCCACAGCCCGTCCCTCAGCCAAAAGTTCGCCTGGGGTTTCGGGGGATGGGTCAAGGGCATAGGTCCGCAGGACATTGGCCGATTTTTGGGACTGGACCGTTTCGGGGCGAGCTTGGACGATGAACAATTCGCCGCTCAAACCATCCTTGGCCCACTCAATATCCATCGGGGTATCGCCCCCCCGCAGTTGGCTGTAATGGTCTTCGATCAGGCAAGTCCAGCGGGCCAGTTGCAGCACCTCGGCCCGACTCAGGGCAAATTGGGCCTGCTCGGCTGGGGGTACCGCTACATTTTTGACTAACTTGCTGCCGCCATTGTCATAAACCATCCGCAGGGCCTTGCTGCCCAACCGCTGGCTCAAAATCGGCTCATAGCCCTGCTTGAGGGTGGGCTTAAAGACGCGATATTCGTCGGGGTTGACGGTGCCCTGCACTACGTTTTCACCCAAACCATAGGCGGCAGTAATCAAGACCGCATCCTTAAAGCCGGTCTCGGTATCAATGGAAAACATCACCCCCGAGGTGGCGAGATCAGAGCGCACCATCTTTTGCACACACACCGACAGGGCCACCTCTAGGTGGTCGAACCCTTTGATCTGGCGATAGGAAATGGCGCGATCGGTAAACAGCGACGCAAAGCATTTTTTGCAGGCTTCAATCACCTCCACTTCCCCATGAACGTTCAGATAGGTTTCTTGCTGGCCAGCAAAGCTGGCGTCGGGGAGATCTTCGGCAGTAGCGCTAGAGCGCACCGCCACATCGGGATCGCCCCCGTAGCGGCAGCCCATCTCTCGATAGCCCTGGCGAATGGCCACTTCTAATTCCGGGGGAAAAGGGGCGTGGAGAATCAGCGATCGCGCCTGGTAGGCCCGCCGTTGCAACGTGGCCAGGTCGGTGACGTCTAGGTTTTGGAAGAGCGATCGCAAGGCCCGATCAAGGCCGTTACTGCTAATAAAGTGCCGATAGGCTTGGGCGGTGGTGGCAAATCCCCCCGGCACCGCGATTCCCTGGGGCACCAACTGTTGAATCATTTCCCCGAGAGAGGCGTTTTTGCCGCCCACTTGGGGCAGATCATCGAGACGAATCTGATCCAGCCAAAGAATTAAGGACTGGGCGTTTTTGACAGGGGTCATAACCATAGCTGGATGCCTCAAATCATTCATTCAAGGTTGCAATGATTCACCCTGGGAGCAGTTCTAGATCAGGGGAAAGGCAAGCTAATGGATATGGGGATCCAAAAATAGGTGTTTTTCATCCTGGTGGCGATCCCTGTTTCCTTGAGGATTACCCTATTCGTCTTGGGGTGATCATGGCAGCGGTATTCGGAAACATTGAGGAGGTAATTTTGGCCATAAAAATGACCCTTCAGCTCATTTTTTAACGCTTAAAGCTATTTAATGAACTGATGATTAGCCTCACTCTTCATAGTAGAATAATGTTCATTACCGACCCGATTACTGCCATAAAACTTCAAGGAATTTATCGGTGTTGTAGAGCAGGTTTGTGGTGAGCATTGTGCAGGCAATCAGAGGGCAATCAGAGGGCAATCAGAGGGCAATCAATCCCACTGACCTGGCTACGCCTACGCAAAGCATCTCCCAAAGGGAGAAAGCCAAAACCCGGCCAGAATGTCCCCTAGCCCCGCTGGGGGGGCAAAGCCCACGACTCCGTTGCTCCTAAGGGGAGCCGCTAAGGCGAACAGGGGACGATTACGATGCAAACAGTGTCAGGCAAATTTTTGATGTATGGGGGGCGATCGCTGTAACGATCGATGCGTAGCCCCTGACAATGGCCAATTCAATAAATTATCCTAAAGTATCGCCAAAAATCAGGCAGGTTGATCATCATGGGTTCTCAAAGCCGAGCTTCCGCCAAACAACCTCAGGAAGCCCAGCCCGCTTTCAGCTTCACCCCTGAGCCCCCCCAGGTTCAGGCCCAGCGTGATGAACCCCAACTCCAGATGCCGGAATGGAGTCCCTACGACAATCCCTTTGGCAATCTTTTCAGCCCTCCGTTTTCACCCCCGGCACCAACACCGATCCAAGCGAAGCTTACCGTCGGAGCCGTAGGTGACCAGTACGAGCAGGAGGCCGATGCCGTCGCGGCCCAGGTCGTGCAGCAGATCAATGGGCCGGGGTGGGGAGCGCTGGAGTGCAGCGGGAGCAGGGGGAGGCGGAGCGAAAGGGG
>JAAUQE010000260.1 GCA_012032425.1 Leptolyngbya sp. RL_3_1 | reverse complement strand
AGCCAGTAGTGCAGGATAACTTTTAGATTGAAGTACTCTTAGCGGCCCAGAAGCGCACGGCCTTGGCGGAACCGACTATTTTATGCCGCCCCTAACGGCCCCATTGCCCTTAACAAGACGACAACCCTCAAGTTACTATTGTCCATTGTCCTGGTGGGCCGACGGCCCGCTCACATCACCCTGCAACAGCCAGAGTCATCCTGGTCAACTGGTTTTATGAAGCATACATTATCCGTTTTGGTGGAAGACGAAGCTGGGGTGCTGACCCGCATTGCCGGACTATTTGCCCGCCGAGGCTTCAACATTGAGAGTCTGGCGGTCGGTCCTGCCGAGCAGGTGGGGATCTCGCGGATCACGATGGTGGTGCCGGGGAGCGACAGTGACATTGAGCAGTTGACCAAACAGCTCTACAAGCTTATTAATGTCTTGAAGGTGCAGGACTTGACCGATGTCCCCTGTGTGGAGCGGGAGCTGATGCTCTTGAAGGTGAATGCCAACAGCACCACCCGCTCAGAGATCATTGAGTTTGCCCAAATCTTTCGGACCCGCGTGGTGGATATTGCCGAGGATGCCCTGACCCTGGAGGTGGTCGGTGATCCGGGCAAAATGGTGGCGATCGTCCAGGTGTTGACCCGATTTGGCATTCGCGAAATCGCCCGCACCGGCAAGATTGCCCTCAGCCGCGAGTCTGGGGTGAACACGGAGTATCTGAAAACCCTGGAAAGCCGCCTTTAGGAACATCCAGTTGAGCGATCGCCCCGTTTCACTACCAGCCCCCTTGCCCCTGAACCACCCCTTGCCCCCCTGGCAAAGTCGCCCTGGATTCTGGTAGAAATGCCCCCAATCCGGGATGATGGGAGGATTGCCATGCACAGCGGGCGGAGCGAGTAGATCAGATGGGGGCAGCATCACAGTGGACATCTCTGCCAGAGCAGCTACTCGACTTGGCCCAGCGCCATGGGGCGGAATCTGCCGAGGTTTTTCAGTCTAGTTCTGCTTCCCGACCGGTCTACTTTGAGGCCAATCGCCTCAAGCAACTGGAGAGCACCCAAGTCCAGGGGACGGCGCTACGGCTGTGGCACCAGGGACGACCGGGCATTGCCGTTGCCCATGGCCCAATTGAGCCCCAAGCCCTGCTCGAAAAAGCCTTAGCCATTAGCCAACTGAACGAGGCTGAAACCATTGAGTTAACCCCCGGCACCGTCCAGCGCTACCCCGATGTGGGGGAGACAGTGGCGGCTCAGCAACTGATGGCATGGGGAAATACAGCGATCGCCCAGATTCGGGCCGCTTATCCCGATGTGATCTGTGAGGCCGAGCTGGAATGCGATGTGGAAACCATTCGCATCGTTAACTCTAAAGGGCTGGACTATAGCTATAGCGACACCACCCTGAGTTGCTACTTAACGGCGGATTGGATCCGGGGAGATGACTTTCTCAGCGTCGGGGATGGGCAAACCTGTCGCGACCATCTGGACCTTGACCGGCTCACCCACCAGGTCTTGCAGCGGCTGGTCTGGGCTGAGCAAAATGTGACCCCCAGGCAGGGGCACATGCCGGTGCTCTTCACCGCCAAGGCGGCGGACATGATTTGGGGGACGCTGCAAATTGCCCTGAGCGGCAAACAGGTGAGGGAGGGGGCTTCCCCTTGGAGCGATCGCCTCGGCGAACAGGTCACCTCCCCGCAATTAAGCTTTAGCCAAAATCCAGAAGCGGGTCCCTTTAGCTGCCCCTTTGATGACGAAGGCACCCCCACCCAAAAGTTGACCTTTATTGACCAAGGCGTCTTGCGGCTGTTCTACACCGATCGCACCGTTGGGCGCGAGCTGGGGGGCGGCTCTACGGGCAATGGCTTTCGCCCGGACTTGGGCAGCTCCCCCACGCCGGGATTATTTAACAGCTTGATCCAACCGGGAACCCAGTCTTTGCTGGAGCTGATTGGCAGCTTGGATGAGGCGATCGTGGTGGATCAAATGCTGGGAGACGGGGCCGGGATGTCTGGGGACTTCTCAATCAATGTGGATCTGGGCTACTACGTGCGCGGCGGCGAAATTCAGGGGCGGATCAAGGACACCATGGTGTCAGGCAATGTCTATCGCGCCCTCTTGAATTTGATCGCCTTAGGTAACGATGGGGAATGGAATGGCGGCTGCTATACGCCGTCGGTGGTGTTGGGGGGGCTATCGGTGACCGGGCGGGGGTTCTAAACCCTAGACCCATCCCGCAGAACGTAACCTCCCCTGAGCGGACTCGAAGGGGACGGTTTGGATGGGGTTCTAATCCCGCAAGAGCCAGAGCCCGGTATAGGTCATGCCCGAATCATCGGGGCGCACCAACAAAAAATGTAGCCCCTGACTCTCCTGTTTGCGGCGACCAAAAACCCGCGCCGCCTGCTGCACCTCTGGATCCGACACCGTGGCCAGCACCCAGCGCTCCACTAATCCCCCCTCTAAAATCAGCCCGTCGGGGTCCCCCGGCGATGTAATGGAGGGATACGGGTTGCTGGGCTTGCAACCATTGGGCCAAGGCCATGGCCCGCCGCCCGCCGTCAATAATCACCCCTGGAATCGGCGCGGTACTGGCGAGCCCCGCCCGGAGGGGCAACCACGCTTCTGGCACGCTCCGCACCGGAATCGGCTCTTGGCACAGTCGCCCTTGCAAGTCCTGGGCGGGGAGGGCGACAAATTGCCACTGCTCGCCCCAGAGAGTTTCCGGCACCGGCACCGGCGCGGGCCGATCTAGGGCCAGCAGATCTATCGCTTCCCCCGAAAAATTGCTTTGGGACGGGTACCAGCGCGATCTTTGCACCAGCCATTGCTTCAGGGTGGGGGTATGGCGGGTGGGCACCACTGGGATCTGCTCTACCTGAGCTGCCAGGGTGAGCAAAGATAGCGCTGCCGGTCGAAATACCCCGATAAATTGGGGCCGGTCAGGGGCCTTCGCGATCGCCTGCCGGAATTCCCCCTCGACCCAAGCCCCGTTCAGCTCCCCCTGGGGAACCGTTGCGCCGTAGGTGAAATCAAAAGGGCGATCGCAGATCAGCAGTTCCCACAGGGGTTTTCCCGCCGGATCTTGCAAAGGGGTGCGATGCAGATCCACTTCCCAAACGGTCATGGGGCCTTCCTAGACTTGTGACAAAAGCGGTGATCGAGGCGGGCATTTTTGGGCAAGGAGCTGTTGGTGCGCCAATAGTCGGGGATATGGGCCACGGCAGCGTCGTCCAGATTTTCAATCGGCTTCCAGCAGATGTGGCAGGTGGGATGCTGCGCTAGGAGCTTGGCTTTAAAGGCCAGGGAGTAAACCAAGGGGTCAGCCTGCGGCTCATCATTGGTCAGCCCCAACAGTGCGTCTAGTCGCTGTCGCCAGGTTTCAGCCCGATACTGGATGCGCTCGGCTTTGTCGGTAGAGCTGGTGATGTATTCGGCAAACTTGGCGTCATTCACCATCATGTCCAGAAATTCTTCGCGAATGCGATCGGCGATGGGCAAAATCGCCTCCCGTTCGTAGCCGCTAAAGGTATAGAGCAGCGTATCCCACAGGGCCACATTCAGACGGCGGCTCTCCCAATCGCCGTTGGGGTTGTAGGTGCTGCCCAAGTTGAACCGGTGAAAGGCATTCTCCCCAAACACCGCATCGGCCATTTCAATGGATTTCTCAAAGGCTTCCCGCATGTCCGCTAGGTCTGCCTCGGTGAGGTTGCGGTGCTGCTCCATCTCAGTATTGAGGAACCGCTTAAAGGGGCCTTTGTAGTTGCGGTGGGTGTTGCGCCACATGGCAAAGAACCGGAGGATCAGCTGGCGATCGGCCATGCGGGTGTGGGGGGCTTTTTGCCGCATGATCTTCAGCATGTGGGGGTTTTGCACGAGGTTGCGCAGCAACTCGTTGTAGTTGCCCCGGTAAACGCAGTTGCGCACCTCTTGATCGTTAAGCTTCTCGGCCCCCAGGTTTAGCCGCTCAAACACCTCAAACTTCACGTCAGGGTCAGAGTCTTTTTCAATGATGATCAGCCGCAGGGTGAAGTTCAGAATCTCCTCTTGCAGCTCTTCGGGCAGGGTGCTAAAGGATTTGCGGTTGAGATGGGTCAACACCTGCAACCCCGACAGCCGAAAGCTCTGGCCATTGGGGAAGGTGCCATTTACAAAGGAACAAATACTGGTGAGCCGCTGCTGACCATCCACCACGGAGTAAGTGCGCCGCTGCTCTTCAGAAACGTAAATCACGGGGATGGGGATATCCAGCAGCAGTGACTCGACGAGGCGGCTGGCCTTGCCCGTATCCCAGACAAAATTGCGTTGGAAATCCGGCTGGAGGTTGAGCTTACCCCGATTCACCCAGCTCACCAGGGTCTCGACCGGGAGATCCTGCTTCTCGGTTTTGACGCGGCGTTTATCGGGGTCGATGTCGATGGGGCTATTGTCTTCAGTTTCCTCAATCTCTAGTTCGCTGGCAGGGTCAGCGATCGCGTTCGAATCAACCATGGGGCCAGATACGATGGGGTACCACACTGGCTCAAGATTAGCGCATCCCCCTGACAGCCCCTAGTACTCGGCGGCATACATAGCATTAGTATTGAAGTGCAGTTGAAACAAGGGCACCCATGCCAAGCCTCGCCGCTGCCAGCACCCATCTGAGTGAAACTGAACTGAGCGAATTGGATAGCCTGCTGCGCCATCGGAGCACCCTCCAGCAGATTCTCCTGCGTGCCACCATCATATTAAGAGCCGGTCAGTTTCTCCTGTAGGTTGGGTGGAACGAAGTGAAACCCAACACCAGCAACGAAGTGAAACCCAACACCAGCAACGATTTCGTTGGGTTACGCTAACGCCAACCCAACCTACGGCAGAATTAAGGATTTCCAGGTTTTTGTCAATCAACCAGGAGGTTAAGACATTTAAGTGGGCCTAGGAGGGAAAGCCGCTGACGGCATGAATACCTGGCTTATTTATGCCGTCTTTATGCCGTCGAGTACTAGGAGCCGCACCGTGGCTGAGTTGTTGCCCATTCACCGGTTAGAAACCTACACCCAAGACCACCCCCAAGAGGTGCTGTTGGTCAGGGCCGCGATCGCCGGTGAGCCCGCCGAAATTCTGGTCTTTAGAGGTTTTTCCAGCTCCTTGACTGGTCCCACGGCCTTTGACCCCGATGTGCCGGTGTTGCCCCCCACAGCCGAGATTACGGCGATCGATCGCCTCCAAGCCCCCTACAACCCACGAAGCGCCCCAGTACTTTGGAG
>JAAUQE010000064.1 GCA_012032425.1 Leptolyngbya sp. RL_3_1 | reverse complement strand
ATGTAGTAGCAGCAAGGGTTTCGAGCCTCTTTTTGTACCTCACGAGCTTCAAAAAACGCGTAACTTCATCAACAAGGCTGAGGCGGTCACGCTACCTCAGCCTTGTTTGATGAAGTTGAGTTATGAGTGATAAAGTTGCACCACTGATATTGGCATGGAGGGCCTCCTATGAATTTTTTTGGCATCGGTTTGCCGGAGATGGCCCTGATTTTGGTGCTAGCGCTCTTAGTCTTTGGTCCCAAAAAACTGCCTGAAATTGGTAGCAGTCTGGCGAAGGCTCTGAAAAGTTTTCAGAAAGCCCAACAGGATTTTGAAGCCGAGTTTAAAAAAGAAGCTGAACAACTTCAGAAGTCGGTCACTGAGCCGATGAAGGCGTCGATTGAAAAACCTGAACCCAAAGCCCTATCTCCTCAAGCGGTAGAGGATGGAGCTGCCGAGGGTGAGGAAGCCATTACCCATGCTGAAGTGGAAGCGTCTACAGAGGGAGATGAGGCCGTTTCAGGGGAGGGATTGGAAGCGGTTTCTGTTGAATCCGAATCCGAAGAAGTCCTCCCCGGTTAATCATTGTTCTACGGCGTTGTTCAGGTTGTGGCGCAAGTTTCGGCTGAATCATCCAACTCAAGTCCTGGGGTTATTGTCGGGTTAGGTAATCCTGGGGAAAAATATTCAAAAACGCGCCATAACGTCGGCTTTGAGGTGGTTGATGCCTTGGCGGCTCGGTGGCGAATCCCCCTCAACCCCCATCGCAAGTTTCAGGGCATCTATGGGGAGGGCCACAGCCACGATCGCCTTAAAGTGAGTTTGCTGAAGCCCCAAACCTATATGAATCGGTCAGGGGAATCCGTACAGGCTTTGCTGCAATGGTATAAGTCTTCGCCCGCGTCTATCTTGGTCATTTACGATGATATGGACTTGGCCCTAGGACGACTACGCCTGCGCCCTTCCGGCTCGGCAGGCGGGCACAACGGGATGAAATCAATCATCACCCACCTCGGCACCCCAGCGTTTCCTCGTCTACGGATTGGCATCGGTGCAGCGGACAAGGCGACCCATCGCGATCGCGCTGTCGTCGCCCATGTTTTGGGGCGGCCTACCACCACAGAACGGGTGCAGATGGATGCCGTCATTCAGCTTGCGGTGGAAACCATTGAAGCCAGCTTAGTCAAAGGCATTGAGAAAACGATGAGCTTATTTAACGGCATCACCTTAGACGCCGAAGGCAAACGTTGCCCCTAGAAGATTTTCAGGAAACGGGCTGTACCCGTTGCTCCATCCGTGTTGTGCCATCGATTATTCAGCAGGGGCTGAGGGTACCCACAAGCGTTGCCCCCATAGATGACTTTCGGGCTTCGCGCTAAGCATCAATTTCAGCCTTCATGCGCTCTAAGGTTTGATTCATCTGATCAAACATTTGCTGGGGCGTAATTCCAAATTGCCCCAATTGGGTTTTGAGCTGCTCTACGGTCATTTGGGCCGTGAAGTCTTCTGAGAGCTCAAACCGTTTCATAAAAATGCGATAGCGTTCCATGATCGCTTCCATCTGATCGATGTACAGTTTTTTGCCATCGCGATCGAACTTGCCATAATTACTTCCCAACTGCATCAGCTGCTGATAGTCCTGGAAGAGCGTCATGGCTTCTTGCTGAACAATTTCCGAATCAAAAAAGCTCATAGTTTCTTAGTGATGAGGGTACTCAGCTGAGAGCCTAGTACTCAAGGGCGGAATTAACCCAACCATTACAAACCCAAGCCAAGGGGCTTAAGCCCCTTGTTCAAGGCTAAGGCTATTTAAGCCGCCGAGTACTAGGGATTCACCGCCAAATAACCATTCCATTCATCATTGGGGTTTGCGACATACAAGTAGACTCTTTCTAGCGTAAAGAGCAACTGCGCCTAGGGAAAGGCGAAATATCCTCACTCTCAATGTTTTTTAGCGAAACGGCCAAATAATCCCCCACTTTTCTTGGGCTTGACATCACCGTTGAGGTCAGTCAGGTCAATATTGAGTTGCTTGGCATATTTCAGCGCTATGGCATTTTGGGCATTAAGCTTTAGCGCTTGGCGAATATGGACTTTGGCCATGCCACCCATTTTATTCATCAGATACACCTGCCCCAGCATGGTGTGATAATCGCTATTGCTCGACTCAATGCGGACCGCATCGCGCAATTCTTGAATGGCCTGGGCATATTTCTTGTTGGCAATATAGGCTTTAGCCCGACTGATGTGCCGCTGGGCGTAATTCACCGGGGGGCCTGAGACTGGCGCACTGGTACCATTCTCAGCGGTGACTGAGACCGTTTGCTGCACCGTAGCGGAGGAGACTAGGCCCGTACGCTTCTCCCGGATGACCGGATCCCCCATTTTCCGGCGCAGGTAAATCAGATTCAGTTCTGCGATCGCCGTTGTCTGCTGCACAAAAACGTCATGGGAGCTGTACTGATTCTCCGATAGGGTCGATAGCGCTTGCTCATAGAAGACATCAACCTCAGGTTCTGGGCTGTCCCGCAACTGTTGAGCCAAGTCACCCCGCGACGATAACTTTTGTTCGCGGCTCAAACGTCTAACCTTAAATCGCAACGTCGCCAAGGTTTCCGAGCGGCCTTTATCCTGTTTCAGGCGCTGGTAGGCCGGATTGACCAGACGGGTCAGCACTTCATTGGCAAATTCTCGCCCCCCTTCTGCCTGGGTGGCCTGAATGTCGGGATGAAGTTGCTTAGCGACTTGCCGATACCGCTTGAGGATGCGGCGCTCATCAGCCGTAACTGCAACTCCGAGGACCGCGTAGGGGTCCGCAGCATATTTCTTAGTCCAATCTGGCGAAAAGGGAGCAGTTGACATGCAAAACGGCTCGGCACAAGAGAACGTTTAGATTGACCGTAAAGCTCGGGGGAAATAAACGACCGCCCCCTTCAAAATCCGGGAATAGCTACTGAGACTAAAGTTTCACCTCTTTCTAACACAGGCTCGCAGATATACGGATAAGACGGCGACGCACTTTGAATGAATCAGTGAAACTACCGTGTTTTCATCCTTACCCTAGCTTAAGCAATGGGGTATGGGAAAGGACTCTAGGCGGCAATTTCATCGGTGAATAACAGTCCAGACAAACAATTTTCAAGTTCTCCTCTAAAATGTCTGAAAGACCGATTTGCTTTTGCCTTATCTAGGCTAATCTATGGCGACGGGATCGGCGACAGGGTAACGATAATTCCATGGGGCAGTTAGGAGCGCAGCAGGCTGGTGGCCAGATCGCGAATCAGAACGCGAACCAGAACGCGAAGCGTCGAGTAGCCGCCGCTCTGGCTTTTGCCGGGGCTCTAAACCCATTACCCCTGCCGTTAGCGGGAATCCATAAATTTATTTGGGTCATCCCGGCTGGGGGGTGCTTTATCTGATGCTGAATTGGACCCAAATCCCTAGGATCGCTTGCGTCTTAGAGGGGGTCTGGTATTTGTTGCCCTGGCCAGAGCACAGGGGAGCGCTGATTTCACCCATCCTGATGCCCAAGGCTCAGGGCTCGACCGATCATGGCACCCTGGCTCAACAGACTCAGTTGGTGGCAGCGACCATTCGTGATTTAGAGCAGCTCCGTCAAGAGGGCCTCATCACGGAGTGGGAGTTTGAGCAGCAGCGTCGGCAATTGTTAGCCCCTGCTGAGGGCTAAGGAATCGGCTGGCCAACCAAATGCCCGTACAGGCCGGTGGATGGGTAGGCGCGCGGTTTTCGCGTTTGATTCAGGATAGATAGGGATATTATGTTTGCGCCACTCCCTCAAGGCGCTGTATCTGGAGCGGTATGGTCATGATCGGCAAAAGACGCGGATGGCGGCATTGGCTAAGGTGGCGGCATCCTTTATTGATCAGGCTGAAGCAAAACGCTCGTACCCGGCTACGCTCAGAAGAGGAAGTCAGGATGGCGGCAGCACTGGGGGTGCGGATTGATGTGAATCGGGCGACGGTGGACGATTGGCTACGGCTACCGGGCCTCTCCATTCACCAGGCGCATCGGCTCGTCCATCGGGTAGAGCAGGGGGGGGGCGCTGTTGTGCCTAGAGGATATCGCCGCAGTGTTAGGAGTGTCGGTAGCCGTGCTAGAGCCCTTAGCACCGATTCTCCAATTTTGCTATTACGAGGCCGCTCCCAACGCCAGTCGCGCGAGTCGCTCCCTTTAGGGATCTGCGCTTAAATAACACCCCATGCTCGCAAGTCATTGAAGTAGGGGCCCAAGGGTTTGCGCCCTTGGAAAGCAGTACGCTATTTACCCGCCTGTTCCTTAGCGTGCACCGTGACAGTGCTTGAACTTGTTGCCGCTACCGCACCAGCAGGGCTGATTGCGCGTCGGGGTAAGGGGCGGCAGTATCTCTCCCTTCAGATAAAACCAGCGGCCTTTTACTTGTATAAAGTGGGACCGTTCATGGAGTTGCCCCGGCAGGGGGGCGCGATAAGCGGCGGCAAATTCAACGATCCCGGCCTGATCGGTGGGCTGGCCTTGGTGGGTCTGGAGGACGGTCAGCCCCTGCCACTGGGTTTGACTGATGGTTTGGGTGAGGCTGGCTCGATGGTCGAAGACCGGTCCCAAAGGACCATCCCCTGGCTGCTGTTGGCTGGGGTGATGGGTGGCGATCAAATAGTCAATGTTGCCCTGGCAGTAAGCGGTGTAGCGCGATCGCATCAGGGCTTCAGCCGTTGGGGCCGAGACCTGCCCTTTTAGGTAAGGTTGACAGCAATGGGTGAGGGGCTGGCAACTGCCACAGGGGCATAGCGGGGTCAACATCAGGAGCCATGCAGAAAGTCTTTATCAGCATAGCGAAGCCGGTTGCCAGCAAAGCCCTCGCCTATTGAACAATGTTTCAGTCAAGGCTAACAGTCCAACGTTGTCTCCCGCTCCCAGGCGGTGATTTGGGCGGTGTACTGCTGCCAATCTTGATGCTTGAGCTTGAGGTAAGACGCGACAAAATCGCTGCCCATGGCCCCCGGCAACACTGAATTTTGGGCCAGATGGTGGAGGGCATCCAGCAGACTTAAGGGTAAGGTTTTAGCCTCACCAGCAGGGAGGGGATCGGTATACATGTTGTTGTCATAGCGCGGACCTGGATCCCGCTTTGCGGTGATGCCATCCAGGCCCGCCGCAATCAGCGCTGCTGGCATTAGGTAAGGGTTGGCCGCCCCATCCGGTAAGCGAAACTCAAACCGGCCCGCCTCTGGGATGCGAATGGTGTGGGTGCGGTTGTTGCCGCTGTAGCTAACGGTGTTGGGGGACCAGGTGGCTCCAGAGGTGGTCACCGGCGCATTCAGACGTTTGTAGGAATTGACTACTGGGTTAGTAAAGGCGCAGAGGGCTTCGGCGGAGTGCAGGACCCCGCCAATAAACTGGTAAGCCAATGCCGACAGGCCCAGCTCCCCCTCCTCATCCAGAAACAGGTTCTTAGTCCCCTCTAAATCCCAGGCCGACAGATGGGTGTGGCAGCCATTGCCGGTCAGGTGAGAAAACGGTTTGGGCATAAAGGTGGCCCGGAAGCCGTGGTTTTCAGCTACGCTTTTGACCATGTATTTAAAAAAGGCATGGCGATCGGCGGTGACCAAGGCGTCATCATAGGTCCAGTTCATTTCAAACTGGCCGTTGGCGTCCTCATGGTCATTTTGATAGGGTCCCCAGCCCAAGGCCAACATGCCATCACAGATCTCGCTAATCACCTCAAAGCGGCGCATCAAGGATTGCTGGTCGTAGCAGGGTTTAGCCTGGAAATCGCGATCGTCCGAAATCCCTTGGCTGTCTTGCGTCAATAAAAAATACTCACATTCCACCCCGGTGCGGATGCGATAGCCCAGTTCCTTGGCCTGGGCCAGCACCTGCTTCAACACCACTCGCGGAGTCTGGGCAATGGGTTCCCCCTCTGTGGTGTAGAGATCGCAGGGCATCCAGGCCACCTCTGGCCGCCAAGGCAGTTGGAACAGGCTGTGGGGATCTGGCACCGCCAGCACATCCGGGTCGGCGGGGGTCATATCCATCCAGGCGGCAAATCCGGCAAATCCCGCGCCGCTATCGGCAATATCGTTCACGCTACGGGTGGGCACTAGCTTGGAGCGTTGCACCCCAAAGAGGTCCGTAAAGGAAAACAGGAAATAGCGGATGCCTTTGTCGCGAGCGATTTCAGAAAGGGGTTTAGCCATGGGGTAGCGGTGACCTGAACAAGAACAGTGGATCAGCGATCCGGTTAACAGAGCGCCCGTTAACGTTGGAGCAAAGCCTGAACGGCACTGCGGATGAAGGCGGCATCGTCAGGGCTTTGGTAGGGGTTGCCCGCCCGGTGCCCCCAAATCGAAGGAATTTCCCGATAGTCTGCTTGGGGAATAAGTTTGGCCTCCGCCGCACAGTCTGCCGGGGTGAAGTAGAGGTCGGTCTCGGCGGGCATGACGAGGGTCTGGGCCTGGATCGATTGCAAGGCCCGAGTATAGTCCTGTTGATAAACGGGGTTGTCGCTGACATCGCAACGGAGCCAGGTATCGATCATCGCCAAAAGATTATGGGGGTCGCGTTTGCGGTAGCCAGCTTCCCAAGCGCGGGCAAGATAATCCTCCAGCGTGGAGTACCCCAGGGGCACATACAGCTGCTGGCGGTAAAAGGCTTGGGAGGCAGCCCAACTGGCGTAGATGTAGGCAAAGGTGCGAAAGCCGCGATCGGGCATCCCCTCAAACCTTTCTCCATTCCAGGTGGGGTCGGCGGTAAGGGCGGCCCGCAAGCTGTGCAAAAAAATGCGGTTATGGTCGGTGGTGCGGGCAGTGCCGCAGAGGGCGACGATGCGCTCGACCCGCTCCGGGTGCAAGGCCCCCCAGTGATAGGCCTGCTGGGCACCCATGGACCAGCCGTAAACCAGAGCGATCTGGTCGATGCCAAAGACCTCTCGTAGCAGGGCATCCTGGGCGCGGACATTGTCCCAGTGGGTAAACCAAAAGCCGGTTTCTGCCAGACCGCAGGCCGGATCTGTACTGGGGGAACTGGAGAGGCCATTGCCAAACATATTGGGGATGACAATGAACCATTGGGTCGGGTCCAAAATGCCGTCGGGGCCAATCAGCCAGTCAATATCGACATGTTGAGCACCGTAGGAGGTGGGGTAAAGAATGACGTTGTGGCGATTGCCCGCCAAGGTGCCATAGGTTTGATACACCACCTGGGCCTGAAGCAAGACTGCGCCACATTGCAGCTCAAAATTGTGCAGGGTAAAGCAGCCAGGCGCTTGGGTCATGCTGCCGATCGCCCAATCCAGCTAAGAATGCGACGGTTCACGGCCACGTACCCTGGATCTACATGGTGAAAGTGGGGGGCCAACTGCTGGTGAGCCTTGCCTAAGGCGTGGAAGGGAATGGAGGGATACAGATGATGCTCAGCGTGGAAGGGCATATTCCACATCAGTAAACGGATCGGCCACAGGGTCAGGGTGGTGCGGGTGTTGGTGAGAGCATTGCCATCCCGAGAGCAGCCCGTATGCTCGGCCAGCAAAATGAATCGCAGTAAGGGTTGCCCGATCGCGAGGGGCAGCAACCAATATTGCCAAAACCAAAGCTGGTGGAGGCCAATGGAGAGGGCGATCGCCGCTCCATAAACGCCTAACTGCCATTGCGTCGAACGCATCACCACCGTTCGGGCTGAGCCTGGAATATAGGGCATGTCAGCAGTCTGTCCCCACGCCAATTGCCAATGGCCCCGGAGCTTGCCCAGCCACCAAGGCACCCCACTGACTTGCCACAGATAGGCCCCCAGGGTTTCCGGTTGGACATCTTCTAACTCGGGATCCTTACCCGAAATTCGGGTGTAGCGATGATGCCACTGGTGGTAGCGACGGTAAAAGGTGCTGTTGTAAAAGGAGAGCACCCCAGCCAACCAGGCCACACCGTCATTTACAACCTGCTTGGCAAAGGCGGTGCGGTGAACCCCTTCATGGACTGGGGCAAACATCGTGGCCAAACTAAACCCGTAGATCCCTAGCGCGATCCCAGCCAGCCAGCTAGATCCTGGGCTCCAACCTTGGCCCCATCCATATCGACCCCATAAATAGCCGCTGAGGCCCAAAATCGTTAGATGAGCCGCTAACTGCAAGCCTCCCCGCAGGTTAGACCGCTGATTGAGGGCTTTCAAGGCTGGAGCCGAGAGTAGGGGGTGAGAACGGAGCTGCCAATCCTCGGCAGATGCGATGGCGGGGGCGGTATCTGAGGCTAGGGTCTCAGGATGAGTCATGGGTTAGCGTCCCCGTTCCTTGGCAGAGAACGATTTTAGAAGGGGCTTGCCCCAGGTAAAAGTAGTCCCTGTTACGGCTGAGCCATGGTTGTTAAGTCGGACGGCCCGCTTGGAGCCGCTGATTGACCGCTTCTACCTTGAAATAATTTGGGTCAAAGTCCAGCCCCACCGAGTTGAGTAGGGCTTCATAATCGGGCTCATCAATATCGGCCAACCGATCTAGCAAGCCCTCATAGCCCCACACCCCACCACTGTCTTCAGGGGGACAAGCCATCGCCCCATCTAAGCAAAGCACTGTGGAGGTGTCTGGGGTTGGGGTTAGCCGCTCAGTAAAGGTCAGTTGATGCAGCCATCCACTTTGAACGTCATACATATAGATCAGCTTTGTCCCTGGCACCAGATTTAACTGCCCTAGGGTGAGGGCGGCAGGATCCTCGGTGGTGGGCAGATCGGGGGAGCCGTAGCGACGTTTAGCAGCCGATGCGGAGGGGCGATCGCCTGGGGGGTCACCGACTAGCCCACGTTCAATCTCAAAATAGTAACCGTGGCGGTTTTGCCAGCCCATAATCAACTGGGCCAGCTCATGGAGTTCGGCCAGCGTCTTGTCGCTAGGCAACTGAAACGTCCGCCAGATGGAGGGTTCACTGTCGAGCAGCTCAATTTGGCAGTGCCAGAGCGGATGAGCGTCCATAGGCGTCGTTGCCAGTTCCAAAGCGTACTGGCGTAGCTTACACCCTATTCATAGTGAACTCGGGTGTCGAGCCCTGTCTCAGCCAGGTAACGGCTCCAGTCTTCGGCAATGCCGCGATCGTCAAACGGCCCTACGGCCACATGAGTGCCTCGCGGGGCCTGTCGCATTTGCACCAGGTTGGCCGGTGCCCCTAAGCGGGTAACTTGCTGGGCCAAACTGGGTAGGTCGCGTTGGGCTGCCGGGATGACGACGTAGTAGCCCGAGCGGCTGCCCGTTGAACGGGTTGGGGGCGCAGTGGGTAGCGCAGTTGGGCTAGTGGACCCTGGTGGGGTCGGCGCTTGGCCAAAGTCCACCACTGGCGGGGCGGCGGTAACCGGTAATGGTGGCAGGTCTGTGGCGGTGACGGCCACCGATCCAGTCGCGGCAGGATACACCGGGGCGGCTGGGGCAATCACCGCTGCCGCCGTTTGAATTTGAGCGCCGACGCCCAACCCTGACAAGTCATTGACCAAATTCTGAGCATTGTTCCAGTCATTAAAGCGGCCAACCTGAATCACCGATCGCCCCTCTATAGTGGTGAGAAAGGCTTCTGGCTCTACCAAACGAATTTGGTCTAGGAGTAGCGGGCTATTGCCATTCACGTAAACCAGGTACTGCTGTCCAGAGGCCGGGGGACTAACGGCATAGGTGGTGTCCGGCGGAATCGGCGGTAGCCCCGTCTGGGCTGGCACCGATTCCGCCCATAGCCCTGAGGACAGGGCCACCACCGTGGCTAAGCTGATCATTAATCTGGGTTGGCGCGATCGCCTCTGGGGACTGGCCCAGAATCTGGCCGGGGCAACCTAGAGCAGCGGCTGAATTGGCTCGGCCCAGGGACCAAGGCAGCAGGGGCAAACGGGGTAGATTCATGGTGAAATCACAATCGGGACAGATTCACAATGGGGATAAATCTCAAGCAAACTGACAGGGGCAAGCAGGCTGGGAGTCAAAAGGCTGGGAGTCAAAAGGCTGGGAATAAGCAAACTGGAAGCAAGCAGGGTGCTGAGGCTGATAGAGATACGACTCAACAGTCCTCAGCACTGCATTTTGCTAAGCTGTCACAGGCCGCCGGGGCGGATGCTAGCCTAGGATAGGTACTTTTTTCAAAAAATTCCAGACTTTTAATTCTGCCGCTATGAGCAAGATTGTCGTGGGCCTCTCTGGAGGGGTTGATAGCTCCGTTGCGGCCGCTGCGCTACAACGCCAAGGGCATGAGGTGCAGGGGCTTACCCTGTGGCTGATGAAAGGGAAAGGCCAATGCTGCTCCGAAGGCATTGCCGATGCCGTCCGCCTCTGTGACGAGTTGGGCATTCCCCATCATCTGATCGACAGTCGCGAGAGTTTTCAACAATACATCGTCGATTATTTGGTCGAGGGGTATGGCAGCGGCGTCACCCCCCTACCCTGCTCCCAATGCAATCGCTCGGTCAAGTTTGGCCCGATGTTGGCCTATGCCCGCGATCAGCTAGGGGCCGAGGCGATCGCCACCGGCCACTATGCCCGCATTACCTATGATGCTGAGCTGCAACGCTACCAACTGCGACGGGCGGTAGACCCCAGCAAGGATCAGTCCTACTTTCTCTACGACTTAACCCAAGACATGTTGGCGGGGACCCGCTTTCCCCTGGGGGAGCAAACCAAAACTGAAACCCGCGCTATGGCCAATGCGCTGGGGCTCCACACCGCCGAGAAGCCTGAGAGTCAAGATCTGTGCCTGATTGAGCACCATGGCTCGATGAAAACCTTCCTCGATAAATACTTGGCCCCCAAACCGGGCGAGATCGTAGACACAGCAGGGCGGGTATTGGGTCACCATACCGGTATTCATCACTACACCATCGGCCAGCGCAAGGGCTTGGGCATTGCTGCGGCCCACCCCCTCTATGTGGTGGCCCTGGATGTGGGTCGTAATCAGGTGGTGGTGGGCGATCGCGCCAGCGTTCATCACCCCGAATGCACCGTTCAACGGGTCAACTGGGTGTCGGTCGCCCCGATCACCCAGCCCCAGCCCGTGATGGTGCAGATTCGGTATCGCTCTCCCGTCGTCCCCGCCACCCTGGTGCCGCTCTCAAGCCCAAGCGAAGCGTTAGGAAATCATCGATTCAAGCTAGTCTTTGACGACCCCCAATTTGGCGTCACCCCCGGCCAAGCAGCCGTTTGGTACCGCGAAGACATTTTGCTAGGGGGGGGATCATCGAACCTTTACCCGCTCAAACGGACTCCGGTAACGCGATCACTACCGCCAAAGTCGGGCATTCTGGATAATGACTCAGGGATTTTCCTTAGATGCCACTGTTGCAGTTGATTGCATCTCAGTGAAAATTCAGTCTAGAACACCCAGCTCAGAGAACACAGTAACTAAGAGGACGGTATTTTGAGTTCTATAGCCAGCAACCCTCCCCACGGAGGCACCCTAATTAACCGCATTGTTAATCCTGAGCAACGCCAAGACTTCTTGGACAAAGCCGAGCGTCTGCCTCGGGTGACCCTTGATGACCGCGCTTTTTCGGATCTGGTCATGATTGCCATCGGCGGCTTTAGCCCCATCGCTGGCTTTATGGCCCAAACGGACTACAACACCGTCGTCACAGATATGCGCATGGCCGACGGCACTCCCTGGGCCGTACCGGTGACCCTCTCCGTAGATGAAACTACAGCGGCTGGCCTTCAGGAAGGGACCCTAGTGCGCTTAGACGACGCCACCGGTCGCTTTGTCGGTGTTCTTGAGCTGACGGAAAAATACACCTACGACAAGGTCAAAGAAGCCACCCACGTCTACCGCACCGACGAGGATAAGCATCCAGGGGTGAAAGTCGTTTATGACCAGGGTGCGATCAATCTAGCCGGGCCGATCTGGCTCCTAGAGCGGGATCCCCATCCGTTATTCCCGATCTACCAAATTGACCCAGCCGCATCGCGGGCCATGTTTGCGGAAAAGGGTTGGAAAACCGTGGTGGGTTTTCAAACCCGCAACCCCATCCACAGAGCCCATGAATATATTCAGAAATGTGCCCTAGAAATCGTCGATGGGCTCTTTCTACACCCCCTGGTTGGCGCAACCAAATCAGACGATATTCCTGCGGATGTGCGGATGCGCTGCTACGAAATCATGCTGGAGCATTATTATCCCCAAGATCGGGTGATTCTTGCCATTAATCCTTCAGCAATGCGGTACGCTGGCCCTAGGGAAGCGATTTTTCATGCCTTAATCCGGAAGAACTATGGCTGTACCCACTTTATTGTGGGTCGTGACCATGCTGGGGTTGGGGACTATTACGGGACCTATGATGCCCAGTATATTTTTGATGAGTTTCAGCCCGGTGAGCTTGGAATTACGCCCCTAAAGTTCGAGCATGCTTTTTATTGCACTCGGACCAGCACCATGGCCACGAGTAAGACCAGTCCTAGCGCCCCTGAAGAACGTATTCATCTCTCTGGTACTAAGGTGCGAGAGATGTTGAGACGCGGAGAACTCCCTCCCCCCGAGTTCTCTCGGCCTGAGGTGGCGGCTGAACTGGCACGGGCAATGCGCGTGGCTCAAGCCGTCTAAAGAAAAAAGAGACAGGATCATTGTGACGCTAGGAAGACGGGCGTTTTTGCAACGGTTAGGAGGCGTACTATCGGTACTGGGCCTCATCGATCAGGGCCTCATGGGTCAGGCCAGTACCTACCAACAAGCCTTAGCAAAACCTGCGAGCCGTCGCCTAGCGTTACTGGTTGGCATCAATAACTATCCCGAATCGGTTTGGCAGGGCAGTACCGGAAAAGGCATGTTTCTGCGGGGCTGCACCACTGATGTTGAGTTGCAGCGGGCGCTGCTAATCCACCAGTTTGGGTTTGCGCCTGACGATATTGTCACTTTGGTGAATGGCGAAGCGACTCAAGCCAAAATTTTGGCTGCTGTGGATCAGCATTTGATCAACCAGGCCCAGCCGGGAGACAGCGTCCTATTTCACTTTAGCGGTCTGGGCAGTACCGTTAAGCTGAGTGAATATCCAAATAAAGTTTTTCCCACCTTGGTGCCGGTGGATGGGGTGCTGCCCAAAGCCGCCTCACCCGTGGTCAAAGATTTGTTTGAATCAGTCTTAGTGGAGCGCTTAAGCCAGGTCCGGGCGGCTCAGCTCATTACTGTGATTGATGCCAGTAGCGTTACGCTCGGTGAGCCTTTGCAGGGGAACTGTCGGGTTCGTGCCCGTCCTTGGGTGCCTACGGGCAATCTTCCCCCCCAGCCCGCAGGTGCAGATGCACCTGCTCCCGATCCGTTTGCATCCGTTCGATCGGGGCGATCGCCCAGTTGGCCAGGTCTAGTATTGCGGCCCAGTAGCTTAGAGACTCCTGCCCTTGAAAATGATTGGGATGGGTTTAGCGCCGGTTTGTTTACCTATACCCTCACCCAAACCCTTTGGACAGCCCCACCTCACCTGTCTAAATTAGCGGCTCTCCGTCGCGCCGGTCGTCGGGCTGAGCGCTGGGTGGGTCAAGGGATCGCAGCGCCCCCCCAGCGTGGCAGTAGCGACTCAACCCCCAAGGCCTTGTATGGCGAAGAGCGGCGCTTAGCCCATGCCGTTGATGGGGTTGTACAGGAGGTCAACCCAGAAGCTGGCAGCGCTAGGCTCTGGCTGGGGGGAATCGATGCGATGGTCTTAGCCCATAGCGCCGCGTTGCGGTTCAAGCCGATTTTGCCCACCAGCCGATTGCAGGCTTTGCCGACAACGCTACGGGTGAAACATCGAACCGGTTTAACTGCGGAGGCCCAGATCGTCGGCAAAGAATCCGTTACGGTGGGCACAGGGGTGATTGAGGCCATGCGGTCTCTCCCCCGCGATATTGCCCTAACTGTGGCTCTAGACCAACGTTTGGAACGGATTGAGCGCGTCGATGCGACCAGTGCCCTTGCCGGAATCCCTCATATTGCAGCGGTAATCGCGGGGGAGCAGATGGCAGACTGCGTTTTTGGGCAGCCCCTAGCGCTACCGGCTCCAACCCTAACGGCGTCAACCATTACGGGGGGGGATGGCGCTGCCTTAGAAACGCCGCCAGCAGCATTGAGCCCGTCCGGGTATGGCCTCTTTACCCCCAATCAAACGCCCATTCCCGGCACGGTAAAAGACCAAGGGGAAGCGGTAAAAACTGCGGTGGGACGGCTCAGCGATCGCCTACAAACCCTGTTAGCCGTGAAGCTGCTGCGGCTCACCCGCAACCCTACCGCATCAGAACTGCCGGTGCGGTTGACGACAGAGGCGGCTGAATCCGCCAAACAAATTTTAGGCGGCGAGGAAACCAGCAGCGCCCGCCAGTACCGCCGCCAGACTGACTCACCGGAAGAGATGCCGGCGATTCTCGGGACCCCCGATCAGGCGATTCGGCATCTGCGGTTCCGCATTCATAATCTAGGCCGTCGCGCCCTGTATAGCATCGCCATCGTGCTTGACCACCGGGGCAATCTCTCGATCTACTGCCCCAACGTCGCCGACTTGCCTTCCCCTGAAACCGCAGCGGAAACTACCGTGGCCCCAGTCACGTTGGCCCCTGATGCGCAACAAGCCTTGCCCTCTGGGGACACTGGCTGGTTATTGAAGCCCATGGATGAAGCCCTAGAGATTTTTGCGGTGCTGGGGATCGCGCCTTTTCGCAACACCTGGGCAACGCTACAGCAGCAAGGGGCGCTCTTTCAGCGCGATCGCTTCATTCCGATTCGGCAACCCTTGCCGCTGGTGCAGGCTTTGCTCGCGGATCTCGATGCCGCTAGTACCGGTGAGAAAGAAGCCATTGGCGTAGAAGCGAATCCGGCCCATTTCCAACTGTGCTCTAGTGCTTGGGCGACCCTATCCATTCGCAGCAGTTAACCTGACAGACTGCCTACAGCACCCAAAGATAAAGCGTCGAATCTTCTTCCGAAGGCGTGAGGCTGATGATCTGACTAGGCTCCCAGCCCTCCATATCGAATTGATGGGACACAATCCGGCTACCGGGGCGCAGTTGAGCCTGTAAGCAAGGCATAAGCCGCACATTCAAATGGGGCAGCAAATAGAGCATCACCACTGTGGCGGCCTCAAAGGTGGTCTCATAAAGGTTGCCTTGGTGGAACTGGAGGCGATCGCTCACCCCCGCCGCCGCCGCTAAGGTTTGGGCCTCAGCAATCCGCACCGGGTCAATATCAATCCCCACCCCTCGTGCCCCCAATTGCGCCGCTTGCACCAACAACCGGCCATCGCCGCAGCCCAGATCGTAGACCAGGTCATCTGCCGTGACTTGAGCCAATTGAATCATGGCGCGATCGCGTCATCAGGGGTGGGGATGAAGCCAATATCGGGACGGATGGGTTGGGTGGCAGGCATGGGGAATTGCTGGGGGTGCTGGGGCGTAGGGGCGCAAGCCTTGCGCCCTTCATTGAACGATTTGGCTAGCGATCGATGGTGATCCGGTAGCGGGGGCGTTCTGGCACCGGCACCTCGGGCGGCGGCTGGCGCTGCACAATCACCATGGCCTGACCGACCACGGGACTGCGGGCCACCATCGCCCCATCGGGATCACTCAATTCGAGGGTGGTGAATTCGAGGGACTGCGATCGCCCCAGCAGATCCGCTGCCAGCCGATCCTGCTGATCGCGCGGCAAACGATACCAGCCGGAGCTGAGGTTGGCGGTGAGGCGATCGTCCGTAAAGTTGGCCTGGACGGACACCACCAAGTTACTGGCATAGCTGGTGGCGACAGCGCTCAATTGGGCTTGGATATCGACAAGGCGCTCCAGACCTGGATTCACTGGCATTGCTTCCCCCTTGAGGGCTTCCTGGGCTGTCGCCGGAGGGGCGGTTGCGGCGGCAGATGCGGATGGAGTCGGTAGGGTTACCGGCAGCGGGAGAGGGCTGTCCCAAGCGATTGATCACGATCAAGAGCAATACAAAATGCCGATCAAGATGCCGCTGAGCACCCGATCAGACAGGGCGGCGACTTGGGGGAGGCGCGATCGCGCCCCTCGCAACAGCCGCTGCCATAGCTTTAAGCCCGGTTGCACCAGCGCCCAGAGCTGCTGCATGGGGCGGTTGCCCGCCGCGTTACGTTGCATCGCCAGTTTGGCCGCATCGACCGCATCAGCGGTCGTTTCCAGCTCGCCTAAATCCCAATCTGATGCATTTTCCTCAGCCGGACCGGTAGTCTCGACTTCTGGCGCGAACGGCAAGGTCCCGTCAGGATTCCTGGCCGATTCCGTGAAATCCTGATCCGCATTCGCAACGCCCTCTGGCTCAACCGTCGTAGCCTCGGCAGGTGCGTCCTCAGAAGATATTGGTGAGGTGTCTGCATCAACGTACGGCCCCTCATCCTCAGACTGCGTTTCTAAAATCGAGCTTTCTTCAGAGTCGTTCCCCTCAACGATTTCTACCGCTGATTCATGGGCCGATTCGTTCAAGACGACTTCCGGCACTGCTTCAGAACCGGGCTCATCGGGGGTATAGGACGCATCAACCATCAGTTTCCTCGGGGCGCTGTTTCATTTTCCCCAAGGACTCACGGCTGGAAGTGAATTTACGCAAACAACTAAAATCTCCCCGAGATCCCCAGGCGGTTGGTGGATCGCAGAGGGTGGGCACAAGACCCTACAAAGGGTAAATTCTTGCCTGGAAATCTCCTAAGAGGTTGTTTGAAAAGGGGTAAGCCAGGATTAGATGCGACTTTAAGCGGTCAGTACACAGGCTAGCTCCCTGACGTTGCCGTTGTCTTTCTGGGTAATCCCTGTAGCCAAATCAACGGTGCAAGGCTTTTCAAACAGCCTCTAAAGAAGCGCTGCTGATCTGGCAGATCAACAGCGCTGTTAACTAATCCACTGAGAAAGGCGGTGCGGTCCGTACTACTTGATGAACAGCATTTCCTGGTAGGT
>JAAUQE010000063.1 GCA_012032425.1 Leptolyngbya sp. RL_3_1 | reverse complement strand
CAGTGACGGATCTGGCTCAAACCAAAGCGTTTTATATTGACGGCCTGGGTTGTGAGGCTGGGCGAGAGGGACCGGGTTCCCTGATTTTGAACCTCTATGGACATCAATTGGTTGCCCACGTCACCCATGACGAAATTCCCCCGCAGCGCGGCATTTATCCCCGCCACTTTGGTTTAGTCTTTACCCAAGAAGCGGATTGGGAAGCACTGATTGAGCGGGCTCAGCAACAGCAGCTTACCTTTTACCAAACCCCTAAGGTGAGGTTTTTAGACTCTGCTCTAGAGCATCGCACCGCTTTTCTGCAAGATCCCTTTGGCAACCTGCTGGAATTCAAGTTTTATCGTCAGGCTTCGGCCATTTTTGGGGAAGCCCAATATGGTCAAGTGGGTGAAATGGTTTGAGCGATCGCTAAGGCTCAGAAAAGTATTTACAGATATGGAGGCAGTTCTGGTTGGGTTCTTCGGTCAGATATTCTACGGTATCAGCCACCTGCCGCATAATCCGTAACCCTCGCCCTCCCACAGAATCCGCAGTCGTGGTTTTGAGCTTGCGGTTTAGAGTCGAGCCAAAGTCAAACCCTGGGCCTTGATCCCAAATTTTGATATCCAAAGATTCGTGCGTTGCCACCGCCTTGATGATGATCGGGGTTGATGCCGGGAGTCGCTTATGGGCATGGCGAACGGCATTGGTAAAGCCTTCAATCAGCGCCAGCTGACATTGGAGCCACACCGTCTGGGGAATCGGCGGGCCCTGGAATGTGTCAAACCAATGGAGGACTTTTTTGAGTTCGTCTAGGTCCGTAATGGTTTTGAAGACGTCCTGCTTCAAAATAGCCAAGGTTCATAGCAGTGCAGAACTTACCTCAACATAGTACCCACTGCATCCTCTATCAGTTAGAAAACTGAGTTGGCTGCCTATAAAAAATCAGCGGGCCATTAATGACCCGTCGATTTCCTAAGAAAAACGCGGGAAATTCCCTAGCTGAGTAATGCCTTGGCCCGAGCCACCACATTTTCAGTGGTGAAACCAAACTTCTCCATGACCAACCCTCCCGGTGCAGAAGCACCGAACTGATCGACACCAATCACATCGCCTTCACCGCCGACATAGCGACACCACCCCATGGTAATACCGGCTTCTACGGCTAACCGCTTGGTCACCGCCTTGGGGAGCACCGATTCTCGGTAGGCAGCATCTTGGGCGTCAAACAGTTCCCAAGAAGGCATGGAGACAACCCGCACTTTGGTGCCTTCCGCCTTCAGGACCTCAGCGGCTTGCACACAAAGGGGGACTTCGCTGCCGGTGCCGATCAAAATCAGGTCAGGGGTGCCGTCACTATCAGACAACACGTAAGCGCCCTTGGCGACAGCGTCGATGGAAGACCCTTCGAGTTGGGGTAAGCCTTGGCGGGAGAAGGCCATCAGGGTGGGAGCTTTGCGGCTGGCAACAGCCACTTTATAGGCTCCAGAGGTCTCGTTGCCGTCAGCAGGACGGATCACCGTCAGGTTGGGGATGGCCCTGAGGGAGGCAATGGTTTCCACCGGCTGGTGGGTGGGGCCGTCTTCTCCTAAACCAATGGAGTCATGGGTCATCACGTAAATCACCCCCGCTTCGGACAGGGCCGCCAGCCGGATCGCCGCCCGCATGTAGTCGGCAAACACCAGGAAGGTGGCACAGTAGGGGATCAAGCCCGAGTTATGGAGGGCGATGCCATTGCAAATCGCGCCCATGCCGTGTTCTCGCACCCCAAAGCGGAGGTTACGGTTTTCGTAAGCGCCCTTTTGGAAGCTGCCGGAAACCTTCAGCTCCGTCAGGTTGGAGTGGGTGAGGTCAGCGGAGCCGCCAATCAGCTCTGGCAGTACCGGCGCGAGGGCATTGAGGGTGACCTCAGAGGTCTTGCGGGTGGCTAATGCTTTATCCCCAGGAACATAGGTGGGCAATGCATCGGCCCAGCCAGCGGGCAGCTCACCGGAGAGCATTTGCTCAAACTGAGCCGCCTCAGCCGCATATTTGGTACGGTAGGTGGCCAAGATGTTTTCCCACTCCGCTTGGGCACTGGCTCCCCGATCCACGGCTTTACGCATGTGGGCTAAGGCATCCGCCGGGATCTCAAATTCACCGTAGGACCAATCCAAGGCTGCCTTGGTGAGCTTGATCTCGTCCGCACCCAAGGCAGCTCCATGGACCCCAGCGGTGCCGCCTTTGTTGGGGGAGCCGTAGCCGATGGTGGTGGTTACCTTAATTAGGGTGGGTTGGTCGGTGACGGCTTTGGCGGTGCGATCGCCTTCGCAATCCCCTCTAGGTCGCTATTGCCGTCTTCTACATGGATAACATGCCAGCCATAGGCTTCAAACCGCTTGCCCACATCCTCAGTAAAGGAGATGTCGGTAGAGCCATCAATGGAAATGTGGTTGTCGTCGTAGAGGGCAATCAGCTTACCCAGGCCCAGGTGACCCGCCAAAGAGCAGGCTTCGCCCGACACCCCTTCCATGTTGCAGCCATCGCCGAGGATGACGTAGGTGTAGTGGTCAACCAGGGTGCAGTCGGGCTTGTTGAACCGAGCCGCTAGGTGGGCTTCGGCCATGGCCAGACCGACCCCGTTACAGATGCCCTGACCGAGGGGACCGGTGGTGACTTCGACCCCAGGGGTTTCAAAGTTTTCGGGGTGACCGGGGGTGGTTGCGCCCCACTGGCGGAATTGCTTGATGTCCTCCAGGGTGACGCTGTCGTAACCGGTCAAGTACAGCAGAGCGTACTGCAACATGCAGCCATGGCCCGCAGACAAGACAAAGCGATCGCGATTAAACCACTGGGGATTCTTAGGGTTGAACCGCATGAACTGGTCCCAGAGGACAAAGGCCATGGGCGCAGCCCCCATTGGTAGCCCTGGGTGACCAGATTTAGCCTTTTCGACGGCATCAATTGCCAGAAATCGGATCGAGTTAACGCACAGTGCTTCCAAGGATTGGGTTGCGACAGCCATAGACCTAAATACTCAACGACGGTTAACGGGCACCTAAATTTGCAACTTGAACCTGAGCCACCGCAGGCCAACAAATCACCCACGCCCATCATCCCACCGAGGTGCCCTGGGGACAACGGGATATTAGTAGCCTAGAAATGGCTAAATGATGGCAACATCGACTTAGCCCTAGGCAAGGCACAAATACTAAAATGGCAGATTAGCAAGTAGCAGACCAGCCTTCATAAGTCATTATACTTATTAATCTGTAGCCCTAGTTACGATACTTCTGAAAAACCAGGGTGACATTGTGCCCCCCAAAGCCAAAGGAGTTGGAGAGGGCAACGTCTACCGGCACGTTCCGAGCCCGGTGCGGCACATAATCTAAGTCGCAGCCTTCGTCAGGATTTTCCAGATTGAGGGTGGGGGGAACGCGGTCGTGGGCGATCGCCATCGCGGCCGCCACCCCTTCAATCCCGCCAGAGCCCCCCAGCAGATGACCGGTCATTGACTTGGTTGAGCTGACCGGGATTTGGTAAGCGACTTCTCCTAATGCAGTTTTGATCGCCTGGGTCTCCGTAGGGTCGTTTGCGCCCGTGCTGGTGCCGTGGGCATTCACATAGCTGACCTGCGCTGGGGTAAGGTCTGCATCTTTCAGGGCGAGTCGCATACAGCGGGCCGCCCCTTCCCCCCCTGGGACAGGAGTCGTCATGTGGTAAGCGTCACAGGTCATGCCATAACCCACCATTTCCCCATAGATGCGTGCCCCTCGACTCAGGGCATGGTCTAAATCCTCCAAAATTAAGATGCCACTGCCTTCCCCCATTACAAAGCCATCGCGATCGCGATCAAAGGGACGACTGGCCACTTGCGGGTCGTGATTGCGAGTGGAGAGGGCTCGGGCTGAAGCAAAACCTGCCATGGCTAAAGGCGTGATCGCGGCTTCGGTACCGCCACAAATCATCGCCTGGGCATAGCCCTGCTGCACCAGCCGAAAAGCATCCCCAATGGCATTGGAACCGGCGGCACAGGCGGTGACGGGAGCAGCATTTGGACCTTTTGCCCCAGTGTGGATCGCCGTGAGACCCGCCGCCATATTGGCAATCATCATCGGCACCATAAACGGGCTACAGCGGCTGGGACCTCGGCTAAGGTACACCGCTTGCTGTTCTTCCATCACCCGCAAACCGCCAATGCCGGTGCCGATCATGACGCCGACTTGCTCGGCATTGAGTGCTGTGATTTCGAGCTGGGCGTCGGCGAGCGCTTGCTGGCTGGCCACCACTGCCAATTGGGCAAAGCGATCCATCCGCTTAGCTTCTTTGCGATCCAGGTATTGCAGCGGATCAAACCCTTTGACTTCGCCAGCAATTTGGGCAGCGTGCTGGGAGGCGTCAAATTGGGTAATCTTGCCAATCCCCGACTGGCCTGACATTAAGCCTTGCCAGTAGGTTTCTAGGGTATTCCCCAGGGGGGTAATCGCCCCCAGCCCCGTGATCACGACGCGCTTTTTTCCCGACTCTGCCATAGCTCACCTCAACATCCAACCCAGGGTTTTAAATCCTGGCCACATCCAAACCCGTAGTTCGCCCTAGGGTAAAAACTCAAGGTTTCAAGTTGGATGTGGTTTAAAACACGAACATCTCCACAGAGTGACTCTGGTGGAGATGTTCAAAGCACTGGGTCACTAAGCTGATTTTTCCTTGATAAAGTCAACGGCGGCTTGCACGGTACCGATGCCCTCTGCCGCTTCATCAGGGATTTCGATGTCAAACTCCTCTTCTAGGGCCATGACCAACTCCACGGTATCCAAGGAGTCAGCACCGAGGTCGTTAGCAAAGCTCGATTCGGGCTTGACGTCAGCCTCTTCTACACTGAGTTGCTCAGCAACGATCTTTTTGACCTTCTCAAATACCTCTGCACTCATCGCTAAATCAACCCCTAATTTGGAAATACTCAGATCACTAAACCTTGGCCACATCCAAACCGTAGTTCGTCCTACGGTAAAACTAACGTTTTCAAGTTGGATGCGGTTTAACACCCCACCCAATGCCGAGCTGAGGAAACCGGGTTCCCGGTAGCCAACCCACTATGCTCCCAAAGGAAGCCTATGGCATTAGGCGCTCCCATTGGAGACCTGTGGCATTAGGCATCCATCAGTTTATTCCGAAGTGAGCAAGGGGGCTAGGGGTCCTTCTATTCCTGCCCGAACGATCGCCGGGTCCCCTGAGGGATTTCAGGAATCAATTCAGACCAGGAATCTTCCCTGTACGGCAAACAGGCAGGGACTTTGTGGGGATGAGGCGGCGGCCCAGGGTGTTCCTGCTGCTGAAGGGAGGCTATCCGCTGAAGGGAAAATATAAAAGGGAAGATATAAATAGAGGGCCGGGGCTGTTCTAGGGCCGTAGGACCTTTTTTGACTGATGCGCTTACCTGAAGAGACAGAATCGTCAGCACAGATCAATATCGTGCCGATGATCGATGTAATTTTTGTAGTGCTGATCTTTTTTATCCTGGCCAGCTTGTTCCTGCAACCGTCGTCAAAGGGGTTGCCCGTGAACTTGCCGGAGGCGAGTACGGCGGAGGGGCCGCTGCCCCACAATCTGACGGTGACGCTGATGGCGGACGGGGCAGTGTTCTTGGGGTCCCAGCCGGTGACGGTGGCGGAATTACCCGTCGCTATCCAAAGGCGACGGGTGGGAAACAATCAACTGCTGGTGGTGATTCAAGCGGATCAGGTCGTGCCCCATGGCCAGGTGGTGGCATTGATGGATGCATTACGCACGGTAGAAGGTATCCAGTTGGGAATTGCGACAGCAGATCCTGCTGGCGTGACACCGTAGCTCGCGTCTTGTCTGAATCAGACTAGTGACTGCACGGGTGACTGTTACACCACATCCAACTTGAAAACTTGAGTTTTTACCGTAGGGCAAGCTACGGGTTTGGATGTGGACAGGGTTTATATTGGCCAGCAGTTCAGGAGGTCAGGGATGAACATTGGATTTATCGGGATGGGAACCATGGGGGCTCCCATGGCGATCAATTTGCTCAAAGCGGGCTATGCCGTCACGGTTCACAACCGCACCCGCGATCGCGAGTTGCCCTTGGTAACCGCTGGAGCCCAGCGGGCGGATTCGCCTCAAGTTGTCGCCGCCGCTGCCGATGTGGTGATCACCTGCGTCAGCGATACCCCCGATGTAGAAGCAGTGCTGCTCGGGGAACCAGGGGTGATTCATGGGGCTCGCCCCGGCACCGTCGTGATAGACATGTCAACGATTAGCCCCCAGGCCACCCAGGTCATGGCCGCGACCTTAGGGGCGAAAGGGATTGCATTCGTGGATGCCCCGGTATCGGGCGGTTCGGAAGGGCAAAAAACGGCACCCTGTCGATTATGGTGGGGGGTGAGGCGGCGATCATTGAGTCGGTGCGACCCGTCCTGGCTGCCATGGGCACCACCATTACCCACATTGGCCCGATTGGATCAGGCCAACTCACCAAAGCCATCAACCAAATCATCGTGGCTGGAACCTACGGGGCCGTGGCTGAAGGTTTGGCCCTGGGTTTAAAAGCCGGTTTGGATATGGAACAGGTGGTGCAAGCGGTGGGGGGCGGTGCGGCTGGATCTTGGGGGCTGACCCATCGCTCCAGCAACATGATTAACAACAACTATCCCTTGGGGTTTCGGGTGCGGTTGCATCAAAAGGATCTCAACATTGCCCTGGGTGCGGCTCGCGATCTGGGGGTGCCCCTGCCCATGGCGGCCTACGTCGAGCAGGTGGAAACGGGGCTGATTGGCCGGGGCTATGGCGATGAAGATATTTCAGCGATCGCCCGCACTGTCCGCGAGCAAGCGGGCTTAGAGTGTTCCAGCTAAATACCTATCCAGCATCGTCATTCGTGACCCACGGATGCGGAGCCTAGGGCAGCAACTTTAGGTCGCCTGACGGGATGATTTTTTAGATGGAATACTCTTAGGAGACCTTGAAGACCAGGGGTGAAGCAATCATGGCCCGAAATCCCGCCTGAAGCTATGGACCCACCCCTGGGGTCGAGAGCGCCCCGTCGGTGGGCGCAGACGTCACCGCGCACATCTGGCGAGTTTCCGGTTCGACCAGGGGGTTGGTGCGGAGATAGTCGGTCAGCCAATCACAGCTCCGGGTCAGCAATTGGGAGAGATCGCCAATAATCGCCAGTTGCCAGACCAAAACGGTGCGGTCACCACTGGCAGAGACCACATACTCACCATCGGCTGAAAAAACCACATCATTTAGGGCGTGATCGTGGCCTGAGAGGGTATTCAGCAAGGTGCTATCCAGGTCCCAAAATCGCAGCGTCTGATCGATGCCAACGGAGACAATTTTTTGACCGTCGGGGGTGAAGGTAACCGCTAAGACGCTATCTTGATGGCCTGCTAGGGTACTGAGCAAGCTCCCATCCTCAACCTGCCAGAGCTTGACGGTGCTGTCCTCACTGGCAGTGGCTAGCAAAGTACCATCGGGACTAAATTGAGCCGCAAAGATAGCGCCCCGGTGGCCAGTCAAGGTGCGGATCAGTTCGCCCTCCGCAGACCATAATCGGACGTCATGATCCCAGCCCACTGAGGCCAACAGGGTGCCCTCGGGGTTAAAGGCGACGTTCAGTAGCCCATCATCGTGACCCTGTAGCGTTTTCCATAGGGTACCGTCCGGTCGCCACAGCTTGACGGTATGGTCTCCCCCCGCCGATGCGATCAGGTCACCGCTGGGGCTAAAGGCGACTCCATGCACGGGACCTTGATGCCCGGTGAGCACCTCCAGAAGCCTCCCATCTCGCTGCCAAAGCCGCACGCTACCATCGACGCTAGCAGAAGCGAGTTGGCTGCCATCACCACTGAAAGCAACATCAAGGACGGCCTCGGCATGGTCGCTCAGGGTCCGTAAGAGGGTGCCATCATACTGCCAGAGCTTGACGGTGCCATCGTCACTGACCGAAGCCAACTCGGCGGCGGTGGGCGAAGCCGCGACCCGGTTTACTCCAGCTCGGTGCCCCCGCAAGATTTGCAAATGGGGACGCCGGATGGTCCATAGTCGGATTGTGCGATCGCTGCCCGCAGTGGCAAACCTCTGGCCATCGGGGTGAGGGGCAATGGTGGTGACTTGGCCGGTATGACCCAGCAGGGTGTGGTGGAGATCGCCCTCACGGGTCCACACGTAAATGGCGCGATCGCTGCCCCCGGTGATCAAATAAGTGCCGTCAGGGGTGAACTGAACCGAGTTAATCGGTTCATCATGGGCCTGAAACCGCCGCCTTTCCCTGAGGGTGGTGGCCGCAATGGACCACAGGGATACGGAGCGATCGTGGCTAGCTACGGCCACGGTTTGGCTGGCGGGGTCCAGCGCCAACCCCAGAATCGGGCCGCGATGGGCCGGAGCGGCATCCTCTAACTGACCATTGATGGACCAGCGCTGGAGCCAGCCCCCCTCATCACCACTGACCACGGTTTGGCCATCGGGGCTAAAGAGGAGGTCCTGGATGCCGCCGCGATCGCTGGTCAAGCTGCGGCGTAAGTCTCCACTCCGCCATTGCCATAGCTTAATCATGGCGTCTTCTCCAGCCGTGGCGAGGGTCTCGCCATCGGGGGAAAATGCCAGGGCTCGAATCGGTTGGTCATGGGCAGACCAGCGATCGATGACCGTGCCATCCTGCTGCCAAAGATAGAGAAAACCCTCACTGTCCACAGCGGCAATGGTCTCTTGGTCCGGTGAGAGGGCCACGTCTTGCAAAGGCGCACCATTGCCGCTAAGGGTGGTCAGGAGGGTGCCATCAGCCTGCCAAATGCGGAGGGTGCCGTCAGCGCTGGCTGAAATGAGTCCTTGCCCCTGATCGATGAACTGCACCTGCCAAACGGTACCGGTGTGACCATTCAGGCGGTTGCGCTCATAGACCCAAAACAGAGCTTGTTGCAACGCCTTGGCAATCTCGCTGCGGAGGCTAGCATCGGCCTCGACTTCGGTCTCGTGAGCTTGCAAGAGCGATCCGGCTTGGGTGGCGGTCACTAGCGCTTCGAAGCTTTGATCAGATAAAAATAAAGCCGTTGCGGACTGACTCAATGCCTTTAGATGGGAATGGTCGGCCGCACGGCGGGCTTGCAGGGTTTGGCGATAGAGACCAAGGCTAGACAGCCCCAAGGCCAAGGCCAACACCGAAATCGCGGTGACCACTTCCAATCCCCGGCGTTGCAACTGCAGCAGGGAGGACTGGCGGGTAATTTCGGCTTTCTGTTGATTCGCCTCAACTTCGGCACTGGTCAGGACATATTGATGGTGCAGCGGCGTCGGGCGGGGTTCCTCTTGGCGACCTTGCACCAGGTAGTCATTGGCCCGCTCTAGTTCGGCTCCCCGCAGCAAATAACTGCCATCGCGATCGTGGCGATCCCATTCCAGGGCTTTGACCAGCAAGCGGGTATGAGTACGCACATAATCGATATTTTGATCGAGGGCGGTTAACAAGCCCGGAAAATTGGCTTCAAAATCGTCATCTTGGCGCAAAAAAATCCAGTTCAGTCGGGCGAGTTCAGGATGGACTTGGCTAGGGGCAACATCTTCATAGACCAAGGGCACCAAGCGTTTGTTGTGCTTGACAGCGTGGTCAATCTCTTGGCGGCACACCTTCGACTGCACCGAGTCGGGACTCAGCACAAAGATAAAGGTGTCAGCTAGCTCGATACCCAGCTCAATTTCTCGCCACCAGTCTGAGGCCAGGGGAATATTTTCCCAATCGACCCAGACCTGGCGACGGGTGGCTTCTAGGGCGGCATGGAGTCGTTCGACAAACTGTTTATTGCGGCGGGAGTAAGAGACAAAGACATTGGCCTTTTGGGAGCCGCTGTCCAGTACTTTCCAAATGTCCTTGGGCATCTGCCGCCCGGATTTGGAGGCCAGGTTGACTCGGTACAGTCGCCCGCGATCGCTTTCAACCGACTTTAGCAACCCCTTTTGACCAGGGAATCAACGGTGGCTTGAATCGTGGCCACATCGGTATTAACGTGAGCCGCAATGTCCTCAATGGAGGCTTCGTAGCGGCGCATGAGCCAGTTGGCTAGGGACTGATGGGCGGCAGGCATCAGCAGGATGTCGGCCATTCGCAAGCCATCACTCGAACGAGGACGAGAACGCCGCGAACTATTTAATAATGTATCTAGAGAATCATCTGCCATTGCACCCTCTGAGCTTAACCACCCCAAAATCAGGGGGATTTTAGAGGTGGTTGGTGAAGCTTCGATCCGGCCAACCCATCCTAATCTTAGGGATGCCCATGGCAATTTGTATCTTTGAATAACTGTGATGTCAACGCTTGGCGTAAGGTGAGCGAGTCTTCAGTTAAATCAAGATAGGATACTAATCCTGAGGACAGGAGCGGTTCTAACCTAGGGTCGTCACTGGTGCCCCCTTTGAGGGCCGTCGCGATCGTGTCGGCAGCTCGGCCACTGCCCGCCATCACCACCACAGCCCGCCCATCCTCTACACTGATTTGAGCTTCTTGCCAGGTGACGGAACCCCCATTCACTAAAACCGTCAAAGTAGGATGAGCCCCTGCACACAGGGTTGCCACTTGGGCTAAGGCCTCAGATTCATCCCCCCAGTTGGCTCCCGGTACCAATAAACAGTGGGTGTGATTGGGTTCGATCCCTGCCCCCTCAGGGTTGGGATGGGGATCATCCGGGAGCTGCACCAGCGATCGCGGCGCAACCCCCACTAGCGGAAACGTACCTGATTGTCCAGCTCGCGCCTGTCCCATCAGTTGCATCACCCCCGCATCGGTACCGCCATCTACCACACAGAGCTGAAAATCCTCTGCTAAGGGAAACAAAACCTCTTGAAACAAGGCTTCAACGTTTTGTCTTTGGGTCTCATTCAAACCGCTGGCCCCCCCAATCACCACCAAGGTGGCCTGGGGCTTGGCTAAGCCTAACGCCTCTAAACAAGGGCCTAAGTCGCCGATACCGGCAGGATAACCAACTTTGACGCCATGGGCAGATGCGGTTCCTGGTTCGGAAAGGGTATAGGTTTGGATAGGACGTGCCATGGTTCACCGTCACATAAAGGGTATAGAAAAATCAACGCAATCGTTTGACGCGCTTTCAAGGAACCCACCAAGGATTCTGTTGAGTATAAAGCCTGTGGCTAAATAACGGCGTCTAATTGCGGCTTTAACAGATGCACCTAGGCTCAATCAATCAGATTTCTATCAATTTTCCCCATGCGCTATAGCCGATCAACATTACTGATTAGCCTCGGCATAATCGTGCCTTTTGGACTCGTGACTAAGTTCTATGGTGGCCGAGGTGCTGAGTGGCTTAATGATACCTTTGGCGGCATTCCTTACGAAATTTTCTGGATTTTGCTGGTGGCGTGGTTCTGGCCTCGGGGCAAGGCATTCACCATTGCCCTCAGTGTTTTTGTGGCCACTTGCCTGCTAGAAGTGCTGCAACTGTGGCAACCCCCTTGGCTCCAAGCGATTCGAGCAACGCTGCCAGGGCGATTAGTGCTGGGCAACACCTTTACCTGGAGTGATTTTCCTTACTATGCGATCGGTTGTGGGCTGGGGTGGCTCTGGTTGCGGGTTTTAGAAAGGAGATCGCCTGAAGCGAACCAGTCTTGACTCCGCATCGCACTCTAAACCCTGGGGGTCATATCAACTGGGGCTGGAACCTTAGGGATCTGACCATCCCCATCTAGCACTTGCTGACGAATTGGGAGTTCAATGACAAACGTCGTGCCCTGGCCTGGGGCACTGTCACAACACAGCTTGCCCCTATGCTTCTCAGTGATAATCCGATCACTGATCGAGCGACTCATCCATTTGGCCGTTTCTCAAGGATTGGCGCACCGCCATCAGAATTTGTCCCAACTGATTCTGGCCGCTGCCATCGGCTCCACAGCCCCAGTAATAATCAATGGGAGAATTCTCGGTGATCACCGCGTCCTCTGTGGCTAAGAGCAGTTGACGAATCTCAGCGTGGGCTTGGAACTTAGCCCGTACCGCACTGGTCATGATGTCATCTTTAACAGCGTCCCAATCGGGGCGGATCGGGTGCTTACGGCTACGGCCCATGGTGGCGGCAATTTTTGGGGTTTTGGCCTGCTGAATCTTGGCAGCCCAGGGGCGATCGCTCACCATAAATTTCTGGGCTTGGAAATAATGCTCGCTGGTGGGCCACCATTGGCCGTCGAGGGTAAAGCCATGCCAAGAAAAATTAGAAAAACAACCGTAGGGCTCCTCCCGAGCGATATAGAAGTAAATTGGTTTGCGCCCCATATCTCTGGCTATTTCAAATTCAACAGGCCCGATTCCTTGAGCTTGGGATTAAAGCGGAGGTCCATCTGCACCCCACGCGCTTTGAGGGTTTCCAGGATCTGGGCTTCGACACGGCGGGCAATTTTTTTGAGGTATTTGATCTGGGCGATCTCTTCTAGGGCCTCATATTCAGCCTGCTCAGCCGCAGTCATCGTCACTTTGGCATCAATGGCTGCGGTCCAGGCGGCCTCATCCTGGTTGCCAGGGGGCAGCACGCCATTTTCCTCAATCCAGGCGGTGCGAATGCTTTCTAAACGGGTGCGGCTGGGACGATCGATAGTTTCTAGTTTATAACCATGACAGGCAGCGGGTTGCCGCACGAGATGCTGCTTGAGGCTGACGTAAACATCGCGGGAATAGCCGACGTACTGCAAGATCCCGTGCGCGTCGAAAACGCCATAGATGCCCACCTTCCCCTGGCAGTCCGTGGGAATTTGGCCCGTCGCATCCAGGTAAGGAATCAGCGGTAACGTGGCTAAGGCGGGGATATCAGCGGTCATTAAATCACCCTGTCAATGGGATAACGGCGGCAATCGGGGTCAGTGGCGTCTATCTGCCCAGCTAGGAGCCTTTGATCTACAGAGCGGCTGAGGTCAATTCCCTGTCACGTTAGCAGACTGGGGGCGCTGACCCTCAAGAGGGATTTTGAGGTTCACCCAGGACAGCGCGACTCATTTCGAGCAAGGGGCAAATGATCGCGGCTTCCTCAGCAGAAAAGTATTTGCGCACCACCTCCTGCATGACTTGGTAGGTGACATTGCAGCTATGGCCGGCGCGAAACGAGCGCATGATCGTCTGAAACCACAGCAGCATTCGTTCTTTATACAGCTCAGTATCATCAATGAGGCTGGCTGTGGCCGCGTAGCGCAGGGTGCGGACGGTATCCCGCTGCCATTTGGCGGTGAGATCTTGATCGCCCACTCGCAGGAGTGTCGGATCTTGGGCTTGCAACTGGGCCAGAACATCTTGGACGATTTTGGGCTCTAACTGCTGTAGCTTTTGGTAGAGGCCAAACCGCAGCCGCGCCGTACGGAGATAAGACTGGAAAAACATCAGCTCAGCATCGGTGGCGTAGCGACCGTCAACGGCAACGCTTAAGTGATCTAACTGGCTCAGCATGGAAGGGGAAACTTATGAAGGAACGTCGATCGATTGTGCCCTGTTTTAAGCTTTGTTAACAATGTTTAGAAAGCGAAAAAAGTGGGAGAGCCTTTCATCGCAGCAATTCTCAGTATGGCCTTGCGGCTTCTGAAGTTGCCGTTCGGGCTGAACTTGTCGTTCGCGAAGCGCCCTCCAACGGAGAAAGCCCATCATTTACCCTATTTCCTGTGGGAAGGAAGCCTACGACAAGCTGGAGGTGTGGTCTGCGGAGGCAGGCTTGTTTTTTGTAGACGCGAATTCTAGTCGCCAGCCTCAACTGATTGGCGAGGGGAGCCGCCGTCTTCTTTGCCCTTCTTGGCCTAGGATGATCGATTCTTAGTCTACTGGCCATCTTGGGGGTGTCGGGTCCCAGCGGCCATTTGCAACAGCATCGGATAGCCGCCGTCGCGGTGATATTTGTCGGCCCAGCCCTGTAGCAGGCGATCCAGTTCTTGTAGGGCTTCGACGCGACGATTTTCATCTATATCAAAGACTTCTAAGGCCCGCATCCCCCCATCTTGTTCCTGAGCCCAATCCTGCATCAGTCGAAAGAAGCGGGCCACGTCATCAATCATGGTAAACACCCGCTCCTGCTCACCTTTGGGAGCATAGTGAGTCCGGGCTAGGGCAAATAGTGGAATCGACAGGGAGGGGGTTTCCATGCGCACGACGGTACCGGAATGCAGCAGGCGAAACTTAATGTGTTCGGTTAGGGCATCGCTGAGGGCCATGCGCTGACGCGGGGGCAGATCGGCTTGGGACTGGGTATGGAGCAGCTTGATCAGATCCAAAAATTGGAGGAGATCAAGCAAGCGGGCGGGGGGGTAATGCTCGGGGAGCTTGGTCTCTAGGTGCTGCTGCTCACTGGGGGTGAGTTCGCTGCGGTGCAGACGGGGCTGACCGGACTGCCAGGGGTACTTTTCTTGCCACAGGTAGGGCAGGCCGCTGAGGTAGTAGGGCTCTTGCTCGCTTAGGGTGGTGAGCGATCGCCCTTCTTCTAATACGTCTTTGACTTCTTTAATAATGGCCCGCACCCGCTTAGGCTCCACATGGTGGATCAGGCTGGTTTTGCGAACATTATTGCCATGCTCTAGATAAGAGGTGTACACCGCTAGTTTGGCGGCGGTGGTGGCGGCTTCGACAAAAGCCCATAGCGGTGACCGCCAAGCTTCATAGCGTTCAACGCCAGATAGATGAGAATGCGATCGGCGGAGCTAATGGCAAGATGGGAGAGAACGTCGTCCACCTCAGATTTTTGCGGATCCTCGTTCACGGTAGATTTTGCAGGATAGGTCACGGGCGTAGATTCAAATGCACTGATGGGGACGCCTTAGACACCCGGTTGCAGTAACCCCTGATGGTAATCGGATTACCGTTTGCTGGATCAAGATCTCGGTCAAGATGGTGGCATTGTAGTGTGGATTGGGAACTTCGTTCTAAAAATCTCGTCCACCATTCGCTTACAGCCCATTCCCAAAGCACTGCCGCCATGCAATTACATCGCTCTACTTGGCCAGAGGTGGAGGCTTATCTCGAAACCTCGACCGGCATTATTTTTCCGATTGGCTCAACGGAGCAGCATGGCCCGACGGGTTTGATTGGCACCGATGCCATCTGTGCGGAAGCGATCGCCCAAGGGGTGGGAGACCAAACCGGGGCTTTAGTCGGCCCCACAATCAACGTGGGCATGGCTCTGCACCACACCGCCTTCCCCGGCAGCATTAGCCTCCGGCCCAGCACGATCATTGCCCTGATTCAAGACTATGTAAAACCCTTGGCCCGCTACGGGTTTACCCGCTTCTTTTTTATCAATGGCCATGGCGGCAACATCGCCACCCTCAAGGCCGCCTTTGCCGAAACCTATAGTGTGTTGGCCGATCTGCAATTCCCCAATCCGCCCAGGTGCGCTGTCAGGTGGCCAACTGGTTTATGGCGCGATCGGTGCTCAGCTTGGCCAGGACGCTATACGGCGACCAAGAAGGATCCCACGCCACCCCCAGTGAGGTGGCGCTCACCCAGTATGTTTACCCCGACTCGATCAAATCAGCCCCGTTGAATCCGCCGGTGGCTCCAGCGGGTTACCCGATTTACGGCGCGGCGGATTTTCGACAGCATTACCCCGATGGCCGCATGGGCTCTAACCCAGGCTTGGCGACGCCTGACCACGGCAAGCAGTTGTATGAAGCCGCAGTACAGGAGCTTAGTCAAGGCTATCAGGGGTTTTTAGCCCGCCCTTAACCGCCCTTCAGGGCTGGGGCAGCGCCGTGGACTCAGGTATAACCCTAGGCGTGGCCGGATTTTCAGAACTGTCTTCCATCTCAAGCCTGCCTAATTGCCCTGCATTCTGCACCGGGTGCAGATCCCTGCTATGGCGCTGGCCACTTTGCTTGAGACACCTCGGATCGTCCCGTTCTGTAGCCCACAAGCAAAGTGGCACGCAGTCTTGTCTTAATCAGACTGGCGACTGCTATACGACTGACCCACCGTCATTGGTTTAACTTGCCGAGCCTTCCTTTACATTCCGTAACGACGCTGTTAACATAAGGACATACATAACAAATGTCCTGTCATTCCTTCGGGAACGACTTCTGCAAAACCTGCACTTATTTCCATCATGACTACGACACTACAACAACAGAGATCTGCCTCCCTCTGGGAGCAGTTCTGTCAGTGGGTCACCAGCACCGAAAACCGCCTGTATGTGGGTTGGTTCGGCGTCCTGATGATTCCTACACTGCTCGCTGCTACCGCTTGCTTCGTCGTTGCCTTTATTGCAGCGCCCCCCGTCGATATCGACGGCATCCGTGAGCCCGTCGCTGGCTCCCTGATGTACGGCAACAACATCATCTCCGGTGCGGTTGTGCCCTCCTCCAATGCTATCGGCCTGCACTTCTACCCCATCTGGGAAGCAGCTTCCCTCGATGAGTGGTTGTACAACGGTGGCCCCTACCAGTTGGTGATCTTCCACTTCCTAATCGGCGTCTTCGCCTACATGGGTCGTGAGTGGGAACTCTCCTACCGCCTCGGGATGCGTCCTTGGATCTGCGTCGCTTACTCTGCCCCCGTTGCAGCCGCATCCGCAGTCTTCTTGATCTACCCCTTGGGTCAAGGCTCCTTCTCTGACGGCATGCCTCTGGGTATTTCCGGGACCTTCAACTTCATGTTGGTCTTCCAAGCAGAGCACAACATTCTGATGCACCCCTTCCACATGATGGGTGTGGCAGCAGTGTTCGGTGGTTCCTTGTTCTCCGCCATGCATGGTTCTTTGGTGACCTCCTCCTTGGTGCGTGAGACCACCGAGAACGAGTCTCAGAACTACGGCTACAAGTTCGGTCAAGAAGAAGAGACCTACAACATCGTTGCAGCCCATGGCTACTTCGGTCGTCTGATCTTCCAATACGCTTCCTTCAACAACTCTCGTTCCTTGCACTTCTTCTTGGGT
>JAAUQE010000062.1 GCA_012032425.1 Leptolyngbya sp. RL_3_1 | reverse complement strand
CGCAATTAACCCAACCATTACAAACCCAAGGCAAGGGGCTTCAGCTCCTTGTTCAATGCTAAGGCTATTTAAGCCGCCGAGTACTAGGAGGCAGGAGCCAGAATTCAGTAAGAACAAGGCTCCTAGCTCCTGACTCCTGAACTCTGGCCCCAGGATAATCTCCCGCTTTGCGGAATACGCCGCGATGTCGTGCTGCGGGGACCCAAAACCAGGCAACTTCAACAAATTGGCTAGACTAGGGGCTGTCACCCATTAGAACCAGAATCCTTGCAACGGCGAGATTACAGCCCGCTATTGTGACGGCGGGCGCGGCAATGCTTCCCCAGTCAGTTTTTCACGGTTCATGGAGGACGCATCCCCCACTCGCTCTACCTTTACCATGGCTTCACTGCGTCAAACTTGGGACAACAGCGCCTTTTATACCGACAGTAGCGACCCCCGCATCGCCATTACCCTAGAGGACTTGAAAGGGGCGATCGCCACCCTCGCTGAAACCTGCGCTCCCTTCACTGAATACATCGCCACCGCCGAGACCCTGCCATCAGACCAGTTCGACGGGCTGATGGCCCAAGTCAGGGTGATTCACCAGCAGCGCACCGAAATCTCCAAAAAGCTGGGCAACCTCCGCACCTTCATTTCCTCCATCCTCAGCGTCGATTCCCAGGATGCCAGCGCCAGCGCTTGCAAACCCACCCTGCAACAGTTGGGCGCTGAGATCAGTCAAGCCACCACCGCCCCTGGACGTGTTTCTCACCCGCGCCAGCGAGGCCTTTATCCAGGTTCTGATTACCGACCCCGATCTCGCCGAACTCCGCTTCTCGATCCAGCACAGCCGTAAGCTCAAGGACCAACTGCTCACCGTCACCGAAGAGCAACTGGTGACGGGTTTAGCGGTGAATGGCCTCCATAGCTGGGGCAACCTCTACACCGAGCTGGCGGGCACCCTCAAATGCACCGTCGAGGACAACGAAGTGGGGCTGGCCAAAGCCTTTAACCTGCTTAGCTCTCCCAGCCGGGAGATTCGCTCCGAAGCTTGGCATGGGGTCAAAGCCGCCTGGGAGGGTCGAGCCGAAACCGTCGCGGTAATTCTCAACGCCATTAACGGCTGGCGGCTGGAAGAGACCAAGCAGCGGGGCCGCCAGCGCCCCCTCCATTACCTCGACAAGAGCTGCCACCAAAGCCGCATCGATCGCGCCACCCTCGACGCATTGATGGAAACCACCTATCAAAATCGGGCGATCGGTCAGCGGGCGCTCACCGCCATGGGTAAGGTGCTCGCTATTACCCCGATGGAACCCTGGGACCTGTTTGCGCCGCCCCCTGTTGCGAATGATGCGCCGGTGTTTACCTTTGAGGCGGCGATCGACCTGGTGGCCAATGCCTTCCGGCAGCTCACCCCAGAAATGGGGGACTTTGCGGTGATGATGGCCGAGAAGGGCTGGATCGACGCCCAGCCCACTCCCAACCGCTCTACGGGGGCTTACTGTACTGGCTTCTCTGAGCCCCGTGAACCCCGCATCTTTATGACCTTTGAGGGCAGCATGAACAACGTGCTCACCCTCGCCCATGAGCTGGGCCACGCTTGGCACAACTGGGTGATGCGGGACCTGCCCCGCTACGAGACCTATTACTCGATGACCCTGGCGGAGACCGCCAGCATCTTTGCCGAAACCCTGGTGCGGGATGCGCTGTTAGCGCAAGCCAGTACCCCGGAGCAGAAACGGGCGATCGCTTGGGAAGATGGCTCAGCAGCGGTTACCTTTCTGCTAAATATTCCGGCCCGGTTCACCTTCGAGCAAAAGCTGGTGGAAGCCCGCCAGCAGGGGTTTGTGATTGCCGATGTTCTCAAAGGGATGATGCGCGATAGCTGGCAGCATTGGTACGAAGACAGCCTTGCCAGCTATGACGAGATGTTCTGGGCCAGCAAGCTGCACTTCTCGATCTCGCAGTTAGGGTTTTACAACTATCCCTACCTGTTTGGCTATTTGTTTAGCCTGGGGATTTATGCCCAGCGGGAGCGCTATGGTGCAGCCTTCAACGACCTGTACACCACCCTGCTGCGAGACACCGGCACCCACACCGCCGAAGACCTGGTGCAGCAGCACCTCCAGCAAGACATTCGTCAACCGGCGTTCTGGCAAGCCAGCTTGGCGATTGTGGACCGGTCGGTCCGCCAGCTAGAGGCCCTGGTTTAGCACCCAATCTTATCCCTGCTCAGCGGCAGCGGCAGCGGCAGCGGCCTGCTGCTCAGCAAAGCACTCGGTAGCTTTGACGGTCCAGGCCCCCTGGGCGATCAGCTCATCCAGTTCCTTGACTTCAGCCAGATAGGACGGTGGGGTCACCGCCACATCCGGTTTTAGATCTTGGGAATGTAACAGGCTAACAATCCAAGGCACGAGGCCCAAGATTTCATCGGGTAAAAAGGTAACTTCGAAGCGCAGCAGTTTCTGGCCACTCTGCGGGCTTTCTTTTTTGCGCTTGGCTGGCTCTAGACCCAAGCCCTTATTCACCCCCAAGCGTAGAATCAGCGGTCGCTCGGGAATCAGCACATCTGGGGCCAAGTGAGCATAAACGCAAATGTAGTTGGCGCGCTGCTGGCCATCAGCCCAGGCAATTTTAGAGGCATTACTAGAATGGGAGCCCCCTTTGGTGGTGGTGACAGGGAAACCAATGCTTTCCGCAAATGCTGCATAAAAGTCCTGTCTGACCTGGGCGAGGGTCCGAATCGCATTTGGGGTCATACGAAATTACGTTTGAATTTTAGGGGGATAGCACCAGTCGCCGGGATGCAAAAGGGTCTGAATCCTGGTTAAGGACGGTTTGCAATGATCAGCGCTGGTTGGACTGCGGCTACTTAGCACCCTCTCATTCTTTGACCCAGAAGTGAAGGCTGCCCTATCGATCGCAACGGTGAGATCGCTCCAAGCGCCCCTCTACTGCCCCTCTACCGCCCTCCTCTGAGGTTCTATCGGTGGATTATTTTTTGAGGACCAGTCGTTTTGGGTTGAAGGTCTAACAGGACTCAAACACCTCCGGGCTCGGCCTACAGACCGGCTTGAACCCAGGTAGTTTTTCGGCATCTAGAGCATCAACTCTAACCCTCACAGGTACTTTTGCTTCCGTTCCGCCAACTTCAGCAACACTTCGGCATGGATCTCACGGGTGATCGGGTAGAAATAGCACAGCACCATACCGCCAATCAGCAGCACCATCGGCATTGGCCCCATAAAAGCGCGGATCGCGGTCAAGGCAGAGTCGGCCTGGATTTCGGCATCGGATACGAAGCCCGACCATTCCAGCGCTAGCCCCACGAGAAACAGCCCGAGGGCCAGTCCCACCTTTTGCAGCAGGGTCATGAAGGCGTAAAACACCCCCTCGCGGCGCTGGCCGGTTTGCAGCTCATCTAGCTCAATCACATCGGGCAGCATCGCCCAAGGCACCACATAGGCGGTGGCCACCCCAAAGCTGGCCATGATGCAGAGGCCATACAGCGCCCAAATCTGTCCGGGCTGGAGGAAAAACAGGCCGATTTGGGCTACCAGCCACACCCCCATCCCCAGAAAAAACAGCTTCTTTTTGCCGATGCGGCGACTGATCAGGTTACACACAAACATCATGATGATCGCCGTCCCCTGTACCAATAGGGCGGGCAAAAAGTAGGAGTCGAGCCCCATCCAAAAGACGGTGTAAAAGGGGATGATGCTGGCGGTAATTTGCAGGGCCAGCCAAGCAAATAGATAAATGCCCACCACATACATAAAGGCGCGGTTGCGAAAGGCCACCTGAAATTGTTGTAAAAAGGGCAGGTCAGGCACCGCTTCGACTTGGGGTAGGGCCGCATTTAGATCCTGCACCCGGCGGGCGTGGGGCCAGGTGCCAAACACGCAAATCAGTAAGGGCACCACCGACAGCGCCGCGCAGAGGCCGCCAATAATCTGATATTGCAGTTGCTCGTCGGCCACTTGGCCGCTGACCACCAGCCCCAAGGCCAGAGCCGCGATCGCCCCCGTTACCGAAAAAGCGAGGCGAAAGGTGGTCAGGTCGGTGCGTTCGTCATAGTCCTGGGTGAGTTCGGCGGTGAGGGTGGAGTAGGGCAGATTGGCAGTGGTGAAAAACACCTGAAACAGCACCGATGCCAGCACAAAGTACCAAAACCGAAACCCCGGCCCGCCCCCTGGCGGCACCCACCACATCAAAAAGAAGCTGAGGCCAAAGGGGACGGCACTCAGAAAAATCCAGGGATAGCGCCGCCCCCAGCGGCTGCGGGTGCGATCGCTCAGCATCCCCACCACGGGGTCATTGACGGCATCCCAGACCTTGCCAATCAACAGCACGGTGCCTGCCGCCAACGGGTTAATCCCCCCCACATCGGTCAAAAAGATCAAAAACGAAAAGGCAATCAGATTCGAGGTCATGCCAGAGCCCATATCCCCCGCGCCGTAGGCCAGTTTGGTCCAGAGGGAAAGGCGGGGCGCGGCGGGCGCAGCGGCGGCAGGGGAGGTGGTCATGGGTAAGGGCAATACCTCAGGAGACGGTGTAACAGTAGTATCATGGCTCAATTCCAAACCATTACTGTGGTTCGCGCGATCGCTACCATGTCTGATCTCCACGTTTCCTGGGATGATTACCACCAGCTAATTGAGACCCTGGCCTTGCAGGTCTATGACTCTGGCTGGGAATTTAATCAAATTATTTGCTTGGCCAAAGGGGGCTTACGGGTCGGAGACATTCTCTGTCGGCTGTTTGATGTGCCCTTAGCGGTGTTATCGGTGGCTTCCTATGGGGGCGAAAACAATCAAACCCGAGGGTCGATCACCTTTTCGCGAGATTTGGCCATGACCACGGCGAATGTGGGCAGCCATGTGCTGTTGGTGGATGATCTGGTGGATTCTGGGGGTAGCCTGAAGCGCACCGTCCATTGGCTGAACCACAAGTACGGATTCTATATCGATGAAGTGCGGACGGCGGTGCTCTGGTATAAGGCCTGCTCGGTGGTCAAGCCGGACTATTACGGTCGGCATTTATCGGACAATCCCTGGATTCATCAGCCGTTTGAGAAGTATGAGCAGATGGACCTAGCAGAACTGGCGGCGCAACACAAGACGCCCCAGGAGGTTTGAGCGGTTACGCGCTGCTTTTGTAAGACCGCTTACCATGGACAGTATGATGCGCCGCTCTTTTTTGCAGGCTGAATCGATTAATCATGCTGGAAACCCTACGATTCCAAAACTTCAAATCCTGGCGTGATACTGGCGATATTCGCCTCGCTTCAATCACCGGATTGTTTGGCACCAACAGTTCTGGCAAGAGCAGCATCCTGCAATTTCTACTGATGCTCAAGCAAACAGTGGAATCTAGAGACAGGCAGCAGGTTCTAGAGCTAGGAAACGAACAAACCTATGTTGACTTAGGAAGCACAAAGGACTTCCTACACAAACACGAAATTCCTGCCCGATTAAACTTTTCTTGTTCCTGGAAAACATTAGATGAATTTCTGCTGCCACTGGACTTGATTCCTGACATGATACCGGATAGATTCATAAATTCCTTTGATTATTATCAAGGAATAGTTCACTTGGCGAGCGCATTAGAAATCGATGAAGATAACCTTCAAGTCACCAAAATCGAATATAAATTTAAAAGTGCACAGAATATCATCAACACCATCGGGATAGTGTGCTCAGACAGTTCTGAGAATGGCTATGAACTACAAGCCGAAGGTGATATTTCACCTAGAATAATCCTGCAAATTGACAAGCATATTTCTCCTCCTTTAAAAAGCTATGGTTTTTTTAGCAAGATTTATTTGGGGATTGATTACATTTCTAATTTGGTAAGCTCATTTGAAAAGCAACTGCTACAGACTTATTACCTCGGTCCTCTGCGAGAATATCCCCATCGACTTTATATTTGGTCTGGTGAGACCCCTCAAGATGTTGGAAAACGAGGAGAACTAACCATTCCAGCCCTGCTAGCTGCCAATAGAAAAAGCACATATGTTGAAGGGCAGGTGGCACGATGGTTGAAGGCATTAGGACTTATCCATGATTTTTCTCTTCAACCGATTGCTGAGAATCGTCGTGAGTATGAACTACTGATTCAACGCACGCCTCACTCAACAAAAACCACCATTACTGATATAGGCTTCGGAGTTTCCCAAATACTGCCAGTATTAGTGCTGTGTTACTACGCTCTAGAAGGCTCTACCGTGATTTTTGAGCAACCTGAGATTCATCTTCACCCCGCTGTTCAAGCCAAACTCGCCGACCTTTTTATTGAAGTATCAAAAGAGCGAAATCTACAAATCATTGTCGAGAGCCATAGCGAGCATCTACTTAGACGCCTTCAACTTGGGATAGCTCAAGAGAAGATCACTAATGAAGAAGCTGCCCTCTATTTTTGCGACATGGATGACAATGGTGAATCTCACCTCACCCCGTTAGCGCTGGATGAATTTGGCAACATCAACAACTGGCCTGAACACTTCTTCGGCGACGAAATGGGGGATCTAGTGGCCATGACCGAAGCGGCAATGAAGCGGCAAATGGCGGGTGAAGCTTCCTGATGCCAGTGGTTGTCGATACGAATGTTTTGGTGGCGGCGAATGGACGCAACTGTCCGCAGGCAACGCTAGCTTGTCGATTGACCTGCATCAAAAAGCTTCATCACATTCAGAATCAAGAGATCTTGGTTCTTGATGATGCTTGGCACATCATTGGCGAGTACACAAAGAAAGTCTCGCAATCGGGACAACCTGGTGTAGGTGATTCTTTTTTGAAATGGGTTCTAACGAATTGGAGAAATCCTGAAAAGTGCCAACTTGTTTCGATTACGCCTATACCCAACAGTGACAGTTTTGAACAGTTTCCTAAAAATCCCGATCTCGAAAAATTCGACAAAGATGATCATCGATTTGTCGCGACAGCCCTGGTTCATCCTGATAATCCACCGATTTTCAACGCCGTTGATTCGGACTGGAAGCAATTTGGCAGTGCTTTAGCCGCAGCAGGGGTGACGGTGGTACAACTGTGTCCCGGAACTTTAAAAGCGTAAAGCCCGCAAACTTTGAGCCCAAATCCAACGCAATGTATTTAACCAAAGGAGCATAGCTTACCCAGTAAGGGAATGCTGTATGGGAGTGATTTTCAGCTCAAATCCTTGACTAGAAAGGCTTTGAGCTGTTTTACATAGGCTCCCTGAAATCCTTTGCTGACCAGCGGTGCAAAGCTATCACCCGTTAATAGTCCAGTGTCCTAGCCTCTACGGCTCTGCCAGCCCCATCTCCCCAGCCCCCGGCTAAACCTTCGCTAAGGTCACCTGTTCCGGCTGATCCTGATACTTGCCTCGGCGGGTCTCATAGCTCACCTGACAGGGCTCCCCTTCTAAAAATAGGAGCTGCACCACCCCCTCATTGGCATAGATCCGGCAGTCCGCGCTGGAAGAATTGGAGAATTCCAGGGTGAGATGGCCCCGCCAACCCGCCTCCGCTGGGGTCAAGTTGGCAATGATGCCGCAGCGGGCATAGGTGGACTTGCCAATGCAAATCACGCTGATGTTGTTCGGCACTTGAATCCGTTCCAGCGCCACGCCGAGGCCGTAGGAGTGGGCGGGCAGCACAAAATAGCTGCCGTTGTCATCGCTGCGGAGCGTCGTCGGTTCTAAGTTGTCAGGGTTGAAATTCTTGGGATCCAGAACCGTTCCTGGCACATGGCGAAAGATCCGAAACTCTGCCGGAGACAGGCGAATGTCGTAGCCATAGGAAGAGAGGCCGTAGCTAATCACGGCATGGGGCGACGCTACCTCGCTGTTGACGTGGCGGACCAGGTGAGATTCAAAGGGCTGAATCATCCCCTCCGTGGCCTTTGCCAGGATCCAAGCATCGTTTTTGATCATGGGTTCACACCAAGTTGAGGAGCGGTTTTTTGAAAAAGGCAGAAGCGGGACCCAAAAGATCGAGGACCTAGGGCAGCAAGTGACGGCGAAATTCGGTGACTTGATCGGCGATCGCCAACAGCGTCTCAGGCATATCCGGTCCCGTCAAGATCACATCCACTTGGGAGGGTCGCGTCGTCAAAAAGTCCAAGGCCGACGCGGCAGAAATCAGGCCAAATTGAATCGCTAAGCTCAACTCATCCAGCACCACCAAGGCATATCGACCCGTTTTCGCCAGGGATTGGGTCTCCTCCCAAAGGTGGGCAATGGTTTCCCGCTCATCAGCAGTCACGTCAGCCGTATGGAGACAGCGGGATAAGTCAGCCCGCATCCAGTCCAAGGTTTGGCCAAACTGCATCGGGTGCTCGACCCCCTGGCGAATGCCCCCCCTTCAGAAATTGCACCACCAGCACCGCATCCCCCTGGCCCGCCCGTCGCATGGCCTGCACCATCACGTTGGTAAAAAAGGTGCGGTGGGGAGAGGTAAACACCTGCACCGTACCGGCCACAGTGTGCAGCAACGGATGGGTCGATAAACGGGCCGAACGATGCGGGGGGGGTGAGGAAGAAACCCGGACCTGTGAAACCATAGGTAGCAGTTCAATTTTGGGATAGCCGGTTTTGGCTGGGCCAAATATAGCGCATCTGATGGCGCTGAACCGTAAAAACACTCTACATCTAACAAAATAGTATGCTTGTATCGCCCGTCAGTAGCCGCTTAGTGGCCACGACTGCCATTCGCTTTTGGGGCTGACGGGCTTGGCGCAAATCGCCCTGTATTCTGAGTAAGCTTCTGAGTGAGGCCAACGGCTTCTCACTGCCCCGAAATTTCACTGCCCCGAGTAACGGAGTGAAGTCAACGCCGTGAACCCTAACGGTGAGGAAAACCCAACGAGGAATAGGTTATGCCATGGCAGCGCCCCGACGGACGACAGGCCGATCAGCTCCGTCCGATTAGCTTTGAGCCCAACTTTACCCGGTTTGCAGCGGGGTCGGTCTTGACCCGGTGCGGTCAGACCCAGGTGCTTTGCACTGTGTCCGTAGAGCCGGGGGTGCCCCGGTTTCTAGAAGGCAGCGGTCGGGGCTGGTTGACGGCTGAATACCGGATGCTGCCCAGCGCCACCCCCCAGCGCCATCAACGGGAGCTGCTGAAACTCTCGGGCCGGACCCAAGAAATTCAGCGCTTGATTGGCCGGAGTTTGCGATCCACCCTCGACTTTGAAGCGTTGGGAGAGCGCACCCTGCTGGTGGATGCCGATGTACTCCAGGCTGATGCCGGTACTCGCACCACCGCCATTACCGGTGGATATGTGGCTCTGCAAACGGCAATCAACACGCTGATTACCGCAGGGGAATTAGCAACCTCCCCCCTCAAGCATCAAGTGGCTGCGATTTCGGTCGGGATTGTCGAGGGCATCCCCCTGCTCGATCTGAAGTATGAAGAGGATGTGGCTGCTGCCGTAGATTGCAACGTGGTTCTGAATGAATCCCTGGAGATCATTGAGGTGCAAGGCACCGCTGAGGAGGGTAGCTTTTCACGACAGCAAATGAATGCCCTGCTGGATTTAGCGGAACAAGGGATTACCGATTTGCTCAAAGCGCAGCGGCAGGCGTTTTGACGAACCGCAACGCGGAGTTCAAAATTCAAAAAACACCTCCCCAATTCCCCATCTCCCCAATTCCCCATCTCCCCAATTCCCTAATTCCTCATCTCCCCAGCACCCTATCTCTCCGACCCCATCTTCCCTGCCGGTTCCGTAGGTGCTTGGGGACCGTAGGTGACATTGATCTGGCTCTGGCGTTCGTAGAGGCGATTCATCCAACTCGGATCAAGGCCGCTGTGATACATCAGCTTTAACCCCTGGTTTAGCAAGGCTTGCTGGTAAACCCCCGCTGTTGAAAGCGGCGAGCCGAGGTGGTGACCACGCCCGACAGTAAATGGGGCGGGCCAAAGGACTGGAGCTGCTGACTTAAAGCCGTGTCTTCAAAAATATCCAGATCAGGCACCTTGCCAATCGCCTCTAGGGCGGTCTTGCGGGCAAAAATGCAGTGGTCCAGATAGAGGACCCGTCCCCAGCGTGCCCGCACCTGATTGGAATACCAGGAGGTAAACCGCAATAGCCAGTGGTCCCAGTCGAAGCCGTGGTGAAACCCGCCCCAGACCACTTGGGGGTCGGTCATGGCTTGCTCTATCTGCTGGAGGGCAATGCGGGGCGGTAGTAGCGTAGCCGGGTGATGCAGTAGCACCACCTCCGATGCGCTCGCAGCAATGCCCACATTGAGGCGCTGGGCACGGTTTTGGGCTTCAGAGGCAATCACCCGCCAGCCCTTGGCCTGTTGCAGGATGGAGAAAGTGTCATCTGGGCTGGCACTGACCACGGCGATCCGTTCGTGGTTGCCCTGCTGCTGGGCTAAATTGGCCAAGATTTTTGGGCAAATAGCCATGGCGCAGCTCATTCAGGCAAGGCAGCACAACAGAAACCACAGCGATCGCCCTCAAAATGGCAAAATACAGCAGACTAGCACAGCAAACCTTCACCACCCAATTGTTGTCATGGATGGGACAGTTGACAGGGTTGCCCAGTCCCCGTTATTGGCGTACGGACCTAGGGCCACTATAGAGACATGAGCGTCACGTTGAGCGAACCCAGCCAATGGGGTCAAGGTCTCAGTCACGCAGCTCAACATTACTCACGAGGAGGGTTTTCAAAATGCTTGCTTATTCATCCACTTTGCGTCGATCACTGGCCATCGGTAGCGCTGCGGCCCTCTTAGCGATCGCCCCAGCCCTCGCGGCCCAAATTGCCCGTTTTTCTGGCACCACGGTGGGCACCTATGCCCTCTCTAACATTGCCACGACCGATCAGTCCGGTACCCCCTGTGTGGGCTATGGCGACGAGAGCCCCGACCATAGCTTTAACCTCGGCCAAGCCACAAATGCCACCATCACCGTAGACAGCTCTGGGGATACGACCCTTTTGGTTCGCCATCAAGGCACCGGGACCATCTACTGTGGCCAGGATCTGAGCCGCAGCAACCTAGATGACACCATTACGGCCAACCTCGGCGCAGGCAATTACGACGTTTGGGTGGGATCCCACACCCAGGGCCAGCGGATTGGCTATAGCCTCACGGTCAATGATTAAGGAGAATCTCGCCGGACTCGCCTCGGTTTAATGCTCGCCCCCAAACGTTAGGATAGTTGAGGAAATCTTTACTACCGATGAGAGGCAGGGTAAGTGCTAGGAACACTGAAAACGGATTTCCGGATCATCTTTGAACGGGATCCGGCAGCCCGCAGTTGGTTGGAAGTCTTGTTTTGCTACCCCGGCTTACAAGCCCTGCTCTTTCATCGCTTTGCCCATCACCTCTGGTCCATGGGGTTACCCTTCATTCCCCGGCTGATCTCCCATGGGGCTCGTTTTTTCACGGGCATCGAGATCCACCCTGGTGCAGCCATTGGCCAGGGCGTTTTTATTGACCATGGTATGGGGGTGGTGATTGGGGAGACGGCGATCGTCGGTGACTACAGCCTGATTTACCAAGGGGTGACCTTAGGGGGCACCGGCAAGGAAACTGGTAAGCGTCACCCCACCCTGGGTGATAACGTCGTGGTGGGGGCAGGGGCTAAGGTCCTCGGCAATATTGAAATTGGTAATAACGTGCGGATAGGGGCTGGGTCAGTGGTGCTGCGAGCGGTCCCTTCAGACTGCACCGTGGTGGGGGTGCCCGGTCGGATTGTCTATCGTTCTGGGGAGCGGGTCGGTCCTTTAGAGCATGGGCGGCTGCCAGACTCTGAGGCGCAAGTGATTCGCGCTCTGGTCGATCGGATCGAGGCCTTAGAACAGCAGGTGAATCGCCTCAAAACCGGCAGCCCGGTCACCAGCGAGTCAGAGGCCCCAACGACGGATCATCGGTCAGGAAGGGACGTCGCAACCGTTGGCAGCGCCACCGATCGCTGTCACCTGAGCGATCGCGTCATCGAAGAATTTCTGGGCGGTGCCGGTATCTAGCACCGGATGGCATCAGTTTCGACACGATTGTACAGCCCTAAAATCACCCGGCGCTCCCGTTGAGAGCGCCGGATGTAGCGCTATGCTTTTCTCGCAGAGCGGAGATTCAGCAGATAATTATCCAGTTGCAATGCTTTTAGCGCAGCCAGTTGGCTAGTGGTCTGTCAATCTTGAAAATCAGGGTTTCGTAGGTTGGGTAAAACGCAGTGAAACCCAACAATCGCGTACTGTGTTGGGTTTTGCTATCGCGCCACCCAACCTACAAATTGCAGCTTGACGCTGCACTAGGGAAGCTAAGGAAGAAGAAGTAGATGATATCGGTATCAGAACGGTTTCAAGCCTGCCGCCAAGCAGGGCGCTGTGCGCTCATTCCCTTTGTGACCGCTGGGGATCCAGACTTGGCGACAACCGCAGCCGCCCTCAAGGTTTTGGATCAGAACGGAGCAGACCTGATTGAACTGGGCGTCCCCTACTCCGATCCCTTGGCCGATGGTCCGGTGATTCAGGCAGCCGCCACCCGCGCCTTACAGCAGGGGGTGACCCTAGATGCCGTGCTGGCTTTGGTGAAGGATGTCGCTCCAGCGATCAGCGCGCCGATTATTCTCTTTACCTACTACAATCCGATTCTCAATCGGGGCATTGAGACCTTTTTGCAAGATATCGCCGCAGTCGGGGTGAAAGGGTTGGTGGTGCCGGACTTGCCGTTAGAAGAGGTGGAGCCGCTGATGACAGCGGCGAATCGCGCCGCGATCGCCCTCACCCTGTTGGTCGCCCCCACGAGTCCAGCCGAGAGAATTCAGGCGATCGCCGCTCAATCCCAGGGGTTTATTTACCTGGTCAGTGTGACCGGCGTCACCGGAATGCGCAGCCAGATTCAAGATCGGGTACAGGGCTTAATTACAGAATTAAAGGCCACCACCGACAAGGCCATCGCCGTCGGGTTTGGGGTCTCACAGCCGGAACAAGCGGCCCAATTACAGGCATGGGGAGCTGACGGCGTGGTGGTGGGCAGTGCCTTTGTGAAGCGGCTAGCGGGAGTACCCGCAGCCCAAGGTTTGAATGCCATTGGGGAGTTTTGTCGGGAACTCAAAACGGCAATTACCCGGTCCTGAGGCCATTGTCCCAAGCGCAATGGCCAAGTCATCCCAGCTCGCCGTCACATTCCCGTCACATTTTTATTGCGCTCTCCGAGGATGAAAAATTTTTGCTCGGGGGATTGTACTTCTTGAGGATTTTATGTATTAATGCGTAGACGGTGGCTGCATCTATCAGGGTTTTCAGGAAAGCGTAAAGAAAACTTTACGTCACGGTTGATTTTCTTTTAGCTAGCTAGAGTTGGTAGCGGTTAGCATTCAATGCTGATTCTCTCTAGTATCTTTGGCTAAAGCTGGTGTTTTCTCTAAGGAGTTGCTTTCACCTTAGAGTTTGCCCAAATTAAGCCATCAGGGTGAGGGTGCAAGTACTACCAAATGTTTAAGAAATGACCAGTCTTGGTTGGATAGTTGAGCGATCGCATGTCGCTCTCAATGGACTTAGACGACTCAGAATTAGCCCGTTGAGGTTTGTGGCGATCGCATTATTCGCCGTTTTTTTAACACCTTTAGTCCCTCATCCTTTTGGCGAAAGTCTTTTCGAGCCAGGTGCACTGCCTGCTTATGGTCAGACGGTAGTCACGAATCAAGCCGGAGGAAGTTTTTCTAACGGCACCAATACCGTTAACGTCCGATCCAACCAAACTACGATCAGCACCCCAGCTTCACCAACGGTCACAATCGTGAAAACTGCCGATAAGGGTGCGGCAGAACCAGGGGACATTGTTACTTATCGGTTGGTGATTACTAACCCAACCACAGTAACTGCGACATCTGTCACCGTTACGGATCAACTGCCCTTGGGTGTACAGCTAATACCCAATTCTTTCGGGTTCTCCCCGACTCAACCCACGACAACAAATGTTAGTGGTCGAACCTTTACAGCTCAATTCCCCTCAATTGCTGGTGGGCAGAGCTTGACAATTATTTATTCTGCAGAGGTGACGGCTGATGCGGTTAGGGGATCTGGGGCGTAATGTGGCTCAAGTCAATATCCCTGGCATTGGCACTGTCACGGCCACCTTCCAACTCGTTATTCGCCCTGGGATTTTGTCCGATTGCGGCACGATTGTTGGCCGCGTATTTGTAGACAAAAACTTCGATGGTGAGCAGCAAGACGGTGAGCCCGGTGTGCCGAACGCCATCGTCTTTATGGATGACGGCAACCGCATCATCACCGACCCAGATGGGCTGTTCTCTCTCATTAACGTCCTCTCTGGGAACCGGGTTGGCACCCTCGATTTAGCCAGCTTGCCGGGGTATACCCTCGCCCCGAACCTTTACTGGCTAGCTGATAACAGCGTCTCCCGGCTGGTGCGCTTGGAACCCGGTGGTTTAGCCCGCATGAACTTTGCTGTCACACCAACCTTTGGGGAGGGACAGAGCTAATGAAGTCTCTTATGGCGATCTTTAAGGTATTCGGTTGGGTGGGTGTATTGGCGATCGCGGCCAATATTTCAGAGCTGGGAGTTGCCTACGGCAGCGAAGCGCCAGACGAGGTTGAAGCGGTCGAAACCACAGCGTTGGAATTGGGTGCCGAAGACCTATCTAGCCCTTCAGCCAACGATATTCCGGCTGAGCCGGATCGCCCTACGACCCTGCCCCTGAATCTAGAACGGACCCCTAACAGCGCTCCAGCAGTAGCTGAAGGCGTAACCACTTCAGAGGCGTCTGAGCATGACGCGATCACTCAAACCGAGCCTCTGTTAACCGAGCCCTTATCAACCGACGACAATCCATCGGGTGCTGAAGGACCTGAAGCGGCTGAGCCGATTGCAACTGAGGTGCAAGCCGAGACCCTGCTGTTTGAGCTGGTGCCGGTAGATAGCGCCGCCGTGCCTGCCGACAACCGCTCCACCCTAGATTTGCAAGGAACCATTGCCGATGGGGAGGGCAATCCCTTGCCTCGGGATGTGGTCGTCACCCTAACTACTACGGCTGGGGAATTTTTGGGGGCCGATTACGATAGCGATCGCCCTGGTTTTCAAGTCTTAGCCCGCCAAGGGCAATTTCAGGTGAGCCTGCGATCCACCCTTGATGCCCAGCAGGTGCAAGTCCGGGCCGTTGCCGATGGGTATGAGGCGAGAGGTCTAGAACGTGAAGCGACGCTCGATCCCATTCCTGACCTCGAAGCCTTCGCTCAACTCGCCTTTATTACCAATCTGCGGCCTTCCCTGGTCTCTGGGGTGATTGACTTTCGGCTGGGGGCGGGGGGAACTGACTACTGGGGCAGCTACCAAGATTTCTTGAACCCAGATTTGGTGGGCACCACCGACTTTGATCTCGATGCCGGTATCTTTGCCACCGGTACCTTTGGGGAATGGCTATTTACCGGCGCAATCAATACCGAGCGCGCCCTGAACCAAACCTGCGATGGCAATCGCCTGTTTCGCGATACGCAGTTCTGTGAGCAGCGCTACCCGGTTTACGGCGATAGCTCCCAAGTCGACTATCTCACCCCCTCTATCGATCACGTTTACTTCCGATTCCAGCGGGATTCTAGGATCGCCGGGGCTGAGGCAGACTACTTCATGTGGGGGGACTACCATACCCAAGAATTTGCCCGCGCCTCCCAAGACTTCACCGCCATTACCCGCCAACTCCATGGCTTCAAAGGCAACTACACCTTTGGGAATGTGCAGCTAACGGCCATGTACGCCAATAATCTGCGCCCCTTCCAGCGGGATACGATTGCCCCCGATGGCACCAGCGGCTACTACTTCCTCTCGCGCCGGGTGATCCTGCCGGGGAGCGAAGACATTTTTGTAGAAGTCGAAGAGCTGAACCGCCCCGGCACCGTCCTAGAGCGGCAGCGATTGGTGCGAGGAGCCGATTATGAGATTGACTACGATCGCGGCTCGCTGCTGTTCCGGGAGCCGATTTACGCCACAGAGTTGAGTGGTGAAGGGTTGACCCTGGTCCGTCGGATTGTGGCCACCTATCAAGTGGATGGGGTCGGTGTGGGCGGCAATCTTTATGCCGTGCGCTTTCAATACAACCTGGAGCCCGGTGATGAAGCTGCCGGTTGGGCGGGCTTCACCGGCTTGATTGAAGATCAAGGGACACAGACCTTTGAGTTGGCAGGTTTCGACGTTTTGTTTCCTTTAGGAGAAACCGGTCAGTTCTCCGCTGAGATTGCCCGGTCTTCTTTAGAACTCAGCGGCCAAACCACCAGTGGCAGTGCCTATCGCCTGGAAGCCAATGGCACCTTACTCGACCAGATTCTGGATGGCTCCTTTTATTTCCGTAGTGCCAGCAGCGGCTTTAACAATACCGCCACAACCAGCTTCCGTCCCGGCCAAACCCGTTGGGGTGGTGCCCTCAATGCCAGCCTGAGTGAGCAGACCCAACTGACCTTTAGCTTTGATCAGGAAATCAATGAGGGCATAGCGCCCCAGGTGTTTGCGGGCAATACCCTCCAGGAATTGCAAGCCGCTGGCAACTTAGAAAGCGTCCTGATTCCGGGGCAATATGCCACTCCGGGCTCAGCGGTCGATAATACCCTGACCACCCTCCGGCTCGGGGTGCAGCAACAGGTGGGGATTGCTCGCCTGGGGTTAGATTTTGTCAGCCGCGAGCGAGACGATCGCATTGCTGGCACCAGTACCAGTGCCCAACAATTCGTCCCCCGCATCGGCATTCCCCTCTCGGCAAACCTAGATTTCACCGCCCAGAGCGAACTAAACTTTGGCTCCGAGTCTGATCCCCTGTATCCGACTCGCACCACCCTCAGTCTCGACTGGCGCGTGGACCCCAATTTAACGGTGCAACTGGCGCAACAGTTTGCCTCAGGCGGTCGCCAGCCCGGTTCGATTACCAGCCTCAACACCATTGCCAACTATGACCTGGGGGACAACACCACCCTCACCAGTCGCTACTCGATCATTGGGGGCTACAACGGCATCATTGGCCAGTCGGCCCTGGGGCTCAATCACCGTTTGGTTCTGGCACCCGGTTTGCGGGCCAACCTGGGGTTTGAGCGCATCAACAGCA
>JAAUQE010000259.1 GCA_012032425.1 Leptolyngbya sp. RL_3_1 | reverse complement strand
GGTTGGGGGCGACGGGGTTGAGCACCGACAAAAACAGGGGCACGTTCCCAAAGGGGTCCATGACTAAAAGCAGCAGCAGCACAGCCGAAAATAAGGTCATGGCGTCATCGTCTCCCAGAATCAGGCCCGTCAATCCGGGCCAGTCAAAGTATCCTACGTTTCGGCTGCTGCCGCCGATGTTGCTACCGCTGGGGTGATCTCTGGCGTAGCTAGACCCGAGAGGCTTTCTGTCGCCCTCGCCCGCTGAGTTTTAAGCAGACCGATGTTGCTGGTGAGTAAGAAGCTGGTAAAACTGGCGATCGCCATCACCGGCAAAATGGTGGTGTCTGACAACACCGTCAAAATGATCGTGGTGCTGATCGGCGTTTTCGTAATCGCCACATTGATCGCCGCCATGCAGCACAACACGGCAATGGTGGGGTGAATCGCTGGCATCCCCAACGCGATCGCTAACCCAAGGCTGGCCCCGGTAAAAAATAGCGGGAAAATAAATCCCCCCCGAAAGCCGCCATGGATGGTAAAACAAATCGCCACCATTTTGGCCAAGCAAATGCCCAATAGGGTGATTACCCCAAACGAGGCCGACTGGGCCAAGAGCTGGGTCTCAATTTGCTGCTCACTAAAAAAGAGGGTAGGGGGATAGAGAACGGCGATCCAACCAATCCCTAAGCCTCCCATCAGAGCCAACAAAATATGGCGATGCTCAATTTTTTGAATCATCCATTTGATCAGGCGAAAGAGGCCAATGAAAAGAATCCCGGCTAAGGCCCCCACGAAACCCAGACCAGCGCCCTCAACCAGGTGTAGCCAGGTGAGACTGGGTAAGGCCCCAAAGCGGCCAAAGTTGTAGATACCACCCACCGCCAATCCCGTCCCGATGCGAAAGACCCCAAAGCTACAAATTCCTGCCACCATGGCGGGAATGATCGCCTCGTAATATTCCAGACCGCGACGATGGGGAATTTCGAGGGCAAACAACGGCCCCCCAATCGGATCCCCAAAAAATGCGGCGAGGGCGGCTCCCATACCGCAAAAGGTCATGACGCGGGTACTTTTCAGGGTCAGCTTCAGCTTTTCTGAGATCCAACTGCCGAGACTGCCATTGATCTGGACCAGGGGAGCCTCGGGTCCTAAACTGCCCCCGGCGGTAATTGAAACTAAGGAGGTGGCAATCATGCCAGGGGTCTGACCGGGCTCTAACCGTCCGGCATCATGGACTTGGTCAATGACGATCGCCATTTCCCCCGGTAAGCCCAAGAAATATAAACAGAGACCCACCCCCAACCCCCCGGTGGTGGCAATCATCCAGGTGTAATGCCAAGGGGGCAACCAAGTGGGAAACAAGCCGACGATTGAGACTCGGCCAGTTTCCCAAACCAAGTCCAGCAGTTGTTCTAAGACAAAGTAGTAGAGGGTGGCCACGAGCCCCCCAGCCGCCCCCCACGAGTCCGGCATACATCAACGTCCGCAGGTAGGTGAGTTCTTGAGGTTGCGAAGGCTGCTGTTCGGATGGAGAAACCAGGTCGAAGTCTTCCGCTGCAATCGTCATAAGGCTCCGCCATGTTTAGAGTCATTGCATGGTAACGATGCCGCTTTTATGGAAAGGGTAATCCTGACTACGCACTGCTGAGCCTGATGCCGTTAGATCATATCCCTGATGCTGACCTTGCATATTAGGGGTGAATTAGGGGTGAATTAGGGGCCGAATGGGGGCTCATGCCGGGGCTATGGAGAGCGATCGCAGTTCCGGCAGGAGCTGGGCAAAGGCCACCCCCCGGTGGCTAATCCGATCCTTTTCCTCACCGGACAGTTCCGCAAAGGTTTTACCTACCGTCGGCACGTAAAAAATCGGGTCATAGCCAAACCCGCCGTTGCCACGGGGGGCCAGGGTGATTTCCCCCGGACATTGCCCCTCGGTTTCTAGGGCAAGGGTGCCGTCGGGGCGGGCCAGAGCGATCGCGCAGCTAAACACCGCCTGCCGGTTAGGGGTATCCCCCAGTTCCCGCAGGAGTCGGTCAATCCGGTCCGGGTCGCTGTTGCCATAGCGGGCCGAATAGAGCCCAGGGGCACCGTTTAAGGCGGCTACGGATAAGCCCGAATCATCGGCGATCGCCCATTGGCCCATGGCCTTAGCCACCGTACTGGCCTTGAGGCGAGCATTTTCGAGAAACGTACTGCCGGTTTCCGCCACGTCAATCTCGTCTGGCTTGAGCACCAGTTCCCAGGCCAAATCCGCTAGGTAGCCCTGCATTTCGGTAAGCTTGCCGGGATTCCCTGTCGCTACCACCACGGTTGGTCTCGTCGTTGGCTGCATTTTTGGCTCTATCGGTGACATCGCGGCCCCTTTACCCCTCAAAACAACATCTGCAAACCCTAGGATGATCCCCCTACGGGCCGAGAAATCCAACCCCTGCCCCAAAGCTGATAGCGTAGGACAGTCAGATCCATGAGGCGAATCCTTGGCACGGCGCTCTAACTACCTCAACCTCCAGCCCTACATCCAGCAGCAGTGGCGCACCATTGTCTATGCCCTACTGTGTACCCTCGTATTTACCGCCTTTTGGCCCATCTTGGCCTGGTTAGCAGGGCGCATGTTTACCTTACTGGTGAATGGCGAGGTGAGGGCCTTAGCCCAGATCGGGGCCGTCACCATGTTCGGGTTCGTCATTCACAAAACGGCGCAGTACGGGCAAGACTCCCTGATGTCAAAGGCGGCCCTAGAAGCAGCCCTGCAATTGCGCATTCATATCTATAGCCACCTGCAACGGCTTAGCCTCGCCTACTTTGAAAAATCCCAGACCGGGGACCTGGTCTATCGCCTCACGGAAGACGTGGATCGCATCGGCGAAGTGATCAAAAAGCTCTTCCAAGATTTCGTCCCCAGCATGTTGCAGGTGCTGGTGATTCTGGTGTATATGCTGTGGCTCAACTGGCAGCTCACCATTGCCACCTTCATTCTGGTGCCCGCCCTCGCCTTTTTGGTGGGCTGGTTTGGGGAGCAAATGCTGAAATACTCCCACCGCAGCCAAGATCGGATCTCTGACCTCTCCTCCCAACTCACGGAAGTGTTCAGCGGCATTCGCCTGGTGCGAGCCTTTGCTGCTGAAGACTATGCGATCGCCCGCTTTACCGAAGAATCCGAGCGCAACCGCAGCGCCCGCTATAAAGCCGCCTGGTTACTGGCGGTGCAGTACCCCGTGGTGGGTTTCCTTTATGCCCTGATTGTGCTGTGCATCTTCCTGGTGGGCAGTTGGCAAATTGCTGTAGAGAATCTTACCGGCGAAGCCTTTGGCAGCTATATGGCGGCGGCGCTCTTACTGATTGACCCGGTCACCCACACCACCGAGAACTACAACTTGTTTAAAGAAGCCGAAGCCTCGGTGGATCGGATCTTCGAGCTGTTTGGCATTCAGCCCGCCGTGCGCGAGCAGGCCAATGCCATCGCCCTGCCAGCGGTGACGGGCAAGGTGGAGTACCGGCAGGTGTCCTTTAGCTATCAGATCGGGGAGCCGATTCTAAAACAGCTCAGCCTAATGGCGATGCCTGGGGAAAAATTGCCCTAGTCGGCTCTTCGGGGGCAGGCAAGACCACCTTGGTCAACCTCTTGCCAAGGTTCTATGATCCCCAGGGGGGCCAAATTTTGGTGGATGGGGTCGATATCACCACGGTCACCCTCAAGAGCCTGCGGCGGCAGATTGGGATTGTACCCCAGGAAACGGTGCTGTTTTCCGGCACCATTGCCGAGAACATTGCCTTTGGCCAAAAAGACTTTGATCTAGCGGCGGTGGAAGCGGCGGCCAAGGTGGCCAATGCCCATGAATTCATCAGTCAGTTTTCCCAGGGCTACCACGCCTGGGTGGGGGAGCGGGGGGTGAATCTCTCGGGAGGGCAGCGCCAGCGGATTGCCATTGCCCGCGCGGTATTGCTTAATCCCCGCATTCTGATTTTGGATGAGGCCACCTCAGCCCTGGATTCCGAATCGGAAAAGCTAGTGCAAGAAGCCCTGGAGCGGCTGATGGGCGATCGCACCGCCTTTATCATTGCCCACCGCCTCGCCACTGTCCGCAGCGCCGATCGCATCGTTGTCCTCGATCGCGGTGAAATTGTCGAGGCGGGTACCCATGCCGAACTGCTGGCCAAGGGCGATCGCTACGCCTACTTCTACGAGCAGCAATTCCAAGACTGAGACAGCCATGCTCATTTTGGGCGGCAGAGGCTTTTAGGCAGTGTGTGAAGTGATGATGAAGTATCAAGAAATGATGACGAATACCGCCGCCGCGCCCTGAATCAGAACTGTCAACGGATCACGCTAATAGATTGCTGATCTAGCCCCCAAAAACACATATACAACCCAAAACTGCATCTAATCTCAGGGATTAAATGCAGTTTAGATTCCAAGGTTTAAAACCAACAAAAGCCAATTTGCCAGATTAAGAATTAAAATACTCGCCCGGCTGGCACTCCTTCTCCAGACAGCGTTCTAGGTATTCGATACGATACCCCCGCCAGAATTTCCAAGGATTAAGGCGGGTCACATAGAATGGGCTAAAAACGGGCTGAGTCAGGTACTTCCAAAAGGGAAAGCCGTTATTTTTATATTGCGGATCGCTCACAGTTCACCCACCCAAAATGCTAGCAAAGAAGCATTGAACAGCCTGGGGCCGAACAAAACATGCAACGCTTCATAATCAAGTATAGGCAAACGGAAATCGCGAATTGCTATCCAAGAAGATCCCTTGGAAAAATATTCAACAAATCACAACAAAGTTAACAATGGAGCTGACGGGAGTCGAACCCGTGTCCGCTTTGAGTATTAACATTCCACTCATTCACAGGCGTAGCCCCTCTAATCCTTAGGGCGGGAACCGTTACTTAATCCCTAACGGTAGGATGCCTCGGTAAAGTCTTAGTCAACGGGCCTACCGAGGACGCCCGTTGAAGCATTCCGTTGGGGTTTTGTCCGTAATCCTTAACGGAGTCAGACTACAGACGCTCGCTAGAGGTTGTCTAATTAAGCGGCAACAGGTGCAGCTTTACGAGCAAAAGGAACGATGTTGTTCGCATTTACGTTGTTTTTGAGCCTGGATTAACGAGAGTAGACTCCCTCTCGGCCTGAATCACAGAATGACTTTCGTCAAAACGTCGAAACCGTTACAGCCCCGAGTCGATTTATTATAGTTTAACTCATTCTCTCAAAACCGTTGGTGCTAGTACTCGGCGGCTTAAATAGCCTTAGCCTTGAACAGGGGGCTTAAGCCCCTTGCCTTGGGTTTGTAATGGTTGGGTTAATTCGGCCCTTGAGTGCTAGCGCGTCGGTCTCAGCACAGATGGCCCT
>JAAUQE010000258.1 GCA_012032425.1 Leptolyngbya sp. RL_3_1 | reverse complement strand
ACGGGGAGAGGGAACAAGAGGGTGTGCTCGGCCCCCCTCGCCCGCCGGGAGAGGGGTTGGGGGTGAGGGCGAACAACTTTTGTCAGTCAACCAGGGACAAGGCTCCTAGCTCCTGACTCCTGACTCCTGACTCCTGACTCCTGAATTCTGGCCCCAGGATAATGTCCCGTTTTGCGGAATACGCCATAGCTGAGGAGCATCGGGATTGCACCCAGGCGGTTGCCGCAAACCTGCGAACCCGTCTCAGAGTCTCAGAGGGGTTGCGACTGGAGTTCAGCCATAGGGGGTTGCCTTAAAAGATGGTTGCGGTTGATTGACTCAAAAAACCTGGGGCAAATGATCGCAACTGACCTTGATCAATCACCCCCAACACCGATAGCTGCTCCTCGAAAATCACGAGATTGGCAATATATCCGGGGGCCAAACGTCCTAACTGGTGATCGACCCCGATCGCCCGTGCCGGATAGAGACTCGCCATCCGCAAGGCTTCTGCCAACTCAATGCCAACATCCTGCACGCAATGGGCGATCGCCTCAATCATGGTCAGGGCTGAGCCTCCCAAGGTCCCTGCTGCCGAGACACATTGACCGTTCTGGTAAAACACCTCCTGACCACCAATTTGGAAGGACGCCACGTCGTTGGCCCCAGCGGGCGGGGTGGCATCGGTGACCAAAATAGCTTGTCGCCCTTGAGTCTTTTGGCCAGTTGTACCGAGGCGAAATGAACATGGTGGCCATCAACAATAATGCCCGCATACACCTCTTGCTGGAGAAAAACTGCGCCCACCATGCCGGGATTACGACTTTGCCAGGGGGACATGGCATTAAACAGATGGGTGGCCATGGAAATGCCCGATTCAAACCCCGCCAGGGCTTGCGCGAGGGTGGCATTGGTATGCCCTGCGGAAACTTGAATGCCCGCTGCGACCAACCGCTGAATATCGGCGGCGGTGACTTGCTCAGGGGCCAAGGTCAACAGCTTCACCGTTTCCCCCCCGGCGGCAACCAAGGCTTGCCCCATGGCCGCGTCGAGCGATCGCACATGAGCCCCGTTGTGGATACCTTTGCGCTTCGGGTTGAGGTAGGGACCTTCGAGGTGGAGACCCAGCACTGAGTCAGGATGGTGCTGGCGATACTGCTGGACGAGGGCGATCGCGGCTTGCATATCGGCATCGGGAGCCGTGATCAGGGTGGGTAAAAAGCTGGTGGTGCCGCTACGCAGATTGGTGCGGTGCATGTGGTCCAGGGTGGCAGCGGTAATGGCGTCGTTAAACATCACCCCGCCACAGCCATTCAACTGCAAGTCGATAAAACCAGGGGCAACCCGGTGACCCTGGAGGTCTAACCTGGGGCAATCAGCGGGTAAACCCCCCTCAGGGATCACCTCTAAGATGCGATCGCCCGCAATCCGAACGGCGTGATTCAGCAGTAGGGCATCGCCGGTATAGATCTGGCAATGGGTGAGGGCGTAGCTCTGTTGGGGGGGCTTGCCTGTAGGGCTGAGGGGTGAAGGCACTGGGGTGCTCCTGGCTTGACGAAAACCGACGAAAAAGCCGGTGAGGGTTTCCCTCACCGGCTTTTTTGATTACTGCTCAGACCGATTTGGTCAAAGGCTCTTAGTAGAGATCTTCTTCCTTATGGGTCTCGATGGTGCAGTCAGAGGTGGGGTAAGCGACACAGGTCAGCACGAAGCCAGCTTCAATCTGGTCATCATCCAAGAAGGACTGATCGGATTGATCAACGCCACCAGCGGTGATTTTGCCGGCACAGGTCGAACAAGCACCTGCACGGCAGGAGTAGGGTAGGTCAATGCCTTGCTCTTCAGCGGCATCAAGAATGTACTCGTCGTCAGCGACTTCGATAGTGGTATTCAAACCCTCACCAGCGTTCACGAGGGTAACTTTATAGCTTGCCATGGTGCAATCCTCTCAGCAAATAAAACACTTACCTAACTGAATCTCTAGAAACTACCACCCATCTACCGGGCATACTTTCAGATTCATTGCTTGTCTCTAAAACAGATACTACGGGAAAACCAGCGCTGTCAGCAGGGTGAACCTGGCAAAAACCAATGGGATTTATAATCAAATCCTTACTTTAGCTAGCCCTCAGCTTATGAATATAGAGAATGGTTAGCCTTGAAGTGCGCTTCCTCAAAGGGTTACAGCTTGATTTCTGAAGATTTAGGCTTCTGGTTTTTGAGGTGACGACACGAAACATTTTTATCAATAAATAAATTTTACATAAAAATCCCTTATATCCTTACTCTGATTATGTTCCTAACAGCAAAACTCTATCGTTATGGGGATTTTAAAGTCACCCGATTACCCTGTAACGGAGGAGATAATGTATGGGAAATCGCTTTGAATTTCAGGTAAAACTTTGGTCGCAGCACTCTCGCCCCTAGTTGCCCCCATTCGAGTTGGCCTAATCGGCACGGGTCATGCGGCGCGATCGCGATCGCAAGCCTTGCTCAGTGATGACCGGGCCCAGCTCGTTGCCGTTGCCGGTCACACCCTCGACAGGGCAACCACCTTTGCCCAACCCTATAGTGCTGAGGCGACTGCTGACTGGCAAAGCTTGGTCCACCGCTCTGATATTGACTTGATCATGGTGTGTCATGTCAATAATGGCCATGCTGCTGCTGTGCGGACTGCCCTTGAGGCCGGTAAAGCGGTGGTGGTGGAATACCCGTTGGCGTTATCCGTGGACGCAGCTCAGGAGCTGATTGCCTTGGCTCAAACGCGGCAACTGTTTCTGCATGTCGAGCACATTGAGCTGTGGGGCGGACTCCACCAGACCCTCAAGGCACACTTGGCCACCATCGGTCGGCCCGCTTACGTGCGTTACAAGACGGTGGTTCCGAAAAGTCCGGCCCCTAAAAAGTGGAGCTATCACTCCGAGCAATTTGGTTTTCCCTTGGTGGGGGCGCTGTCTCGCCTGCATCGCTTGACGAATCTATTCGGTGCGGTCACAGCCGTGTCGAGTCAACTGCAATATGACGATGACGGCGGGGAGGCTCAGCCCTACTACAACACCTGCCGCTGCACGGCCCAGCTCACCTTTGCCAATGGGGTGCTGGCGGAGGTGTTTTATGGCAAAGGTGAGCAGGTGTGGCAACCGGCGCGCTATATGGAGATTCAGGGCGATCGCGGCGCGCTGATTTTTGAGGGGGACCAAGGCACGCTGCTTCAGGATGGAATTTCGCAACCGTTAACCCTAGCGGCGCGACGGGGCTTATTTGCCCAAGATACGGCGGCGGTGCTGGATGCACTGCTAGCGGGCAAGCCGATGTATGTGTCGCCGCAGGAGAGCCTGTATGCCTTGACGGTTGCCGCAGCGGCAGAGCGATCGGCGGCGACCGGTCAAACTATTTATTTGTCGGCATGAGGATTTAATAACTCCGCAATTCTTGCTCTCTCTCCCAACCGATCGCCCAAGGGGCATACGCTGCGAGAAGCCAGCGATAGGAAAGGGCTGTGGCCTTCCCGCAGGGTGGGCCATTCCGGATCTTATTCAGTTTGCGTTCCTAACCAAAGCGGAGCGTCGTAAAGACAAACCGGAAGATAAAGACGGCTGCCAGAATCCAGGTGACCACAGAGACTTCGCTGGCCCGACCACTCACCAACTTGGTAAAGGGGTAGAAAATCAGCCCCGCCGAGAGACCTGCCGCGATCGAGAAGCCGAGGGGAATGAAGAAAATGGTGACAAAGGCGGGAATCGCTTCGGTCAGATCCCCCCAGCGAATGCTAGAGACGCTGGTCATCATCAGCACCCCCACAATCAATAGGGCCGGAGCAGTGGCAAAGCCAGGGATGGCCTCAAAAATCGGCACAAATAGCAGCGCCACCAGAAACATGCCAGCGGCGACAACGGCGGTGAGGCCGGAGCGGCCCCCTTCAGCAACCCCAGAAGCCGACTCGGCAAAGGTGGTGACGGTGGAGGTGCCCATGATTGCCCCAGCGGTGGTGGCGATCGCATCCGCAGACAGGGCCTGATTGGCGCGGGGCAGTTCCCCCTTGTCATCGATATAGCCCGCCTGGGTGCCGACCCCCATTAGGGTGCCGATGGTGTCGAACATATCCACAAACAGGAAGACCAGCAGCACCGCCAGAAAATCAATAATGTTGCTGCCATTGATGCCGCCCAAACCGACAAAAGCCTGACCAAAGAGATGGGAAGGAAACGCCGGAATCGCAACAATGCCGGTGGGGGCCGCCGCCACCCCGAACACCCAACCCAAAATCGCAGTCCCCCCAATCCCCCAGAGCAAGGCCCCCTTGATCCGCCGAATCATAAAAAAGGCGGAGAGAAAAATCCCAAAGGCGGCCAGGATCGTCGCTGGTTGGGTAAAGCTGCCGAAGGTGGTTTTGGTGACTTCATTGGCCACAATTAGACCCGCACCCCCGAAGGCGGTATCCCCACTCAAGCCGATATAGGCCAAGAACATGCCGATGCCCACGGTGGTGGAGGCTTTGATACAGGCGGGAACCGCTGCGATCAGGTGGCGGCGAATATCGGTGACGGTCAGGGCAATAAAAATCAGACCCTCAACCAAGACGCAGGCCATGGCCACCCGCCAGTCAATGCCCAGTCCTAAAACGACGGAATAGGCAAAAAAGGCGTTGGTGCCCATACCCGGTGCCAACACAAAGGGATACTTGGCATAGAGGCCCATGACCAATGTGCCGATTGCAGCGGTAATGCCGGTGACTACCACCAGCTCCCGAAACAGATCCCCTGGGTCGGTCAAAAACACCGCATCGGACATGATCACGGGATGCACCACCAGGATGTAGGCCATGGTCATGAAGGTGGTGAGCCCAGCCAGAATCTCAGTGCGGAAGTTGGTTCTATACCGATCAAAATCAAAATACTGGGCAACTTTGGCTTGCCAGCCTGAATAGGGCGGTGGCGCTCCCCCAGACGGTCTTTGCCCCAGATCGAGATCACTCTGACTCATAACACTCCTCCCGAAACTCGTTTTTCCTCACACCAACCGTCACTGCCGGGGGCACATCCAGCCCGATCCACGGCGATTTAGTCAATCGGCTCCACAGCCTTGCCCAATCCCGTCATTCGGCCTGCCGCAATCGGTTCAGCCGACGAAGCAATTTTCATGACGCTATCGGGGCTTACTGATCCGGTTTGTCAAATACAGCACAAGGCCGCGATCGCCCTTTGCTACCAAGACATCCATCAAACCGATCCAGTTGAATTTGCATACTGTATACATCCCCATTCAAGCGAGCTGTGTTAATCGCTACAGTCCTTGCCCTGAATAAGGTTGCCATCATTCAGGGCCGAGCCCTGATCATTCAAAACCCCTTCAAATATGATT
>JAAUQE010000257.1 GCA_012032425.1 Leptolyngbya sp. RL_3_1 | reverse complement strand
AAGCCATTGGCCAGCGCCGTCCCCAACCCGCCCAGAGCTGGTTATCGATGGATGATGTGGTGAACTTGCTCAACGTCACTGGGTTTACGCCCCTGAAGCGGGGCCGCCGCTTTTTGGTGCCGAAGCCGGTGCCGGGGCTGGCGTTTTTAGTGAATCGCTATTTAGCGCCGTTGCCGATTGTGCAGCACGCTTGCCTCACCAGCTATGTGATTGCCCGACTGCATCCCAGCCTCTGCGCGCCGCCACCCTTGCCCAGTTGCTCGGTGGTGATTCCAGCCCGGAATGAGGCGGGCAACATTCGGGACGCGATCGCCCGTCTGCCCCAACTCGGACACCAGACAGAGGTAATTTTCGTCGAAGGCCATTCCCAGGACCACACCTGGGAGGAGATTCAGGCGCTGCTAGCGGAATACAAGGGGCCGTTCACCCTCAAAGCCTTTCAGCAAACCGGCAAGGGTAAAGCGGATGCCGTGCGGCTGGGGTTTGCCGAAGCCAGCGGCGATGTGCTGATGATTTTGGATGCCGACCTGACCGTCCCCCCGGAAGATTTGCCCCACTTTATGGCGGTGATGGCCTCAGGTCTGGGGGAATTTATCAATGGGTCACGGCTGGTCTACCCCCGCTCTAAAACCGCAATGCCCTGGCTCAACACCCTGGCCAACAAGATCTTTGCCCAGATTTTTTCCTTCCTGCTCGAACAACCCCTCAAGGACACCCTTTGCGGTACCAAGGTGCTGTGGCAGGAAGACTACCAGCGGATTATTGCGGGACGCCATTACTTTGGGGATTTTGACCCCTTTGGGGACTTTGACCTGCTGTTTGGGGCGGCCAAGCTGAATTTGCACATTGTCGAGGTGCCGATCCGCTACCAACCCCGCAGCTATGGGGAGTCCAACATTGCCCATTTCAAAGAGGGTCTGGTGTTGCTCAAAATGTGCCTCTACGCCTCCCGCAAGCTCAAGTTTCGCTAGGCTCAGTTGACCGCATCTGTATGGCCCCACTGCTGGCAGACTCGATGGATATCCCCACCCAACTGGCCCAACTGAATCAACTTAAGGACTGGCTCGATCACTTTCGGCCCCTATCTGGCCCGGTGCTGGCGGAGCTAAAGCAGCGCTACGACGTGCAATTCACCTACAACTCCAACGCGATCGAAGGCAATACCCTTACCCAAAGCGAGACCGAACTGGTGCTCTCCCAAGGCATCACCATCGGCGGCAAAACCCTCACCGAACACCTGGAAGTCATCGGCCATAAAGCGGCGATCGACTATATCGAAACCCTAGCCCAAACCGATACCGCCATTGGCGAATGGGAAATCCGGCAGATTCATAATTTGGTGACACGTCAGATTGCCCCCACTGAGGCCGGACAATACCGGCAGCTCGATGTCCGGGCCGCTGGCACCGACTATCACTATCCGCCTCATTATTTATTACCTGAACTCATGGCAGCGTTTGCCGAATGGCTCACCTCAGCCGTAGCTGATTTGCATCCAATCGCCTATGCCGCTGAGGCCCATTATCGGTTCGTGTCGATCCATCCATTTCGGGATGGCAATGGCCGCACCGGACGATTGTTGATGAATCTGCTGCTGTTGAAGGCGGGGTTTCCAATCGTGGTGGTTACCCAGGGGCGGCGTCAGGCCTATATTGAGGCGATTGTGGCGGGGCAGCGATCGCAAGACGACGGCACCGCCCTATTGCTCCTGATCATAGAGGCCGCCCGGATGGCTCTGATCGACACCCTCGCTTTAATCACCAGTGCTACGGACAGCCGCACCCAAGGGCAGCCCTGCTATGAAGACGTCGTGGCATTTTTAGCGCAGCGATCGGATGTGCCTTAGAGGCTGTTCGAAGAGTTTGCGGGGTTAGCTTTTGATTACAGGTTAATTACAGGGCATGGCGGATCAACCGCAACGAAGCCAGGGCAGCTAGCCGGACCAGTATTCCAGCCTTTTTTCCTAAAGCCTTTCAATTTCATCAGCCGTTAATCCCGTGTAGCTGCCAATATTTTGGCTCGACATCCCCGCCGCCTTCATCTGCCGAGCCACCTGCCGAATCCCTTCTTGCTGTCCTTCGGCTCTTCCTTCGGCTCTTCCTTCGGCTTTTCCTTCGGCTCTTCCTTCGGCCTTGCCCTCCTGCCAAGAGGTGTCCACCACATTATTCAAGTCTCTGTAGTACTTGAGGCTCTCTTGATAGCTGTCCTGTTCTACCGGCGAAAAATTTGCCACCTCAGCCACCTCAAAGAGCTGGTTGAAAATGTCTTCTTGTAAGGGTTGTGGCGGTTCGGTTAAGTCGGGCAAATGTTTCAGTAAAAACAGCCATTTGTCAAAATGGGATTCCAACTGGTCTACCGTTTTTGTGAACTTAGGCAGTTCGATATAGATAAACGTTAGCTTGTCGTAAGTAGATGGGCACAATTATTTGTGAAACGCTCTTGCTTCACAAAGCGCGTAACCCTTGCTGTTCAAGGACTTTGCCTTGGCAGCCATCTTATATTTAATCCAGCCCACCTACTTAAAACACCTCGCAATGTTGGTTTTTTAAGGTCACAGTGTGGAGCAGTTCGGCATCATGCTTGTGGTCATCAAAGACAAAATCCAGCACCCCCACCGTATAAACGGGGGTGAGCTGATAGTTCCAATTGCCCTTCAAGGCCTGTTCTTGGATGGGAAAGGTGGCGTAGTAAACGCTTCTGTCTTTGAAGAAATTCTGCTTGGCCTTCTGAATTTCGACAATGAAGCGATCGCCATTTTTTGCCTGACAATAAATGTCAAAAATTGCTTTGCGATCGAGGGGCGTATTGCCAAGATTTTCCGTGCTCTTGTAGGACACCGATTGAATCCGATGTTGTGCTGGCAAGAGCGTATTCAAGAAATCGATCAGCAGTTGTTTATTGGGCTCGGTTCCAAAGACTCGCTTAAACCCAAAGTCAGTGAGGAGATTGACGTATTTCTCTTGGAGGGGAAAGGCCATCGCGGATGCCGTGGGGTGGAGCGTTCTCATCCCATTATAGAAAGCCAGTATAGAAAGCCAGACCCGAGCCAGCGTTACGGGTTGGGCGGGGCTGGCTTTTGGGAAATGGCTGAATTTAAGCAGCGCCAGCAGTCTTGGGCGATCGCCCAATCCTCTTCGGTATGAATCACCAACAGCCGCACGGTGGACTCCGCCGTGGCAATGTCTGCATCCACCGGTGAATGCTCATTCTTACTCGGGTCAATTTTGGCCCCCCAGAAATTCCAGCGATGCACCCACCGCTGCCCGCACCGAGGCCGCATGTTCGCCAATGCCAGCGGTAAACACCACGGCATCTACCCCGCCCAAGCTCATGATCATCGCGCCGATATGGGCCTTGAGGCGGTGCAGATACATCTCTCGCGCCAGTTTCGCCCGTTCATGGCCTTGGGCGATCGCCTGCTCGATTAGCCGCCAGTCATGGGACAGTCCTGAGATCCCCTTCAGGCCCGAGCCTTTATTCAACACCTGGTCGAGCTGATCGGCGGTATAACCCTGGCGCATTAAGTGAATCAAAATGCCCGGATCCACCGCCCCGGAGCGGGTGCCCATCATCAACCCATCCAGCGGCGTGAAGCCCATGGTGGTGTCGATGCTGTGGCCCCCTTTGACGGCGCTCAAAGAGCAGCCATTGCCCAAATGGCAAATCACCAAACGCAGCTCAGCCAGATCTCGTTCCAATAACTGAGCGGCCCGGTGGGCGCAGTACTGGTGGCTAATACCGTGGAAGCCATAGCGGCGAATGCCCTGCTCGACCCAGTCGTAGGGGCCAGGGTAGGTGGCGGCGGCGGCGGGGATTTGGCTGTGGAAGGCGGTGTCGAAGACGGCCACTTGCGGAATATCGCCCAGGAGCTGCTCCATCAGCTCAATCCCTTCTAGGTTGGCAGGGTTATGGTTGGGGGCAAGGCTGCTAAGGCGGGCGATCGCGGCTTTTACCTCAGGAGTAACGAGCACGCTCTCTCGATAATCCTGGCCCCCATGCACCACCCGATGCCCCACCCCATCAATGGCTTGGGGGTTGGAAATCACCTGGGTGGATCCCTGCCAGAGGGTGCTCAAGACCTGGGAGAGGGCCTCTGAACGGGAGATGCTTTTCAGCTCTTGCTCAAGGCGATCGCCCTGAGCCGTCTTAACGGTCAACTGGGCCGTATCGGCATCCTGCCAGTCTAGTTGGGCGGACCACAGTGGGGCGGGGGGCTCAGCGGGCAGTACCTCCCCTAGGGCGTACAGCTCACTCTTCTGACTGCTGGATCCCGCATTCAAAACCAAAATATTCATGGCTAGCTTCCGGCCCGATTGCGTAGCGACTCAGGTAGATGGGCGCGATCGCCCATGCGCTTCAACAAGGGACCGTAACGGCCAAACTGCACCAGACTGACAGCGGCGACGGGCATTTCGATGCGATCGCGGTAGCGCCCCAAGTCAATGCCCAGCAGGCTACAGAGAATAATCCGAATGGTGGCCTTGTGGGAGACCACCAGCACGTTGCCCTCTGTGCAGGTTTCCTCGATTTCGGCGATCGCCAGCGAGGCCCGACTGGCCACCTGCACCGCCGTTTCTCCCCCGGTGGGCGGATTCCAGGCGGGCTCTGTTAGCCACTGGACATAGTCTTCGGGATAGCGCTGCTGTACATCTTCGGGGGTGCGATCCTCCCATGCCCCGTATTGCAGCTCTTTCAGCCCGTTCCGCAATTGCGGCGTGATCCCCGTCGCCTCACAGAGAGGCTTAGCGGTGGCGATGGTGCGCTTCATTGGGCTGGCAAACACCGCCGTCCAAGACAGATCTTGATAGGCCTCGGCAAAGGCTTGGGCCATCTGCATCCCGGCTGGGGTCAGCTCGGGATCAAGCCCACCGCAGTAACCGCCGGTTTGGCTGTGGGTGGTTTCCCCGTGGCGCAGAAAATAGAGATTTAAGCTCATCAGGCGATCGCGACCTCCGAGGACAGGTATACATCTTGAATGGCGTGGAACAGCTTTACCCCCTCTTCGAAGGGGCGCTGAAAGGTTTTGCGCCCGGAGATGAGGCCGCAGCCCCCGGCCCGCTTATTGATCACCGCCGTCCGCACCGCATCGGCAAAGTCATTGTCACCGGAGGCACCGCCGGAGTTGATCAACCCGGCCCGTCCGGCGTAGCAGTTGAGTACCTGGTAGCGGGTCAGATCAATCGGGTGATCGGTGGTCAGGTCGGAGTAAACGCGGGGGTGGGTCTTGCCATAGCCGTTGCCCACCGCGCCGTAACCGTTATTCACCATTGGCAGCTTTTGCTTGATGATGTCGGCCTCAATAGTGACCCCCAGGTGATTGGCCGACCGGTCAGGTCCGCCGCCGAAGTGGTAGTCCTGGTCCTGCTTAA
>JAAUQE010000256.1 GCA_012032425.1 Leptolyngbya sp. RL_3_1 | reverse complement strand
TAGGGTTGCTGCGATCGGAGTGGCTGATCCTGCCTTGCCTACAGCAGCGTCACCCTTACCATTGGCTGGCCCAGGGCGAAGGGGAGAGATTGCAGGCCAAACTCATCGAGCAACTGCGACCCATTTTGGCGGCTTTTTCCCGCGCCCGGTGCGCTATCGTAGCCTCGATTTACGGTCCCATGAGCTAACCACTTTAGTTGGCGGTCCGCCCCCCGAGGTCAACCCCGTGCTGGGGGTGCGGGGCACCTTGAGCTATCAGCAGCATCCCGATTTATTTCAGCTCGAACTCAACGTCCTCAGAGCGTTGCAAAAAGAGGGGTTCACCAACCTCCAGTTGCTCTTGCCCTTCGTGCGCACGGTGGAAGAATTTCGCTATTGCCAAGCCCAGGTTGAGGCCACGAACTTAGATTTGGTGGCGGATTTTCAGCTCTGGATCATGGCGGAGGTACCCTCGATCCTGTTTTTGCTGTCGGACTATGTGGCAGCGGGGGCGCAAGGGATGGCGATCGGCTCCAATGATCTGACCCAATTGTTGCTTGGCATCGATCGCGACGAGGCGATTTTTGCGGAAACCTTTGATGAACGGCATCCCGCCGTGCAGGGGGCGATCGCCCAGTTACTCCAGCAGGCCCAAGCCTTGGATCTGCCCACCTCTATTTGTGGCATGGCACCCGTTCGTTACCCCGAGATCATTCCGGCCCTGGTGCAAAATGGGATTACGGGAATTTCGGTCGATCAGCCCGCTTTGGCGGCAACGGCGGCGGTGATCGCCCAGGCGGAAGCTCAGCAACTGTAATCGCAACTGGCATCACAACTTAATAAAAAAGCCATGGACGGCACAGCGATAACCTGCCATACTATGCAGCTAGTCACATGACTAGCTGGTCATAGTAGCTTTCGCTAGTGAGCCCATGCCCAATTCAACCTTCTTCAACCTGCCCGAGCCCAAACGGCAGAAAATCATTGATCTAGCGATCGCAGAATTCGCCAGTCGCGATTACGATAGCGCCTCAATTTCCAACGTGGTGAAACAGGCCAAAATCGCCAAAGGCAGCTTCTACCAATACTTTGCAGATAAAAAAGACCTGTATTTATATTTGGTCGAGCTAGCGATGCAACAGAAAATTGCCTTTCTCAAAGCCGCTCACCCCCCCCAGCCCCAGATGGGATTTTTTCCCCATCTGCGCTGGCTGTTTAGCGCCAGCACTCAGTTTGATCTGTCTCACCCAGCCCTCAGCCAGATCGTCAATCGAGCTATGTATGGCGATGTTCCTTTTCGAGAAGACGTCTTGCAAAGGACCCAATTCGCCTCGTCTGGCTATCTCTACGATCTAATCAAGGGAGGGATAGAGCAGGGGGATATTAACGCCAGCGTCAGCCCTGATTTAGCCCTATTCGTGATCAATGGCCTGTCAAGTGGGTTAAGAGACTTCATTCCGCAGCAGTTGGGGCTGGATACCGAACAGCTCGCCCAAGGTACGCCCCCCGAGCTAGATATGACCGCGATTGAAAAGATTTTTGATGATCTGGTGCAGGTGCTAGAGCAGGGTCTCGGTCAGCCTTTGAGTCCAACGTAGGCGTAACCGTCCCAGAAACTACGCTGGCTGAGCGAAGTCGTAAGCCCTGCGGGCAGGCGAGGCCAACGCCTTGCGTCTCCCAAAGGGAGAAAGCCAAAACCCAACCAGAACGTCCCCTAGCCCCAAAGGGGCGGCAAAGCCCACGACTCCGTTGCTCCCTAAGGGGAGCCGCTAAGGCGAACAGGGGACGGCTACTCAATTAATCCGGGTCGCCCTATGACTTTTCCCCCACCCCCTTCCCACGACGCTAAAGTGACCGATGAGTCACCTGGTCCTATTGCCATGGTTGAATCACCCCTCGCCTCAGGAGAGACCGCTAATCTTGGACCCGCTCCGATGCCATGCAAAGGGCACAACGTTGGGTGGATCGCAACCTCATTTAATTCAGCAAGTGGTAACAGGTTCGGTATCCCCTCCTTCAGGGATTTAGGCAGGCCAAGCACTATAGATATAGACATTAAGCCGGAGCACATCTATGGGTAAGGTAGTTGGCATTGATTTAGGCACCACCAACTCTGTGGTCGCCGTTATGGAAGGGGGTAAACCCACGGTGATCGCAAACGCCGAGGGGTTCCGCACCACCCCCTCTGTGGTTGCTTACGCCAAGAATGGCGATCGCCTCGTGGGCCAGATCGCGAAACGCGGGGCGGTGATGAACCCCGAGAACACCTTTTATTCCGTCAAGCGCTTCATCGGTCGTCGCTTTGACGAAGTCGGTACTGAGTCCACCGAAGTGGCCTACAAAGTGCTGAATGTGGGCAACAACCTCAAAATTGAAAGCTCCCAAGCCGGCAAGCAATTTGCCCCCGAAGAGATTTCTGCTCAGGTGCTGCGTAAGCTGGCTGATGACGCCAGTAAGTATTTGGGGGAAACGGTCACCCAAGCGGTGATTACTGTTCCTGCTTACTTCAATGATTCCCAGCGTCAGGCGACTAAAGATGCTGGTAAAATCGCCGGTCTCGAAGTGCTGCGGATCATCAACGAGCCCACCGCCGCTTCCTTAGCCTACGGTCTTGATAAAAAGAGCAACGAAACCATTCTCGTATTTGACCTCGGGGGCGGTACCTTCGACGTTTCTATTCTGGAAGTTGGCGACGGTGTGTTTGAAGTGCTGGCCACTTCTGGAGACACCCACTTGGGCGGCGATGACTTCGACAAAAAGATCGTTGACTACCTTGCGAAGCAGTTCCAAAATTCTGAGGGCATCGACCTCCGCAAGGATAAGCAAGCCCTCCAGCGCCTCACCGAAGCTGCTGAGAAAGCCAAAATCGAACTCTCCAGCGTCACCCAGGCCGAAATCAACCTGCCTTTCATCACCGCCACCCAAGACGGTCCTAAACACCTGGAAACGGTACTCACCCGCGCCCAGTTTGAAGAGCTGGCCGCTGACCTGATCGATCGCAGTCGCATCCCCGTTGAGCAAGCGATTAAGGATGCCAAGCTCGATAAGTCCGAAATTGATGAAGTGGTGCTGGTGGGCGGCTCGACCCGCATCCCTGCGGTTAAGGCCCTGGTGGAAAAGGTGCTGGGTAAAGCCCCTAACGAAACCGTTAACCCGGACGAAGTGGTTGCGATCGGCGCTGCCATTCAGGGCGGTGTCTTAGCTGGGGAAGTCAAGGACATCCTGCTCCTAGATGTAACTCCATTGTCCCTGGGTGTAGAGACCCTGGGGGGCGTCATGACCAAACTCATCCCCCGCAACACCACCGTTCCTACCAAAAAGTCTGAGACGTTCTCGACTGCGGTTGATGGCCAGACCAATGTAGAAATTCACGTTCTCCAAGGGGAGCGGGAAATGTCTAACGACAACAAGAGTCTGGGGACCTTCCGACTGGATGGGATTCCCGCTGCCCCCCGTGGCGTTCCACAAATCGAAGTGATCTTCGACATTGACGCTAACGGGATTCTGAGCGTCACCGCGAAAGATAAGGGTACCGGCAAGGAACAAACCATCAGCATCACTGGTGCCTCCACCCTGGATGACCGCGAGGTCGAACGGATGGTCAAGGATGCGGAAGCTAATGCTGCCGCAGATAAAGAGCGTCGCGAAAAAATTGACCTCAAAAACCAGGCTGATTCCTTGTCTTACCAGGCTGAGAAGCAAGTCGAAGAGCTGGGTGACAAGGTGCCCGCTGATGAAAAAGAGAAGCTCATGGGGCAAATCAAATCCCTCAAGGATGCGGTTGCCGCTGAGGACTATGACCAAATGCAGTCCCTCACCACAGAAGTGCAGCAGGCCCTGTATGCCATTAGCGCGAACCTCTATCAGCAGGCGGGTGGTGATACAGGGACCGCTGGTGGCCCTGAAGCTGCCGCTGGAGATAGCAGCGGTGGCGGTGATGATGTGATTGATGCTGAGTTCACTGAGCCTAGCGATAAGTAAGGCCAAGACTGAGTTCTATTGCTTTGGCCACGTTGCTTAAGACATTGGGCATCTCTTTAATGCTTTGTGCATCAGCAAAGTGGCTCGCAGTCTGGGTCTAATCGGACTGGCGACTGCGACACAGCTTGCTCCGGCTAGCAAGGGCGGATGGCGTGCTCCTGATTTGAGGGGCTAGCGCCATCCGTTTTTTTATGGCCTGACTGGCCCGGATACCCTCTCAATAGCAATATCGGCCATTGCTGTTGGGGTACAGTTGCCCATTGCCTTTGCGAGTGGCCCCCAACAATGTTGAAATCACCACACAGCGACTGTTTTGTACGGTCCCGCTCTTGTGGGTGACGGTGACGGTGCTGAGGCGGTAAATCACCTCGCCTTGGTAGCCAAACCGTACATAGTAAACGCCGCCACTTGCGGCCAATGTCGTATCAGGGCCGTAGATTTCGACATTTTCATTCAGGGGTGACCAAGCCTGCACCGCACTGGCCGCCTGTTCATTGGGATGAACAGCCCATTCCCATTGCCCCGATCGCTCCCGCAAACTAAAGCGCCAAGACTGGCGGTGGGTACCCGAGCGGGTCTGAGCCATGCGAATGCCCTGGTGCAGCTCTTCCCGAGCCAGGGTCACCTGGCGCTTTTGAAAAAACGCAATCCAATCAGGAGCGGCAATCCCCATCAAAACCCCGACGATCACCATGACGACTATCACCTCTAGCAGGGTGAAGCCCCCAGACCGGGCTCGTTTTACTGGTCGTAGCCGATGCAGGCGGTTGAAAAGCACCATCGGTTTTCGCAAACCCTGATTGCCTTTTAGGGTACCCGTAAATCGCCCTGGATGATGTTGCCAAACAGACCGACCCCGTTGGCGATTGCAATGCGGCGGATATCTCCTCATCTCCCAGCCCCAGATTCCAAAGCGTTAGAAGGGAAGGCCCCTTAGCTCAACCCGTTTGCTGCCCCTGAATTCCGTAATGGGCTTTCTCTGCCTGACGGAGGCCCATGGGAAAGCAGGCCCCAGTTACATCGGCCCCCAAAAAAGTTGTCTTAGCCGAGGCGATCAGGGATTGGCACAACTGGGTTACCCCCCGCAGGGTCAGCCCTAGATACACCCCGGATACCAACAGCCACAGCCCGCCCCTCACCAGGTGGCCCACGCTGAGGTGAGTCAAGGCATTCACCCCGGCCAAAAATGCAAACCCATAGGTGGCCAAGCTGCCAACGGTGAGTAAAGCAGTGAGCCATAGAGGAGAAGGGCAGAATCGGCTCACGATCGCCCCCAAACCCCCGCCAACCACTGCCCCGATGATTGCGGCTTGCGAATTTTTGAGCCATGGCGGTGCCGACGTAGAAAAATCCGAGTAATACCCCATTGACCAGAGCTAAGGCAAGGGTGGCCATGGACCGATAGGCACTCGTCATG
>JAAUQE010000255.1 GCA_012032425.1 Leptolyngbya sp. RL_3_1 | reverse complement strand
CTAGGCGCTGATGGCATCAGTTCTAGCACTATTGCGAATCGCAGGGGAGCATCAGGGGCAAGGGAGCTAGAAACCGGAATAGTCAAATGACTGCCGCCGTACTCGGGATTTTGTCTAGTACCGTCATCTCTGTGTAGCCCCATTATTAGACAGGCGGTACCTGAAACCCTGCTGAGAGAGGGCTGGGAAGAGAGGGCTGGGAAGATTGGAGGCCAGATTTACGCTGGCCAGCCGGTTGCTGCCAGCAAATTCTCGGGGCGATAAGGGTGCGATAGGGGGGCTTGATAACGGGCCTCGACGCTGGGGTGCAGCTTGGCTGTTTGCAAATCAATGGGACGCTCAAGGCGACCGGCAAGGCGATAAATGCCTAGATCATTGGCATCAAAGGGGATCGTGGGGTCAGGGTCTAGGTGTTGGGCCAGCCAGTCGTGGTCAAACCCTAGGCCCAGCCCCAACGCCGCCACTGATTCAATCATCCATTGCAGGGTGATATCGGATAAACCGGTTAGCTCAGCCGTACCGCCCCCGACGCAGCCGTGGGTGCCAGGGAACCACACCTGCTGGATCTGGGGGGTTTGGGCTAGCGATCGCGCGGCACTCGTGGGGTCAGTGCTGTTGCACATCAGGTTGACATCGAAGGGACGCCGGTGTTCATCAATGGCCACAGCATGGAGGGCGTATTGGATTTTGTAGTTGAGTTTGTTGTCGTGGAAGCGGTACTTGGCGTTAACGAGGTCGTTGATGGGCAGCGCTGGCAGCAGTTGGGGAATGCCCAGGGCACCGACGGTATCCCAGCAGCCCAGTAGGGTGATGTCGATTTGGGGGCTATCGTATGTTTTGCGAAATTGCTTGGCAGCCTCGGAGTCAGGTTTGATGCCCTTAGCCCGATAGATTTCGTAGGCGGTGGGGATTTGGGTGATGTGCTGGTGGGGCAACAGGCCGGAGCAGTAAATCATCCCGGCCAAGCTGCGGACGGTATAGGCCCCCCGACTAAAGCCGAACAGGTAAACTTTGTCGCCGTCGGTGTAGTTGAGGCACAGAAAGCGGTAGGCATCCTGGATGTTTTCGTCGATGCCCCAGCCAAAGGCACCGCCCAACAGCTTATCGACCACGTACCCGCTGGTGCCGAGACCTTCGTCGTAGTAGAGGATTTGGGGGGTCCCATCGATGGCGGTGGGTTGGCAAGCTTGGCTGAGCTTGACGACGTTGGTGGGGCACGCCATGTTGAGAGAATTCCAGGTGCCGTCGCAGCAAACAATCAGACGTTTGGCCATGGGGGCGAATTGAGAGAAGGGTCTAGCAGTAAACCGTCTCGGTAGAGACGTTGGGTCTTTTCGAATCTTGCGATGTTGGGGTGCCGTCCTCTGTCAACTGGGGCACCGACGCATCACCGATCACCCGGTAATGGTCAGATCTCGTAGGGCAAACACCACCGGCTTATCTTCCAGCCGCTGGCTCTGAATGGGATACTTAACGCGATCGGCCCGTTCCCCCGCCGGATTGTAGAGCGACAGGGTACCGCCCCGATTGGCCAGACTGAGCGGGTGGAGCGGTCCTACCTGCATGGCTTCTCCCGGAGCCAAGGACCCCGACAGGGTTAGCTCCGCTTCGGGATCTCTGAGGGTCCAGCCGGCAAAATCTACCCGGTCGTTGGAGAGGTTAATGATCGACACCCATTCCCCAAACCGCTCTTCCCCAGAGGGATTCACCAGGGCCGCAGCAATAAACACTGAGATCTCTTGATCCCGGACGGTTTCGCGGCGATCGCCCTCAGCCACCATCTCTGCCGGGGTATCCACCTCAATGTGCTCTGGGAAGCTATTCACATTTAACCGGTCAGCCGCCTCAGCATTCTCATTAAAGAAGAGGGGATTGCTGTCTGGAATCTGGGACGGAAACAGCAGCCCCGTCTGGGCTTCAATTTCAGTAATCGAGACCTGGTAGCGCTGGAAATTAAACATGCGCTTGCCCTGCTTATCCCGCAGCGCTCCCTCGTCTTGCAGCATGATAAAGGCCCGCACCGCCAGCTGATCCTGCTGATCGATATAAACCACCACCTTAAAAAAGCCCGCCGGAATCAAGGCAGTGGGTCGCCCCTGGGGAGTGATTGATCGGGCAAAGTCCCCAAAGATGGGTCCTGAAAAAACGCTAATGCGATTGGTGGAGTCGAGGGTGAGGGCCAGCACCCAATCCTCTAAGGCCAGCCATTCATCCTGGTTGAAGTTCTCATGTTGCAGGGCGGCATTCGCATAAAAAAACGTATCGTCAGCGGCCTGCTTCGCCTCCCGCGCGGTTTCTCCCCAGGCTGCCGCCGATTTCCGGGCCAGGTGCCCCCGATCCCAGGGGTTGGCAGCATAGTAATCGTTGTTGAGCTGATACTCGGCCCCGATGCGGGTATCAACCCGCCAATGATCAGTGCGACTCACCGTTTTGAGTTTGGTCTGATCGATATTGAGGGCGGCAAACAGGGGGGTACGCAACTGCCGATTCATCGCCACGGTGTAGTTGTGGTAGGGGGCATAAACCCCATTCATCAACTCGGGCTTCTCTAATACAAAGCCAATCAGGCTGGGGGAGAACTTGGGCAGGGGCACCGGTTGGCCCAGGAAGTTCGGATCGTAACCTTGCATGGGGGCTCCATCTTGCACTAGTGTTCAGCCCCTATCAAGGCAGAGATTTTGGGGAATGCAAAGGTTTTCGTTGCTAAGAGTAAAGGGCTGATTGCCTCATAAAATCTTCCCCAGGGCTTCGGAAAGCCCTCTCCCTAGCCCTCTACCCAGTCATGAATCAGGCCCATTTACCTTGAAATCCGGAGTTCCCCTCACCCCCAGCCTCCTTCGACAAGCTCAGGACATCGCCTCTCCCAGAGAGCTGCCGCTCATACACATCTCATGAACTCGCTCGAAATGCTGCACTGGCCCCCCCTTTGTCCCCCCAATTCTGGGGGGAGACCGGAGTTCACAGTCCCCCAGAATATAGCCTCCGGGCATTCAAGAAAGGGGGATGTAGGGGGCTAGACAACTGGAAACGAGAAGCCGAAGACTTATGTATAAACGGCAGCCCAAGTTTGGGAGAGGGGCTGGGGGTGAGGGCCTCGGCGATTAACAACTTGGCCACTTTATTTAGTCTTCATTCCTTAGCCAGGGCACTCTAAAAAATATTGAAACGACAGTGCTTCTAATTACTGTGCTGAGAAAGACGGGAACAGGCGGTTGGGAATTTAAAAATGAAGCCCTGCTGGAAGACTGCTTACAGCGCTATCTTCAGCCTTTGCTCGGTCTGAAGGTCATTGCTCAGCAACATTCCATTCAGGGGCAAATTTGCGATTTGGTGGCTGTCTCTGAGGCTGGGCAGCTTGCCATCCTGGAGCTAAAGAATCAGGAAGACCGATACATCGTTCAACAGCTCACCCGCTATCTTGATGCTTTTCTCGAAGCACAGCCCTTTGCCGACAATGCAGATTATAGTCAGCCAATTCGACTGATAGCGATCGCTCCCAGCTTTCATCGTGACAACTTCGTTGATCGCAAATATAGCCAGGTTCAGATTGAATTCCTTACCTTTGAAATCCAACAGACTGAGACCGAATACTCTCTGAAATTGAGCCACCTCGACACCGAGGAATGCTCTGCTGTCCATGTTTCAGAAGCTTTCCTGCCCACTGCCCACGAAATTCCTAGCCCACCTAAGTCATTACTGTCGCTATTGAGGCAGTGTCCTGAAATCGATCGCGATGGGGTTTTGAGGCTACGGCAGCAGCTCCTGAGTTTCGACCAGCGGATTCGAGAAATCACGAGCGGTAGCAGCGTTCTGTATGGCAATGGCAAGAGCAATCTCTGTGCTGAGGTGCGCTATGACAGCAAACGGGAAAGGGCTGCTGTTTTTCTGTGGCTTCGTCACGCTACCATCGCGGCCAAACGGCGTGGGATCGTTGCTCGAATGCGTATCTGGACAGACTGGGTAACAGTCTCTGACTTAGCCCACGTTCCTAAAGGGAATGGTAGAGCTATCACGGTCGATGAGTGGCGGGCAGGAAAACTCCAACCCTTAAAAAAGCTATTAATCAAAGATCCCTACAAGCGGAAACGACAGGAAACAGATCCGGAATATAGAGCCCAATGCTTCCAGGCTATTGAAACGAATATCCAAAAGAGACATTCCTGGATTAACTACCGCTCAGGTCTAGCGATGACCGCAGTAGCCTACAGGAACCATATTAAGGCTGATTTCTCCAACCAGATTCATGATGTTATTGAACTGGTCTTGGACATTTGGCTTAGCCGATTATGAGACAACTTGAGACCGAGAACTCTCAGGGAGAGGCCTTAGGGCTGATTGTCTAAATGCCAGATAGGCCGATTGCCGCAGGGGTTGGCGTCCATCTAGCCGAGAAAATGTATATGCCAGAGGTAAATCTATCTCGCTCAAGCAGCCCAAATTGTTCAATGCTTGGATAGGCACACCAAAGAGTTCAACGGTGCTGAGGAACGATTCTCGTAGCGATTTAGAATCGCGCAAGCGTTCTCTGAATTCAGGCACTTCAATGAACTCAACTCGGTAGGTTAAAAATCGGTAGGTCGGAATTTGGCAAGGTATGTATTTGGTCTCATCTTGGCCGCAGTCTTGCTCGATCATCGCCCAAGCATTCCGAACTTTAGGTGCATTACGCTTGCGGGCGGATTTATCGATCAAGCCCAAATCATTGATGGATACCAAGACGAGAACAGAACGGCTATCATCGTCGGCAAAATATTCACCCAAAACGACTGATCTCACGTCGGGAAAGAGCAGCGTTGGTTTATTCAAAGCCTTTAACAGCCGTTTGATCTCTCGTAAAACTTGGGGCTCTTTAGGTAGGTACTGTTTCACCTTTTGCCCATTCAGCTCTGGTTCGAGTTGGTCAATATAAAAGTGTTCTTGTGCGTCTAACTGATGCAGCGGAACCAATTGCCAATAGATACGATGGGCTAACTTACGATTGGTGCGAATCAATTGCGGATAGCGATGGTGCCCCCGCCCGAGCCAACGGGTTTTTAAGTCAATGGCTTGCCCCACATACCAAACCGTACTTTCGTGATCGGCCACGATATAGATGCCTGGTTGAGCAGGCAGGTGAGAGCGCTCCGTCAGCGCTAGGCTTGCCCAAGTCTGCCAGTCATCAGTCATCGGCCTTATTCCTTCGCAACTAGGGTGCTTTCAGAATGCCCAACCAGCACTCCGTAAATAGTGACGCGAATCAGGGTAGAAAGGGATTTAGGCTTCGTCGGCATAGAACCGATAGAAGAGGTAGTCATCCTTAAAGAAATGCTCATCGGTGACATGGTGTAGCAAGCCTTTCTCCATTAAGGTTGCCCAATCGCACCGCCTCTCCCGAGAGGCAATTGCGTCTGCATCAGCCAATC
>JAAUQE010000254.1 GCA_012032425.1 Leptolyngbya sp. RL_3_1 | reverse complement strand
CGTAATCTTGTGTTTCGAGGTAAGTGGAAAGGAGATCCCATTCTTGCTCATTCAAGCTGCCTTGAAGCAGTTCAAGCTGAGTAAATCGAGTGATTAGAATTTCTCGATTGGCAATTAGGGTTTCGAGTTGCTGGCGCACTTGACCGCTGCGATCTCGAAACACGCCAATCCAAACAGAGGTATCAATCAGCAGCATGACGAGTTTCACGCAGGGCTTTATGGTCAAAGTCAGGAGCGAACTGAATTTGACCCGCGAGATCAAGTAAGTTCCTTCTACGGCGCGATCTCACAAGTTCTTGTAGAGCAAGTTTAAACAGCTCTTCTTGAGTGGTAAGGCTGGTAAGTTGGAGCGCTTCATTAACGAGGGCTTCGTCAAGATTGAGGATAATTTGCATAGGGTAGCTACCAGAGAAATGGAATTGCAGCGGAGTTGGATTGAATCTAGTGTAGCTGAACTTATCGGGTGCCCTCACCACTGCCTCTACCGATTGCCTTCTGGGTTGTCACACTTCACAGATAACATTGAAGAATGGCGAAACCTCAAATGGTTTGCCGGGGGGCGGCTGTGCTTTTATTTCCAGTATTAGGTGTACCTATCGGTTCAATCAGTAAAAGATGCACTTCTTCTTCTGCTACGGGTCGATGTTCTACGCCACGAGGCACTACAAAAAGTTCACCTGCTTCAAGATGAATATCTTGATCGCGTAATTGGATCGTTAAACGTCCTTTGAGAACAAGGAAGAAGTCATCCGTCTCATTATGCTTATGCCAAACGAACTCATCTTTGACTTTAACAACCATGATGTCGTACTGGTTAAGCTGTGCAATGGTCTTTGGCGACCAGTACTCTGAAAACTGAGAAAGTTTTTCGCTTAAGTTAATTTTGTCCATACTGTTCTAAAGCAATAAGTGCAAGACCTTTGTGCGAAGCCAGCTAACTACTTATTAGAGGGAAAGTTTCCACCTAAGATCCCCATACGGGCAAATAGGTGGAATATGTCCACCTAAGATCCCTGTTGGGGTAGATAGGTGGAATTGCGTCCGCCTAAGATCCCCATAGGGGTAAATATGTAGGCCTTTTCAGTGTAATCATCCCTGCCGGTTCTAGGCTGAGCCTGTTTAGCGTTTATCCACCATCTCCTTTCAGGCGCTCTGCCCCATGCAAGCAGAGCCTCGTCCCAATCAGCTACTCGATCAGGTTCGGGATGCTGTTTGTTTAAAGCATTATTCCTACCGTACAGAGCAAATACATCGCAGCGAGTTTTGGCGCTAGTGGATGGTAGACCCTAAAACACAAACTGAATTTGCACCGTCCAATCCGCCCCATCCCGCACCAACTGCACCTGGCGAATAAACTCCCGCAGATAAACCCTGCGCTCGGCCTCTGAGAGGTCTTGCCAAAACTCTGGCTGCGATAGGTTTTGGGCCAGTTGGGGCAGGTTGGCTGGGGGCAGTTGCGAGAGTTGCTGCTCTAGGGTGGCGAGCTCACTGCGGAGATTGTAGCTGCGCAGATCGGCAGTGGCCTGATCGAGAATCCCTTCGGTCAGCAGCACCGGAATTTGTTCTAGAGCCGTTTGCTTCTGGGTGACTTGGCTTTGCAGTTGAGTTTTGACCTGGGCGGGCATAGCGGGGTTGAGATGGGCGATCGCCTCCGGCAAGTCTCGACAGACCGCTGTAATGGTTTGGTCGAGCACCGCATCGTAGGAGATCGCCTTACACGATTTTTGAGCTTTCCCCTCTGGATGGGTTGCAGCCTTACGCCCGCAAGCGATGGGCCGCAGGTACAGATATTTCTGCTTTTGACGGGGGCGGCTGACGGGGGCCACCTTCAGATTGCTCTGGCATTCCTGACACTGCACCAGACCCGCTAGGGAGCGCGACGCACTGGCGGTGCGGTGCGGCAGGCGACGATTGCGCCGCAGCAGCCGATCAATCTGAGCCGCTTCATCCCGAGACAAAATCGGCGTATGGGTATCGCGAATCACGGCCCCATCTTGAAAGAGCAAATCACCGCGATAGACCGGATGGGTCAGCCACCGCTGGCCGGTGGAGACCGCAATCCGCTTGCCATAGGTTTTGCCCAGGTAGCGCACCGCCCCTCGCACCGAGCCAAACAGCAAAAACCGCTCAAAAAAGTCCTTCACCACGGGAGCGGTGGCCCGATCCAAGGCATAGCGTTCCTTGCCCCGTCGATAGCCGTAAGGGGCGCGTCCCGGCGGTGGCAACACCTTCACCCGGTTGCGGGCATGACCGATTTGCAAGCGGCGGCGGCGATGCTCGGCTTCGATCTGACTGGTGAGCGCCATCCAATCGGCCTGGGTGGACGGTAGGGCAAGGGTTTCGGCACCGTCAGCTCCGACCGCTTGCAGGGTGACGCCCTCTGTAGACAAGTTTGTTAACAGGGTTGCGATCGCCTCCACCGAGTCTCCCAATTCCCAGAACTGACGCACCCGCACTTGGGTGATTTTGCCGCGATCGCAATCCTGCAACAACTGTTGCAATTGTGGGCGCTCCCCAGTCAGAGCCCCCTGATCGGTATACACCTGAACGACCTCAGCCCCCCAGAAATCCTCAGGCAGCGGGTCATCTAGTAGCGGATCGACATAACAGTAGGCAACAACCGACATGGAGGGGATGTGAGGGTAGCAGGGAGGACAAGTAGGGGCGCAGATCCCTGCGCCCTCTGCCAGCGGAACCGCAGCGGATCGAAAACCCCACTATCTTAAAGAAGGAATCGCCAGCAACCGGAGATCATGCCAGAGTCTGTTCAACGCATTTGCATTTTGGGGGGAGGCTTTGGGGGCCTCTACACCGCTCTACGGCTAAACGCCCTCCCCTGGAGCCCCGAACACCCCGTCGAAATTACCCTGGTGGATCAGCGCGATCGCTTCCTGTTCGCGCCATTGCTCTATGAGTTGGTTACCGGAGAGCTGCAAACCTGGGAAATCGCGCCGCCCTACCTAGAGCTGCTGGAAAATACTAAGATCCGGTTTGTGCAACAGGGGGTTGAGGCGATTAATTTGGGCGATCGCCAAGTCACCCTCAGTGATCCCGCCACTCTCAGCAGCCAGCGCACCCTCACCTATGATCACCTGGTGCTAGCCATGGGCGGCGAAACCCCAACCCCCAATATTCCCGGCGTCGCAGAACACGCTATTCCCTTCCGCACCGTCGAAGATGCCACCCGACTACAGCAGCGCTTGCAGGCGCTGGAGGCTTCCCAGGCTGAGAAAGTGCGGGTAGCAGTGGTGGGCGGTGGCTATAGCGGTGTGGAGCTGGCTTGTAAATTGGCAGATCGACTGGGCGATCGCGGTCGCATTCGCCTGGTGGAACGGTCGGAAGAGATTCTGCTGTCTTCGACAGAGTTCAACCGTGAAGCCGCTCAAAAGGCCCTGTCTGAGCGGAACGTCTGGATTGATCTCAACACCACCGTCGAAGCGATTACTGCCGATACCCTCACCCTCAAATACCGGGAGCAGGTGGATGAGATTCCTGTGGAAATCGTCCTGTGGACCGTCGGTACCCAGGTGCTGCCCTTGATCGCTGCCCTGGACTTGCCCAAAAATGAGCGCCAGCAGCTTCAGGTTAGCCCGACTCTACAGGTGATCGATCACCCCGAGCTGTTTGCCCTGGGGGATCTCGCCGACTGCAAAGATGCTGAGGGCCAACGGGTGCCCACCACCGCCCAATCGGCTCTGCAACAGGCGGACTATACCGCCTGGAATCTGTGGGCCGCCGTCAGTGGGCGACCGCTGCTGCCCTTCCGTTATCAACACCTGGGCGAAATGATGGCGTTGGGAGTCGATAATGCTACCCTAACGGGGCTGGGAATCCAGCTAGACGGGGTTTTTGCCCATGTGGCGCGCCGGTTGACCTATCTCTACCGGATGCCCACCCTCAATCATCAGATTCGGGTGGGGCTGAACTGGATTGAAAAACCCCTACGCGATTGGTTATCGACTTAGATCGATTGGGGCGGATCGGCCATGCTAAAACCCAAAGTCATTTTTTTAGATGCGGTTGGTACCCTATTTGGGGTCAAGGATAGCGTCGGTGCGGCCTACGCCACCGTGGCCAGCCGCTTTGGGGTAACCGCTGATGCCGACGCCCTCAATCACGCCTTTTTTGAGCAGTTTAAGGCCGCTGAGCCCATGGCCTTTCCTGACGCTGAGCCCACCGATATTCCGGCCCAAGAATATGCCTGGTGGTACGCGATCGCCCAGCAATCTTTTCAAACCGTCGGGGCCTTCGAACAGTTCACCGACTTTGATACCTTCTTTGCAGACCTCTACGCCTATTTCGCTAGTGCTGAACCCTGGGTGATCTACCCCGATACCTACGATGCCCTCGAACGCTGGAAGTCCATGGGGATCCATCTGGGGGTGATTTCCAACTTTGATTCCCGCATCTACACCGTGCTGGATGTGTTGACCCTAACGGACTTTTTTCAATCGATCACCATCTCTACGGAGGTGGGGGTGGCCAAACCCGATCCCTTAATTTTTGCAACAGCTCTCCAGAAACATCACTGCAATGCCTTTGAAGCTTGGCATGTGGGGGATAGCTACAGCGAAGACTACGAAGGAGCCCAGGAAGCGGGATTGCGGGGGATCTGGCTGCGGCGATCCCAGGATAGTTCACCGCAGTAAGTAAATACACTGGGTAAAGATTCATGTAACCGACTACGATCTCGGTGGATTTGCGATTATTTCTAATAAAAGTGATTTGCCAAGCTGTTGGCACAAGTTCAGCCAGAGGTTAGATATGGATACTGTCTTAATGACGGTGGCGGTTATCTCTGCGGTCTGTCTTTCCTTATTTTTGTACAACCGAGTTGTCCTGGGTTGAGGGGCTAATCATCATTGGTCTGGGCAATATTGCAACACCCTGTTGCAATATGGGGAGGATTGACCCGGTACCCCCATGACCGATCACCTCACCCCCATCGAGCCTTTTACGATCAGCTGCTCACCCGCCTCAAGGAGCGCATTCGTGCCGCTCAGATCCAGGCAGCCCTCAGCGTTAACCGTGAGCTGGTGATACTGTACTGGCGCATTGGCCAGGATATTTTGCAACGGCAAGCCGACCAAGGCTGGGGCAGTAAGGTGATTGATCGCCTTGCCGAAGATTTACGGCGGGACTTGTCTAACAGCCGAGGCTTCTCCTCCCGTAACCTGCGCTACATGCGAGCCTTTGCCGAAGCCTATCCCGATGAATCACTGATCTCCGATACCTTGGCCAACCTGCCCTGGGGCCATAACGTGCGGCTGTTGGATGCGTTGGAGACGACGGAAGAGCGGCTCTGGTATGCTCAGCAGGCGATCGCCCAGGGCTGGAGCCGCAATATCCTGCTGTTGCAAATTGAAAACAGCTCTATCTGCAACAGGAGCAGAGCGCCATCACC
>JAAUQE010000061.1 GCA_012032425.1 Leptolyngbya sp. RL_3_1 | reverse complement strand
GGGGGCAGGGCTCTGCTGATAAAACTGAGTCCCTTCAGCAAGGCGCAGTTGCGTGCGCACAATATCGGCCCGCAGGCTATTGCCTTGATTAATGGCAAACACCTGGGGGGCATCTCCCCCTTCGGTATTGAGAGTGATCCGCACGCCACTACCGGTGGGAACAACCCGCACCCCGGTAATCGTAGTCGCCGCAGCGTGAACAGGCTGGGTCGCCAAGGCCACTAAGGCTCCACCTAATAGCCAACTTTGAAATCCCAAAAGACGTTTCACGGCTCACTCCTTTCACAAACAATGCAGATCACAAACAATACTGGGTGGGTCATCACTCGATTCAATGCTGGCCTAGGCGACCAGCGCTTTAGCCCCCCTTCGGGTGGTGGGACTTCGCCTCCCTCGGCGGGGACTTCGCCTCCCTCGGCGGGGACTTCGCCCTCAACTGGGACTGGCGGTGGGAGTGGCGGTATCTGGGTTGGATCTCCCACCGGCACCAATACTTCTAAGGTGAAATTGGTATTAAGGGGGCGCGCCACGCCTAAACGCCTGAGGTTTTCTTCGAAATCTCCCTGATCACCCCGATAAGGTGCCCAGGTTTGGTTGAAGCCGTTGATCACCACCAACGGCTCTAACCGTTCAATATTCCGCAAGATGGACTGGGCTGGATTAAACAGGGACTGAAAGCTGACGTTAATCACCTGCCGCTCTAGCTTGCCGTTCAGTTCTGGGCCATAGGAGTCGTCTGCCACCAACCCTGACGAACTCACTGGATCAAAGCTGTACAGCTCAGCCGAGTAGATTTCCTTGAGTAGGGAATCGACGATGTCGGCGGGGACCCCCAATAAGGTTAAGTTCTCAGCGAAGGTGGCGAGGTCTCCCGCCGCGATCGCATCATCAATACCCGCATTACTGGCTTTGATTTGCTGGTTGATATCTAGCAGCAGCGTATCTAGGCTGTCAGCATCCCCCAGGAGACTATAAATTCCGACCCGCTGTTGGATGGCTTCATCCAGCTCAGCCCTGATCGCTTCTACATTTTCGATACTCGCCTGCTGGGCCTGTAGTTGAGCAGTTTTGTCAGCAATTCTCAGTTCTGCATCCTGTTTGGTTTGGGCAACAGGTTGCACCAAGCGCTGATACAAGAAAAACGCACCGACAATGCCCACTAAGGCAAGCGCAATTCCCTGTACCTTCGGGGTCAGCTCAATCCCAAACGCGACTGGATAGCTCGGTTCTAGCTCTAGGTCCTGATTACTCTCTAGAGGGGCAAAATCTTCGCTAAAAGTCATGGTGTGTCTATCACTCCTGAGTCGCGTAAAGCTCGGATCCGGGTGCCCAAACCAACAGCACCCTGCCGATCTAGGGTTTCCAGTAACTGAGAAGCGGGAATGTTGGTTAGGTTTGCCTGGATCGTGTAAGCCACCAGGGTATAGCCCCGAGCATCTGCGGGCGTCCCCGGACAACGACCCACCTCTTCAGGGTTCTGGACTTCGTCTTGGCGGGTAGAACTGTCAATCACTACGGTTTGGCTGTCGAGCAACGGCGATCGCTGTAGCACCAACACGAAGTCATTGATGTCATCAAAGTCGCAAGCGGTGCCCAGGATTTCAATGCCCCCTGCCCTAGGCGCTTGTCCTTCAGGGTTGTCTGGGGGCACCACCCCAGCCGTTTGTCGGACAGTGCCGAGTTGAATCCCGTTGGGGGTGCGCTGGCGTAGCTCTTGCAAAATCGCACTCCAAGGCCGGATCTGATTGAAGACATTGGCAAACGCCTGATTTTCGGCGTCAACCAAGGCAATTTGAGCCCGAATATTTTCAATCTCTTGGATTTGCCCCTCAATAGCCGTAATTTGTGCATCCAAATCACTTTCTTGAGCGGCTAGGGTCCGAATCTGCTGCTGGAGTAATAGCCAATATCCCCCCACCATGGCCAAAGCCGCGACCCCAACAAATAGACCAATGTAAAGAGGACGGCGATCGCCGACAGGTGCCGCAGAGCCCGCCCCTGCGGTTTGCTCAACGGGACGAATTTCGCGATCTTTCAGAAAATTAATGTCAAGACCATACATCGCTTATGTCTCCCGTAGCCCAAGGCCAATCACCGTTGCTAAACCAGGCCGATGTTCCATCGGCACCTCCTCGGCTACCTCTAATGACAGCGCTGAAATCGGATCAACTTGACTCGCGGGCAAACTGAGCCGCTGGGCAAAAAACTCATCAAGTTGGCCAATGGATCCGCCCGGACCCGCCAGCAATAGCTGCGCAACCTCCATGTCCTCCCCTTGGTTGAGATAAAATCAATCGATCGCCGCAACTCGTCGGCCAGTTCCCCCAGCACCCTGAGCATGGCGGCTGTACCAGGGTTTCCTCCCCCTGGCGTCCCCGTAATGGGCTGGGGAGAGCCAACGGTGTCCATCGAGGTGGTCGGCACAGTCATACCCTGGAGCAGATCTGTATTGCGAGAAGGCGGTAGATTCATGGCGCGACTCAGCGCACTTTGAATCTGAAACGTGCCAATGGGAACCGTGCGGGAAAAATGGGGAATTCCGTCAACGACGATGGAAATTTCAGTGCTTTCAAAGCCAATATCCACAATGGCGGCGGCTTCTTGAGGCGTAAACTGCCGCAACTGCTCGCGAATTGTCCGAATCAAGGCAAAGCTAGTGGTCTCTAAGACATTCAGATTGAGCCCCGCTTGCTGAAAAGTATCAATATAGTTGTCCGTAATTTCTTTACGAACAGCCACCAATAGCACTTGAACCTTTTCAATCCCATCTTCGTCTACAAAGAAGCCGAGCTTCTGATAATCAACGTCAGCTTCATCCCGAGGAAACGGTAAATACAGACTGGCTTCTTGGTCTAAAACCATGGAGCGCAACTCAGCTTCATCGAGTTCAGAGGGCACCGGGATGACGCGGGTAATCGCTCGACCTGGAATACCCGTGGTGGCATATTTAACCTTTAATCGACTCTCCGCCATGACCGATTGAATGGCCTCGGCGACCGCAGGGGGGTCTAGAATTTGACCCTCTTGAAAGGCCCCTTCCGGCAAATCAACCGAGGCTAGGGTCTCTAGCTTGAGCTTCTGGCCCTGCTTGCGAATGTGTGCCACGTTGATGCGCTCTGACGTCAGTTCGACGCCAACACCCCGCTGCTTAGATGAAAATAGAGACTTAAATATGTTCACTGCGGTCTCCGTTTATGCCCACACCGATAGCAAGCCATTCGATAAGTCCGACATCAAAATCGCCATGAATGCAGGATTACAAAAATTGCGCTGATGAATGGTACACAATTTAATTCAGAATTGCCATATTGGCAGCGATAAAGTGTAAATCACCTGGGAAACAGGTTTGTTGTGGGGAAATCTCTCAAAATTGAGTGGGCAGCATTAGCTCACTCAATCGGTCGATCGATTCGGAGCGGGCTAACTTGAAATTTTAACTGGACCAAGACAGGCCCCGTTGCGTTGCTGTGCCCAACGGTTGCCCTTCTATGGATCAGTTTTGATTGGTTTAGCTATTGGCTAGGGCAATGCCCCTGATTGATCCCGGTTACTCCTTGAGTCTCGCTTTAGATTGGATTAGATTGCACCCAGACTTTTGGAAGGTTAACTATCCAAAAGTCATTCTTGTGGCAGAATTCTAGCGAGATTCACCTGAGATGGTACACACGATTTCAGAAACTGGACCGTTTTTCTGAAAAAAGACGCTGATTATTAGTGAATGGACGATTGAGATGGCCGTATCGACCCCTGAGCCCCGATCACAACCCTGGGGTGCCCCCGCTTCAGCTTCGGCGCAACGGCTCTTGCTGCTGGGGTCTGGTGAGTTGGGCCGTGAAGTGGCGTTGGAGGCCATGCGCCTAGGGCTAGAGGTGGTGGCGGTGGATGCCTATGGCCATGCGCCCGCCATGCAAATGGCCCATCGCAGCCATGTCATCGATATGCAGGAAGGTGCCCAGATCCGGCAGCTCGTGGAAGCTGAACAGCCAAGCTGGATTGTGCCGGAGGTGGAGGCGATCGCCACCCAAACGCTGATTGAGCTAGAGCAGGAAGGCTGGAACGTGGTGCCCACGGCGCGGGCTACCCGCCTCACCATGGACCGCGAAGGCATCCGGCGGCTGGCGGCAGAGGCGCTGAAGCTACGCACCTCCCCCTATCGATTTGCGGAAACCAAGGCGGAGTACCACCGGGCCATTACCGAGATTGGTTTACCCTGCGTGGTCAAGCCGGTGATGAGTTCCTCGGGTAAGGGCCAGAGTGTAGTTCGCAATCAGGCTGATAGTGATCCGGCCTGGACCTACGCTTTGCAGGGGGGGCGCGGCAAAGCCCAGCGGGTAATCGTCGAAGGGTTTGTCCCCTTTGAGACGGAAATCACTTTGCTCACCGTTCGAGCCAAAGACGGCACCTATTTTTGTCCCCCCATTGGCCACCGCCAAGCAGACGGGGACTACCGTGAATCCTGGCAGCCCTGCCCCCTGCATCCTGACACCTGGGTTGAATGCCAGCGTATGGCCCAAACCATTACCGATGCCCTCGGCGGTTGGGGGCTATTCGGCGTTGAACTCTTTATTGCTGGAGCGATCGACCAGCCCCAGACGGTTTACTTCAGTGAAGTCAGCCCCCGCCCCCATGACACCGGGATGGTGACAATGGTGAGCCAAAACATGTCTGAGTTTGAGCTGCATGTACGGGCGATCGCCGGTCTACCGATCGGTGAGATTACCCTGAGCCAGCCCGGTGCTTCGGCGGTGATTTTGGCTCCGGGCGACAGCGCTGAACCCAAATTTACAGGCATGGCTGAGGCCCTCACCGTGCCCACCAGCAAACTCCGCCTCTTCGGCAAGCCTCGGTGTCACCTCAACCGCCGCATGGGGGTGGCCCTGGCGCTGGGGGAGACGATCGCACAAGCCCGCGATCGGGCCATTACCTGTGCGAGCCAGGTGCAGGTTTTGCTCTAGGCTGGTGCTGCCGCTGCCGCCCCAGGTATCGATTTCAATCCCATTCATGTTGAAATCCTGAGTTTTGCCTTACATTCGTAAAACCTCACCTAGCCTCTCCTATAAGTGATGATGCAACTTCCCCGTGCTTGGAAACGATTTGGCCTGATGGTCTTACTCGGCCTGCTGCTGAGCTGGTTGGTGAGTTGCAGCCCCCCAGCGCCGCAGTCCGGTGAGGCTGGTGGGGCCGACGGCGCTACCGAGGTGGAATTTTGGACCATGCAGCTCCAGCCCACCTTTACCGACTACTTCAATGACTTAATTGCCGAGTTTGAAGCCGAGAATCCCGACATCACCGTACGGTGGGTGGATGTGCCCTGGGCGGATATGCAGAGCAAGATTTTGACCGCAGTGTCTGCGGGGACGGCCCCCGACGTGGTTAACCTCAACCCGGACTTTGCCTCCCAACTGGCCAGCAAAAATGCTTGGCTCACCCTCAACGATCGCCTTGATGCCGCCACCCAGAGCGTTTATCTCCCTAAAATTTGGCAAGCCAGCACCCTGAACGACCAGAGTTTTGGCCTGCCCTGGTATCTGACCACGCGGGTCACCCTCTATAACCAGGATCTATTTGAGGCGGCTGGGGTGACTGCGCCCCCCACCACCTATGCAGAGCTGGCCGAAGTGGCTGAGCAAATTAGATCAGAGACGGGCAAGTATGCTTTCTTTATCTCCTTCGTGCCGGAGGATGCGGCTGATGTGCTGCAATCCTTTGTGCAGATGGGGGTTGAGCTAGTGGATGAGTCTGGGCAGGCGGCGTTTAACACCCCAGATGGTAAGGCGGTCTTTCAATATTGGACCGATCTCTACCAAAACGAGTTGCTGCCCCAAGAGGTGCTCACCCAGGGGCACCGACGGGCAGTGGAGCTTTACCAATCGGGCGAGACGGCAATCTTAACCGCTGGGGCCGAGTTCCTCAGCACCATTGAAACCAATGCCCCGGATATTGCCGCCGCCACCGCCAGTGCTCCCCAAATCAGCGGCACGACGGCCAAGAAAAATGTGGCGGTGATGAATTTGGTGATTCCGCAATCGACCGATAGCCCGGATGCGGCCCTGAAGTTCGCCCTCTATGTCACCAACGATGCCAACCAGTTGTCCTTTGCGAAAGCGGCGAATGTGCTGCCCTCGACGGTGGCGGCCCTAGAAGACAGCTACTTCACCGATCCGCCGACTGACGCCTCGCCAGTTTCCATTGCCCGCTCGGTCAGCGCCCAGCAGATGCAAGATGCTGAGGTGTTGATTCCGGCGATGGAGGATGTGAAAGAACTGCAAAAAATCATTTACGAAAACCTGCAAGCCGCGATGCTGGGGCAGAAGACAGTGGATGAGCGATCGCGGATGCAGAAGCGGCTTGGAATAATCGCTAGCGCTAGTAGAATGCGAGGGAGCATAAGGGGCGAAGGAGCATAAGGGGCGAGGGAGCTAGAAGCTGGCATCAATTCTGAATTAGCCATCAAGTGCCTAATTCAGAACTTGAGAGCATACCCCTCTGCACCCTTTCTCCCCTGCACCTACTCAGCAAATGGGACTTGCCGGGAATCTCGCCGCGTGGGAATACTGAAAGGCAACATTTCGCAGGTTGGGATTCTAGGGTATGGCCCGATTGTCGGCAGAGTTAGAGACGTTCTTCTTTCAGGATTTGGAAGCGGCCCAAACGGTCACGTTGAAAGACATCCTCACCTTGGCGGGGGAGCGCACCTTTGGGTTTCTGTTCGTGCTGCTGGCCTTACCCTCGGCGTTGCCCTTGCCGGCCCCTGGGTATTCCATCCCGTTTGGAGTGGTGATGCTGATTTTGGCGGGGCAACTGGTAATTGGCCGCAAGCGGCCTTGGTTGCCGAGCGGGTGGCAAGGGAAGGGATTTGACATCAAAACTGTCCGCAAGTTTGTGAAGGCGGGGGTGCCCTGGCTGCGGAGGATTGAGGTGCTGTCGCGACCGCGCTTGAGCTATGTTTGCACGAGCCCGACCGGACGGGTGGTGATTGGGGTGGCGATCGCCCTGATGTCCATCTCGATGATGATTCCGATTCCGGGGACGAACACGTTACCGGCGATCGGCATCCTGATTACGGGCTTTGGCTTGCTGGATGATGATGGCTTGATTAGTTTGGCGGGGCTGGTGGTGTGCGTAATGGGGGCGGCGCTGTCGGGGTTGATCTTTGTGGTGGGCTATGAGGGGGCGCGGGTGATCATTGATGCGATCAAAAATGCGGTTTTGGCCCGATAAGTCGGTTCGCGATCAAGCTTGGTAAGACAACAGTCGCTGCACCGATACCGCCCTATCTGCAAATGCCAGCGGGGTAATTGTTCCAGTTGAAATGCTTTGTTCCTCGATATATTGGCCCTGTTGAGGGTTTCTGAGGACGATGATTTGCTGGGCCGTCAGATCTAACACCCAGTATTCCGGGATGGCTGCTTGGGCGTAAAGGGCTGCTTTAATGTCCAGGTCCTTCTTGAGGTTGGTGTTGGCGATTTCGATCACCCAGAAAATGTCGGTGGGGGCAGGATGGCGATCGCGATAGGCCGACTCGGGTAGTCGCACGATGGCGATGTCGGGTTCGGGTTCTGAATCGGTGAGGGTGATCGGCCCGTTGAAGCGAACGTCGGCTTTGCCGGAGAGCAGTTCTTCTAAATACTTGGCTCCACGCTTGGCGGTAGTGTAGTAGATGGGGGTTTCTGGACTCATTTCAACGATGTCACCCGCAAGCAGCTCGACCCGACGACCTTGCAGGATGCCGGTCTTGACCATGCGGTGGTAGTCAGTGATGAACCATTTGGCGAGGGTTGTCATGGCGGCTCAATGTCTTGGTTTACAGCCTAGTGCAATTTTAAGTGCTGCTGATGGACATGGTTTTTTTGCGTTCACCGGATAGCTAGCCTAAAGTGGGTAGCAAATTTGAGGGCGTTGCTAAATGGCGGGATGCATTTCACGCGAGCAAGATGTTCGCACGTTCGCACTGAGGCGACTTGCTCTGGCTCTGCAAAGAACATATCAAAGCGGTCTACCCCACCTCGTCCTGAGAGGCTGTTTGAAAAGTTCTCTGGATTTCGTTTAAAGACATAGATTACCCAAGACAGGCAACGATAGGATAAGGGCTTCAGCAAGCCTACTGACTGCCTCCCGTATTATCCAAGACTGGGTTAACCCCTTTTCAAACAGCCTCTGAGATGACTTTAAGGTTCTTCAAGTATTTCTAAGACTTAGCCCAATCATCAGAACGGTCCAATAGCATAGAGATAGATCTAGTCCAGAGATAGATCAGGCCCTTCCCCCTTTCGAGAGGACCTCCCCATGGACAGAACCCTATGGTCTTTACTGGCGTTGAGCATGGTGCTGATCATGCTGTTTGCCCCCCACGCCACCGTCACCCTCGTGACCGTGTTCGCCCTCGCCGCGATCGCCATCCGCATCGCCTGGGCCGCACTCCAATACCTGAGCCAATCCCAACAGTCCCAGCAGGCGTTTGACTAGCTGCTTTAATAACTCCGCAATTCTTTGCTCCCTCTCCCTTTCTTGAATGCCCCTTGGGCTAGTAGGTTGGGGAGAGGGCTGGGGTGAGGGCCGTTCCGGATCTTATTCAGTTTGCGTTTCTAACCCCATTCAAAAATAGCCGCACCCCAGGTGAGCCCAGCCCCAAACCCAGAAGAGGCCACAATGTCACCAGGTTGAATACGGTTGTCCCTGACCGCTTCATCGAGCGCCAGGGGAATAGAGGCCGCTGAGGTATTGCCGTAGCGGGCCATATTGCTGACCACCCGCTCTGAGGGCACCTTGAGGCGATCGGCCACCGCGTCTAAGATGCGCTGATTGGCTTGGTGCAGCACCAACCACTGGATATCAGCAGCGGTCAGATCCGCATGGAACAGCGCCTTTTCAATCACTTCCGGCACGCGCTTCACCGCGAATCGGTAAACCTCTTTGCCATTCATCGTGATCGGCTGGTAGGTGCCCTTCTGGACGGTTTTCCCCGCCGCCAACGGCTCCGCCTGGGCTTCGTAGGGCAGATTCAAGCAGCCGTTGAGCGCGCCGTTGCTGTGCAGCTCAAAGCCCAAGAGGCGATCGCGATCGCTGGCCTGCAGCACCACCGCCCCCGCCCCATCGCCAAACAGCACGCAGGTGCGGCGATCGGTCCAATCGGTCCAGCGCGATAGGGCATCAGCGCCAATCACCAAGACCGTCTTATAAACCCCGTTGCGCATAAACTGCGCTGCGGTCACCAGGGCAAACACAAACCCAGAACAGGCGGCGGTTAAGTCAAAGGCCACCGCTCGGGTTGCCCCCAACTGCGCCTGCACCTGGGCGGCGCTGCCAAATAAGTCATCCGGCGTTGAGGTGGCCAGAATAATCAGATCCACCGTTGTGGCCTCGACTGCGGCCATTTCTAAAGCGGCTCGACCCGCAGTCGCGGCCAACTCAGCGAGGGAGCCCCCCGCTGGGAGCAAACATCGCTGTTGAATCCCGGTGCGAGTCCGAATCCATTCATCAGAGGTGTCAACAACCTGGCTTAATTCCTCATTGGTGAGGGCGACGGTTGGTCGGGCAGACCCACTCCCCACGAGAGCAATACCGGCTTGTCTCTGCTGCACCATTACTTTCCATCCACTGTGGGCATTGCCACTCGCTGATACTGGGCGCGAATCCGCTCCAGTACCTGGTGGTCCACAGCTTCTTTCGCCAGTCGAATCGCATTAAACACTGAAGGGGCCTGGGAACTGCCGTGGCTAATGACAGCAATCCCCGCCACCCCTAACAGTAACGCCCCGCCGTGCTCAGCATGGTCAACCCGCTGCTTCACCCGGCGCAAATTATTTTTCAGCACCAGGGTGCCCACTTTGCCGCGCACCCCCTGAGGCAGCTCTTCCCGCAGGATTTGCAGCACCGCCTCACCCACGGCTTCGGCAAACTTCAGGAGCACATTGCCCACAAAGCCGTCACAAACAATCACATCGAACTGGCCAGACAGGACATCCCGACCTTCGGCATTGCCCACAAAGGGCACCACCGCATTGTCGGTCAGCAGTTGATGGGCCGCCACCGACAGGTCATTGCCCTTGCTGGGCTCCTCACCAATGTTGAGTAAGCCCACTTTAGGATCGTCTACCCCCAGCACATAGCGAGAGTAAATTGTTCCCATCACCGCAAATTGCTCTAAGAACTTCGGACGGCAGTCCACGTTAGCGCCCACGTCCAAAATCAATACGGACTTACCCGCAATTACCGTGGGAAAACCGCGCCAATGGCGGGACGATCAATCCCCTTGAGGCGTCCTAACCGCAGCAGGGCAGCGGCCATCGCTGCCCCAGAATGCCCCGCAGAAACCACCGCGTCGGCCCGCTGCTTTTTCACCATATCCATCGAGACATTGATGGAGGCTTTGGGTTTGCGGCGCAATGCACTGAGGGGCTCCTCATGCATCTCGATCGTGCCTTCCGCCGGGACAATCTCTAGATCTTTTAACCCATCGACGTTAGATGTAGAGGCCCGGATCTGGTCTGGATCACCCACCAACAGGATATCGACATCCAGCTCCGCTTTCGCCCTGACGGCACCAGCTACAATCTCGGCAGGCGCATGATCGCCGCCCATCGCATCAACGGCGATTCGTGCCCGAGTCGCTACCATAGACTGAATTCTGTAAAAACTTCAAAAATTTTAGCAGACTACTCTTCCCCTGGTTCCACAATCCGCTGGAACAGGTAACCGGTCCCCCTAGCGGTGAGAATCAGTTCAGGGTTACTGGGGTCGTCCTCTAGCTTGGCCCGTAGCCGGGAAATATGGACATCCACCACCCGCGTGTCCACATGGCGCTCGGGGGTATAGCCCCAGACCTCTTGCAGGATTTCAGCGCGGGAAAACGGCTCACCTGACCGACTCACCACCAGTTCTAGCAGGCTGAATTCCATCCCGGTCAGCCGGATGCGTTCGTTGCCCTTATAGACTTGGCGCTTGTTGGTGTCGATGCGAATATTGTTGATGGTGATCACCCCGGAGCTGGGGATGCCGGTGGCGTTGCCTTTCTCGACCCGCCTGAGCACAGAGCGAATCCGGGCCTCTAACTCCTTGGGAGAAAAGGGTTTCACCACATAATCGTCAGCGCCCAGCTCTAACCCGGTGATGCGATCGGCCACATCCCCTAGCGCCGTCAGCATGATGATGGGAATATCAGATTCTTTGCGCAGCTCTTGACACACCCCGTAGCCGTCTAGTTTGGGCATCATCACATCCAGAACGACGAGATCAGGATGGGAGGTGCGAAAGGTTTCTAGGGCTTCTTCTCCATCGGCGGCGGTGACCACATCGTAGCCAATCATCGACAAGCGGGTTTCGAGAATGCGTCGAATGCTGGCTTCATCATCTACAACCAGAATCTTTTCTTTGGTGCTATCCAAGGGTCTTGCCGCTCCTACTGAACTCGGGCTCGCAAACTAAATAGTCGTTGAAGATAAATATTAATCTCTCACCGTTAACTTTTAGCTTTTGATATTAAAATCGTACGTTATTGTATGCAGCTTGATAGACATATATTCCCAATGGCACCCTAGCTTTCTCCTGATGGGTGAGATTTGGCGAAAATTGGGGCAAGAGGTTAAGAAGTATTGCGTGTCCAGGGTTTCGATGTAGGTTTGCGCTGGGCAGCACAGCGGCTGTCACCCGGTTACTTTGTTCGGCGGCGGCTGACATGAACCGATTTTTGGGCATTCCATGGCAAAGTCTCGTTCGATTTTTGTGTGCAATGGGTGTGGAGCCGAGTCGCCCCAGTATTTCGGTCGCTGTCCCGTTTGCGGCAGTTGGAACACCCTGATTGAACAAGCCCCCCCAGTGGGGGAGGCGGGCAATAGCCGAGTTGGGGTGGTGGCAGGGCGATCGCGCTCCCCCAAAGAACGGCGCAATCAAAAGGACCAAGGTCCCCGTCTTGCCCTAACCTTGGCTCAGATTGAAGATCGCCCTCAACCCCGGAGTCCCTCTGGGTATGGGGAGCTGGATCGGGTCTTGGGTGGCGGTATCGTGCCGGGATCGTTGGTGCTGGTGGGGGGCGATCCCGGCATTGGTAAATCCACACTGCTGCTTCAAGTAGCTAATCATTTATCTGCCCAAATCCCCGTGCTCTATGTCTGTGCCGAAGAGTCTGGCCAACAGGTGAAGCTGCGATCGCAGCGCCTCGGGATTGGTCGAGAGCCGGCAGACAAGGGTGCTGATCCAGAGGCCAGCAATCCCCAGCACCCAGGGCTCTATTTATTGCCAGAAATTGATCTAGAAACCATTTTGATGGAGCTAGAGGCCCTGCACCCCCCCGTCGCGGTGATTGATAGCATCCAAGCCCTGTATTACAACGCCCTGACCTCCGCCCCAGGCTCGGTGTCTCAGGTGCGGGAATGCACCTCGGCGCTGATGCAGTTGGCTAAGCGAGAAGACATCACCCTGTTTATCGTCGGCCATGTCACCAAGGAGGGGGCGATCGCCGGTCCCAAAGTCTTAGAGCACCTGGTGGATACGGTGCTGTACTTTGAGGGCGATCGCTTTGCCAGCCATCGCCTGTTGCGTTCAGTCAAAAACCGGTTTGGGGCCACCCATGAGCTGGGGGTGTTTGAGATGGTGGATCGGGGTTTGCAGGAGGTCAGCAACCCCTCCGAGCTGTTTTTGGGCAACCGGGATGAGGCGGTGCCGGGGATTGCCACTATCGTCGCCTGTGAGGGCACCCGGCCCCTGGTGGTGGAGCTTCAGGCCCTGGTCAGCCCCACCAGCTACAGTTCTCCCCGCCGCACCGCTACGGGCATTGAATACAACCGCTTGCTGCAAATTTTGGCGGTATTAGAAAAACGGGTCGGCATTCCCCTCTCAAAGCTAGATGCCTATGTAGCTTCCTCAGGGGGGCTGAATGTGGGGGAGCCCGCTGCTGATCTCGGCATTGCCATTGCCGTGGCCGCCAGCTTTCGCGATCGCACTGTGGACCCTTACACCGCCCTGATTGGAGAGGTGGGGCTCGGGGGGCAGGTCCGACCGATTTCGCAGCTAGATCTACGCCTCAAGGAAGCGGCCAAGCTGGGGTTCAAGCGGGCGATCGTCCCCAAAGGTCAGGGGGGGACCGATAGCGTTTTAGAGGTCGTGCCCGTGGGGCGGGTCATGGACGCGATCGCCTTGGCACTAGGGGCTGCTAGTTAGGGGCTGCGAAGGACGCGCCCCAGTAATTAAGGGCGGAATTAACCCAGCCATTACAAACCCAAGGCAAGGGGCTTAAGCCCCTTTTTCAAGGCTAAGGCTATTTAAGCCGCCGAGTTAGGCGGGGCTTCTTGAGGTGGTGAACTCATAGGGTTTTTGCTCCTCGTCTTGCCATTGAGGTGCCGTAAAGTGGCCGTCATCCAAAATGTATCGAATCACCCCTTGAATCACCTGACGTAGCCGCTGTTGATTGGCGCTGTGGTCAATGGTGACCGTCATCACGTAGCGCTGATCATCAATTTTGACCGCGACGCTACTGCCAATCACCTTGGAGTTTTGGCCGGTTTTTTCACCGATCCAAGCCACCCGCTCACTCTTGAGCTGCTTAACGGCCCGATAGCCAAAGTCCCAGTCATATTGGCCCACCAGGGCGTCTAAAATCTCTTCATCCCCGGCATGGGTAAAGGTATAAATCTGCCGCATCATTTCGGTGACTTCGTTGGCGGTCATGGTGTTGGGGGCCGAACCGCGATTAGAGGTGGGAAAGGTGCGATCGCCCACCAACTTGGTATTCACCGTGGTACCGGGATAGCCTAATTCCGCCAGGGTGGTGTTGATATAGTCCCAGCCATGTAGTCCACCAGTTGATTGGTAGCGATATTGTTGCTCTCCTTGATCATCCGCACCATCACCTCCCGCAAGGGATAAGTGCGATCCACAAAGATCTTGGCCCCGCTAGCATTTTCCGTCCAGTTGTGGGGATCGACGTAAACGTCCTCATCCAGATCAATATTTTCAGTGGTCACCTTATGCATCAGGGCCACGGCCATGGGCAGCTTGATCAAGCTGGCCGGACTCGCTGGGGGGATATCCCCTTGGAAGTGACGGCATTCCCCAGACAGGTGACACACTGAAATCCGGATCGCTTCGGCGGGTCCGGCCGCTCGCATGGTCAGCCAAACCAACGATTGGCGTGCATCCACATCGACGCTCACAAGCTGCGCGATTTGGCGATAGTCGGCGGATTTGGCCTGGGCCTGCTCCCAAAGCAAGGACTGTTCTGGAATGGCTTGCAGGAGGGCGATCGCCTCGCCCCATAGGACCTCTTGCGCCTCTAGAGCATCCAGGGTGACTGGCTCGTCAGCCCGGTCTCGCGCCCGAATCGCTTCCTGGGCTAAATCTAGGGCGCGATCGTAATGTCCTTCCGCCGTCCCCTCTAGGACCAGCCGCCGGTCAACGGCATAGGCCACTTGCGCCAGGGCAAAGTAAGGCTCTAGCGCCCCGATATCCCGCGTCGATTGCAAAGACGATTGCTGCCGCAGTTGTTGCTGCACCCGTTGTTGCAAAGCCTCTAATTGAGCCAAATCCTCGGCATTTTCGACCGCTGCAAGCAAGGGATGGGCTTGGGGGTGGGGGCGTCAAGGCAGGGGATGCCGTGGCCATGCCCAACACCATCACCCCAGTGATATTCAACACGACAGTGGTAGAACGCCAAAACCAGCCCATAAAACTACCTCTTCAGCCCTGTCAACAGGGGTCGCCAAGCGTATAGCAAACTCCACTTGAAATTATGGGGTAACTTATCCCAATTGCAACATGATGATCCGCTGTTTATTGAGAGAGGGGCTGGGGGTGAGGGCCTCGGTGGTTAACAACTTGGTCATTTTATTTAGCCCTCATTCCGTCGGGACACGGCAGTGCCGTGTCCCGACTCAATTGTCCGTGTTATTTAATTCGCGATCCTACGCAAAAGGGATTGCAGGCCTGCCCTAACCGGACTGGCGACTGCTATGCATGGCTGGATCTGTCGGCCCAACGGTGTGGTGGCCGCTATCGCGATTGCTGAATGCCTGGGCTGAACCTCTGGAGCTGAGCATCTGGGGAAAAGCCGCCGCAAGAGACACGATAAATTCCCTGCGCTTCCTATACTGATATCTTGTGCCTATGACTTGCGCCCCCATCCCACTTGTTTGCTGAGGCTGTTCCATGTCGTTGATCCGCGAGTTACACCGTCAACTCACCCAAAAAGAACGCTCTGCCGTTGAGATTGCCCAGGGCTATCTGGCTCAAGTGGAGCGCTTTGAACCCCAACTCCACAGCTTTTTGACAATCACGGCGGATCAGGCGCTAGCCCAAGCCCAACGGGTGGATCAGCAAATTGCCGCTGGGGAGGATATTGGTCCGTTGGCAGGCATTCCCATTGGGCTCAAGGACAATCTTTGCACCCAGGGTATTCAAACCACCTGCGCCTCGAAGGTGCTGGCCGGGTTTATTCCCCCCCTACGAATCTACGGTTACCGATCGCCTCGCGATAGCGGGCACCATTTGCCTCGGCAAGACCAACATGGATGAGTTTGCCATGGGCAGCTCTACCGAGAACTCGGCTTACCAAGTCACGGCCAACCCTTGGGATATGGCACGGGTACCGGGGGGGGTCCTCGGGGGGATCTGCCGCAGCGGTGGCAGCGGATGAATGCCCGATCGCCCTCGGGTCTGATACGGGCGGCTCGATTCGTCAACCGGCAGCCTTCTGTGGGGTTGTGGGCCTGAAGCCCACCTACGGGCTGGTCTCTCGCTACGGTTTGGTGGCCTACGCCTCTTCCCTAGATCAAATTGGCCCCTTGACCCGCACGGTGGAGGATGCAGCGATTGTCTTGGGGGCGATCGCCGGCCATGACCCCAAAGATTCCACCAGCCTCAATATCGAGATCCCTGACTACGCCAGCACCCTCAAACCCAGTCTCGACTGCAAGGGTCGCAAGATTGGCATCATCACCGAAACCTTTGGCGAGGGCTTAGACCCGGTGGTGGATGAAGCGGTTAAAGCGGCGATCGCCCAGTTTGAGCGCCTCGGGGCCGAGGTGCAGACCCTGTCCTGCCCACAGTTTCGCTACGGCGTGCCCACCTACTACATCATTGCGCCCTCAGAAGCCTCCTCTAACCTGGCCCGCTACGACGGGGTCAAATACGGGTTGCGGGCCAGTGACGACAGCCTTATGGAGATGTATACCCAAACCCGCGCCACCGGGTTTGGAGCCGAGGTGAAGCGCCGGATCATGATTGGCACCTACGCCCTCTCAGCGGGGTACTACGATGCCTATTACCTCAAGGCCCAGAAGGTCCGCACCCTAATCAAACAGGACTTTGAGAAAGCCTTTGAGTCTGTCGATGTGCTCCTCTGCCCCACCACCCCCACCACAGCCTTTAAAGCCGGTGAAAAGGTCAACGATCCCCTCAGTATGTATCTCTCGGACTTGATGACCATTCCGGTTAATTTGGCAGGGCTACCCAGCCTGAGTCTGCCCTGCGGGTTTGATCAAAACGGGCTGCCGATTGGCTTGCAACTCATTGGCAATGTGCTCCAAGAGCAGACCCTGCTAGAAGTGGCCTATGCCTACGAACAAGCCACCCCTTGGCACACCCGCACCCCTCAACTCTAGGATTCCGTGACCTTGCTGATGTCAAGGGGGCCGGATTGACGCCAAGCTAGGATTACGATTCATGTTTACTGATAGCCGGTGCTGCTGTTTGTCCAAACTTGGGTAGTCTAAGGCATCGCTAATCCAGATCGGAATGATTCAGGAACCGGTAAACTATTAACCCTTACCTACCCCAATTGGGCTAAGCCCCAGTTGACGTGTAGGGTCAGGGTCATCTTCTCGGATGTCCTGCCGGGTTGTTAGCGTATAGGCAAAACAATCAGGGCCAACTGGCGACGCGCCGGGGGACCAGGGGAGAAAATCTGTGCAGCAGACTCTAGGTGTGCAAACCAACGTGGATTTGATCACAGTCAAGCCTGGGCAACTTTCGATTGTCACCAGCAATATCGCGGCTCGTCCCATGAGCTTTATGGACGAGGGACAGCGATTGGGATACGAGCCAGCGGTGGCTAGAGCCGTCTGTGAGCGGATGGGGCTAGAGCCGGTTTGGTCTCCTGTGCCCCTGCAAGACTTTTATACGGAACTCAGTAAGGGCGAGTACGACGTGATTTGGTTTAACCAAGTCATCACCCAAGAGCGTCGGGCTTGGGCTGACTTTACCCGACCCTACGGACGCTTCGACACCGCAGTGTTGGTCAAAGAAGAAAGTGCCATTGAGACCAAGCGCGATCTCAGAGGTCAACGCGTCGGCATGCTCCAAGGCAGTACCACCCACCTGCTTCTAGAGATGTTTCCCCCCGATATTGAGGTGGTTTCCTTTGCCGAGCAGGATCAGGTTTTAGCGCAAATGCTACAGGCCCTCTACGACGGCAGGATTGATGCGATCGTCGAGGATGAGCTATTTGCTGATGGCGGCAGAGGCCCAGGACCAGGGCTTACGGGTGGCCTACCAGGTGCCGACTCAGCGTCCCT
>JAAUQE010000060.1 GCA_012032425.1 Leptolyngbya sp. RL_3_1 | reverse complement strand
GGGCGTGACAACCCTGCCCCTCGATCGCCTCCATGGTTCCGGCGAAACTGGGCCAAAGGCAGCAGTGGCGTCAGAGTTAAGCTCAAGGCCCAATCCAGAGCCCAGGCTAAAGCCAATCCTGGATTTGGCCCTGGAGCTCAGCTCAGAATCCGGCAAGGCTCCGTCGCCGTTGCCAGCCCTAGGGCGCAGCCTTGCCCCAGAGACCGCCTATGGGTGTCTGACCCAGAGTGGCCTCAAGCTTCAGTCTGCGGCGGCGTTGCCCCGACCCCAGCCTGCGATCGCTGCTTTGCCCGTTTCCCCCGCTGCCCTTTCTATTTTGGATGAGGAGGGGTTTGAGTCAGATGAGCCGGAGGAGGAGGCTTGGGAAGCCGAGGCCGGGGAATCGAGTGCGGAAGAGGTTTTTGAAGATATTTGGGATACGGAGGAGTCGGAAGACTTTTGGGAGACTGCTGGGGAACCTCCGCCTGTTGAGCATCGGTCCACGGCTCATCGATCTGTGGCTCATCGGTCCACAGTCCAACCGATAGCTCAACCGTCCATCCCTCGTAAGTCCATAGTTCAGAAATCCATCTCCCCGAAGCTCACTGTTGATGCTCCGGCGGGCGAATCCGCGAGCGCACCGTCCCCCCCTGGGCGCGATCGCGCCGCTCGGCTAGGTCAGGCTCCAGTTCAATCTCCCCCCCGGAGCCCAGCTTCACAGAAACCAGTCCCCAAGCTAGCTTCCGCGTCTCCTCCTCAGCCCAGCCCCAACGGCAATGGTATCGGGCCAGTGATGCCGCCAAACACCTCGACCTCGACACCCCCGATCCCCTCCACGATCTGCGATTGGCAGGGGATTTAACTGAGGGTAAACACTGGCGGGACATCTCATCCCGTAACGCCAAACGCCCCACCTATCAGTATCACGTGGAGAATTGCAGCGCGTTCTTAGCATCCCGACGCGGCTAGGGTCATGGCACAGATTGATATTGCGGCTGAGATCCGATCGCTCAATCGTGCCCTAAAGGCTGATGGCCACCGGGTAGCGGTGCAGGCGCGGGGGAGCCGTCTCTACCTGGTGGCCACCCTGCCCCCCAAACCCAACAGCACCAAGCGCAAACCCCACCAGCAACGCATCGCCCTGCACCTGGGGGCATCCCGGATGGGCCTGCGACGGGCTAAGTCCATGGCCATCTTGGTATCTGATCAGTTGGACCGTGATCGCTTTGACTGGGGCGAATGGACCGCCCTAAATGCCGATGATGAGCCCGCCAAAACAGCCGGTGAATGGATAGAGGCGCTACGACTGCATGTCTGGGACGATTTACCCGACGATAAGGAATTCAATTGGCAAAAAACGCTGGCTCTATTTCGGCCTCAACAAACTGCCCCCTCGATCGCCCCCCTCACCTCTGAGGCACTGATTACCGTTGCCCTGGCTATCCCTGAGGAAAAATCAGCCATGCGCGATCGCACATGTCGCCAGTTACAACGGCTGGCCGATTTCGCGGGAGTGCAGGTGGACCTCTCCCCTTATCGCACCGGCTATAACCCCAGTGCCGTTGCGCCTAGAACCATCCCCAGCGATGCCGGGATAGAAGCGCGATCGCATCCATTGATAACCTCCAGTGGCGTACCATTTCGCCCTGATGGCCACCTACGGACTGAGGAACCATGAGGCGTTTCTCTGCACCCTAGAGGCGCGGGATGGCGTGACCGTGGCGATCATCCCAGACGACACCAAAACCGGGCACCACATCGCCTACCCCCACCCCGCCCACTGGGTAGAGCTGTGGCTGATAGGTACCTTAACCCGCCCCAAATTGACGGTACGGGCAAATGAAGAGTATGGAGCCAAGACCGCAGCCAACTGGCGAGAGCGGCGTTTACCCGGCACCCCTTACGCCCTGAGACATGCCTACGCTATCCGGTGCCATGCTGCTGGGGTGAAGGTGGCGATCGCGGCAGCATGGATGGGCCATAGTCCAGATATGCACCTCAAAACCTACCAAAAATGGATCTCTGAATCGGTCCACCGTCAGGCGTGGCGGGAACTCCAGAGCAAGGGAAAATGACCGAGACTGGCTTAAATTTGGCTTAAAACTCCAGGGAATTAACCCCAATCAGGGGCAGTTCAGATGTATTGTGATACCCCCTAATTCCTTGCCCTGACTGGTTTTCCCTTGCAGGGCTAGGGGTTAGGCTTTACCTAAGCCGTTGCAAAATCAGTAACGACCGCCGATGATTTTGGGTGAAGTCGTAATTTAGAGTTGCTGCACCGCTGTGGAGTCACTGCCGCCCCCATCCCTACCGGCAATCAACCCGTTACCCGAGCCCCAGCAACTGAGTGATATCAAGGCTCAGCTTGACCTCGTGCTGCTGGCCTTAGAGGCATTGGTTGACCTGGGCTCCGAGGCCATGTTGGACGCCGCCCAGCAGCTCAACCTAGCGGCTTTGATGGGCGATCGCGTCAGCCTATGGCGCTTACGGCAAGCCAGTCCGCTGCGGCAAGGCCAGGGCCGCAAAAAGCTCGATGTCGATGAAGCCAAAGCCCTAGTGCTAGTCAGTGCCCATCTGGCCCGTCAACACCAGTCCACGATTCGGCAGGCGGTCAGCCACCTAGAGGATCTCACCGCCCAAGGCAAGCCCCCGCACCGTGCGGCTCTCTTGGGAGACTACCTGGATCGCTTTAGCAACTTATATCAGGAGCGCATGGTAGAAGAGCCCAGCCTCGCCATGGATGATTTGACTCGGTTAGCGCTGAAATTACTCGTGGATTTGATCTTTTACAGCCAAAGCCGAGGGTCTCGCCACCTGTGGGTGGCCCTACTGGAACGGTCCGATCGAGGTCCCGATGGCAACCCTTGAGCTGACCTCTCTCCGTTACGAAACCCCCACTACAGTCTTAGCCGTGACTGGGCGATCGCTGGCGATTTCCCAGTGGTCGGCCTTACCCATCATTCAGCCGCTGCGCTTCCAGCTCACCGTCACCCCCAGCAGTTACCCGAGCCCCCTAGACATTAGCGGCAACCCAGCTGAACTCATCGCCTTACAAGCCGTCCTGCAAGATTACAGCCACGGGATTTTGAAGCACCACACCCATCCCGTCACCGTATCCGGCATTACCTTACAGCCAGCGGGGGCAACCCAGCACCAGCTAATCCTCGGCCCCCTCCACAGCGTCCCCGCGATTACTCGCCTCACCCTCAGCGACTTGGAACTCGCCGATTGGGTCGATCTGTTCGATCAAATGGAGGGCCAGGTCCGATCCCTGCCTGTCCCCCTGGGCAAACCGCAGCAGCAATGGCGGCAATGGCGGCAATGGAGCAGTTTGGCGGCTGTCTTTGTCGTAGCGGTGGGGACCGTGGCGGTCTGGCCCTATCTCAGTCAACCCGATCGCGACCCATCCACCAACCGTCCAGCACCCATTGGCGATGCCACCACAGAATTTTTAGAAGCCCCTGAGGGGCTAGAGGAACCATCCCTTGCTGACTCTGGGGCAGAAGCCGCGACAGGTGCTCAACCCCAGGGTCAGGAGGATGCCGCCAACGGGTCAGCGGCAGACCCTGCCCGTTCCCAAGGGTCACCCTCGGCTCAGTCTCGTCCCAAAACCGCCACCTCACCAGCGCCAGACCCGACACCGCCACCAGTTGCACCACCTACACCAGCTACAACGCCAGCGTTAGAAGCCGCCCCTGAACCAGAACGAAGTTCCAGCCCAAGAGCAGCCCGATCACCCCAGGCTGAGCGGGCTGAAGCCGATGCTGCCGACGCGGCCAGCGCAGCACCGGCGCTAGGAGCCGCCGTTCCGTTTGCCGATGATGGCTTAACGCTACCTCGCTCCTGGCAGCCTCCAGAAGGGTTTACAAGCGTCTTGATTTATCAGATCACGCTGACGCCTGAGGGTGAGATCACCGCTATCACCCCTGTAGATGATCGCGCCGCAGCCTATCAAGACCAGACTGGGTTACCGGAAATCGGTACGGCGATCGCTGACCTGTCTGAGACGATATGGGTCACGTTTTATAGCGATGGCACCGTAGAAATCACTACAAATCCAGAGTCACCTTAGGATACATGACCTAGAGAATCTGCAAGCTAGAGAAGCGGTATTAATCAACTCACCCTTCCAGGGATGGGGGCTGGCGTCGCCGTCGCCGTCGCGGCATCGACATCGCCTTGTCCACTGGAAACCCAGCCACTGGAATCACCTGATACTTCCGCACTGCTTCTAGCTGGCGCAGCTCGGTATAGTCCACCCAGTGAATGCAATCAACCGGACAGGTATCAATGGCTTCCTGAACCAGATCATCGGGATCACCGTCTTGACGAATGGCGCGAGCACGCCCATGGTCAGGCTCGATGTAAAACGTATTGCGGGCCACGTGGGCACAGTGGGTACAGCCAATGCAGGTGCGTTCATCAACATAAACCCCCTGCTGGCGAACCGCCCCTCCCAGTTCCGGCTCTAAACCACTTCGATTAGGCGCATCACGCAAATGCCCACCCAGTTCAGGCTCTAAACCAGAGGGGAGCGATGTTGATAGGTCTGAAGCATCCGGCAAACCCGAAGGCTGATTTGGCAAATTAAGCACGCACCGCTCCCAATCATTGACTTAAGGGACAAGCGGGTCAATAGCTTACCGCTTTACCAGGGCGCAACGCCATAGCCTTAAGGCATGGCTCCGCTAGTGCGCCCTTACCCCAGAAACTTTTGTGCCTGGTATATTTTTTGATTTCGGATCCCTCATTTCGGATCCCTAAGCGCTCCAACGCTGGACCACGAGGCGAATAGCGCCGTCGGCAGTGGTCTGTTGCTCAGCCACCTGAAAGCCCTGCTGGCTGGTCGCAGCCATCACAGTATGGAGGGCATAGCGTTGACTCACTTGATTCAAAAAACCATCCACCGATAGGGGCTGCTGCCAGTACTGTAAATCAGCCACTAACTCATACTCTTGGGTCTGGGGGTTGAGCTTAAAGCCAATGTCATAGCCATTGGATTGCTCAACCACGACCGCTGCCGTTTCTGTATTCCCCTGATACCCGCGCACAGGGCTAGGACCAGTTTTCCAGTCGGTGCCGAGGTCAGACAACGCAGTCTGTAAAGCAGTCAGGTCGCGGATCTTAGTACGAATCTGGCTAAAGTGTGACATGGTAAATCGCGCTTTAAGGAACGTTAAATCAGTTAAATCAAACCCAGTTGCTGTAAGTCTGAGCCGAGGTCAGGGTTTCATTGCCCTGCTCGACCGACTGTTGAGCTGGCTGCTGAGCTGGCTGCTGATAATACTCAGCTGTCGACTCGCGTCTCAGAACATCACCCAGTTGAGCCTCGATGGCAGCCGTCACTTCCTCGCAAGACTTGCCAACAATGCCCGTCACCACCTCTTGGACACGACCATCGGCATGGATGATGAATTCGAGGGTTTCCATAGGGCTTCAAATCGTAATGGGCAGACCAAGCTAATCGAGACCTAGTAGAACCGTAATCAAGTCAACGCAAATTAACTTTATCTAATCCTACTAAGTAATATCTCAGATACGTTGATAATTTGAGACTAAAACTCAATGGATCTTATTGATGGCGTGAGCAAGCGATCCGATATTTGTAAGTTTCGCGCAATCTGCTAGAGTGCGTCAAGTTGTAGGGTTGGCCTAGATCAGCCGGAATGCCTTGATTCCTAGCAACGGGCAGCCAATAAATTTGTTTTTCTTAACCATCTCAACTAGATCTGAGAGAACAAAGGCCGTCCCGCGCATTCAGCAAACGAGATTCATAACTAGCGCTCTAAAGACTGACGCTCTAAAGTTCAGCGCTATCCTCCCTAGCTCCCGTAGCGCTCTTGCTGCCCAGGCTTCTGGACGTCGTTGTCGCGGTATTGTCGCAGTGAATGATCAGGTCCTGCTCCCATAGTCGGAGTACGACAAATTCGCTGGATAATGTGAGCCTAAAGACATGTATCGAGAACGGACTATGGATTCACAGCAGGGCAATCAAGCGGCAGCGATCGCGGTCGGTGTCTTAGGGTTTGGGGGGCTAGGTCAAGCTGCCGCCCGCGTGCTAGCACCCAAATCGGACATGCGTTTGGTGGCAGCAGCGGATAAGCAAGGCTACGTTTATCGACCCGCCGGACTAAATGCATCGGCCTGTATCGACGCCTATCAGAAGCAAGGCTCGGTGGGATATCTAGAACCCGACGGTCAGCTGAGCCAAGCCAGCATTCTGGAGTTAATTCAACACACCCAAAATGTGCAGGGCTATTTCTTGGCGTTGCCCAATCTTCCCAATACCTTCATGGCCTCAGTGGCCCGTCAATTTATCGAAGCGGGCTGGCAAGGGGTGCTGGTCGATGCCCTGAAGCGCACCAGCGCCATGGAGCAAATTTGGTCGCTTCGGGATGAGTTAGCCGTAGCGGGTATTACTTACATGACCGGTTGTGGGGCCACGCCGGGGTTGTTGACCGCAGCAGCCACGATCGCCGCCCAAAGCTATCAAGAGATTCACAGCGTCAAAATCACCTTTGGGGTCGGGATTGCCAACTGGGAGGCCTACCGGGCCACCATCCGGGAAGATATTGCCCATTTGCCGGGGTACAACGTGGATCAGGCCCAGGGCATGACCGATGCAGAGGTGACAGCCCTCCTGGATCAAACCCAGGGGATCTTGACCCTAGAAAACATGGAACATGCTGACGATCTGATGTTGGAGTGGGCCGGGATTTGCGATCGCGATCGGGTCAGCGTGGGCGGTGTTGTCGATACCCGCAACCCCAAAAAGCCCCTAAGTACAAACGTTCAGGTCACAGGCCGCACCTTTGACGGTCGGATCTCGACCCATACCTTTACCCTGGGGGATGAGACCAGCATGGCCGCCAATGTCTGCGGACCCGCCTTTGGCTATCTGAAGGCCGGGGTGCGCCTCCATCAGCGGGGCTTGCATGGCTTGTATACTGCCGCCGAAGTCATGCCCCAGTTTGTTCGTTAATTGACCTAAGGTCGCCCATGGATTAGGGAGGCCCACCCAAGCGGCGAGGTCTCCCTAATGTTGGCTGATAATGGATTGTTAAATTACTGCGATCGCGCCTCATTAGCCATGGATGATCCCCAATTTTTCCAATTTGAAACTGACTTTGTGGCGGGGCTGCGGTGTATTCCCATGCAGGTGCGGTTCAAGCTCGATACCTGTGGGGTCAAGCTTAAGCTCAGTCACTGGAATCAATTCAGCCAATCCGAGCGCCAAGCCTTAGTTACCTTACCCTGCGACACGGCTCCGACGATTGAAGCCTACCGCTCCCATGTCCAGGCCCAGGTCAGTCACTACACGGGTCAGCCTGCTGCTCTCCTCCCCATTGATCCCAGTCCCCCTTGGCAGGGTAAGCAGCTACCTGACACCGTTCAGGCCCAAGCCCAAACCCTACAGATTGCCTTGAGTGATCAACAGTGGCAGCAGCTCACCCCTTTACAGCGATTCGTATTGCTCAAGCTGAGCCGACCGGGTCACGAAAACCAGAATTTCCTGCCTGCCCTCCAGGAATTTGCCCTAGTCGCATCACCGTCCGCTTAATGTCTGCACCCAACCCTCTGATTGGCGGCATCTCTACCCCAAAGAAAGCGTCACCACCCAAAATCCCACCAAAAAGCCAGCAATGGTTGAAAACGTCACCGAGCTGCCCCCCAGCTCATAGGCTTCCGGCATCATCGTGCTCGACAGCATTGACAAAATAGCGCCCCCCGCCAAGGCTTGAGCCGTCCCCAGGACCCAAACATTGGCGTAATCGGCCAATAAGCTGCCCACCATCGCCGCCAAGCCACTGAGAATGACGGCTCCGCCCCACAACGCCAGAATTCGCTGGGCAGAGGTACCCGCTTGTTTCATACCCACTGAACTGGATAGGGCCTCAGGAATATTGGAAATAAAGACGGCCATCAGGAAGGAACCGCTCAGGTGCCCTAACCCCCCGGCGTTAAATCCGATCACCAGGGACTCGGGAATGTTGTCGATCAGGGTGCCGACCAGAATGGCGATCGGGGCTGAGCTTTTGGCCAGTTGTTGAATCTGCTGTTCCGATAGGGGAAAATCGACCTCCACGCTATCTAAGACCCGTTGCCGCCATTGATCATCGGTTTGATCGGGCGATTGCATATGGGACTGGGTGGTTTCCCGCAGCCGCCGCGCCAAAATCCGACTCAACCCACTGGCTAAGTGAGGAGCGTGGTTCAACATACCGTCAAAGTCAACCTTATCCAGCTCGTACAATTCCATCGGGGAGCGGGCAATGACGCTGGCTGATCGCTCCTCACCGGTTAAGAGCGCCATTTCCCCAAACATCTCCCCCGGACCCAACAGGGCCATGAGCTGCTTCCCCTTATAGATCTCCGCTTCTCCAGTCACAATCATGAACATGGCGTCCCCAGGCTCCCCTTCTCGGCAGAGCACCGCTCCTGGCTCGACCGTAATGGCCTTCAGCAAGGGAATCATGGCTTGCACCTCCGAGGGAGAGAGGGTGTGCAGCATCTCCACGTGGTGATGCGATCCAGGATTTCTGAGGTTTCTTCTTGGCGGTGATGGTACAAAAAGCGCCGCGAAGAAGACGGGTGACGAATAAACCCGCCCCGATCATCCACGTAGTTGATGATCACCGTAAACAGGGTGCCCCCCAGGGTAAACCCCACCAGAATTGGGGCAAAGCCGGCAGCTTCAAAAACGGGTTGGGTAATGTCAAAGGCGATCGCCGCCAGCAGAGTCCCACTCCCAAAGGCCATAATTGCCGCTGAAAAGACCCGTCCGGGCTGCCAACAAATCCCGAGTAAAGCGCCAATCAACAAACTGGATGCGCCCAGTAGACCTTGTAAGAGTGCATTGAGGGGAATAGAGGGCATAGGTGCTCGGGCACGGGTATAGGAAATAGAAGCCGCTACCGCAGTCGTTTTTCCAGCTTAAGGCCAGTTCAGGGAAAAATAGAGCGCGATTCTACCGGAAACGCTTTGCGTCTCCACGCTTGCATATCCCCTGTCAAATGGATGACCTGCTGAAAACCAGCCTCCACCAATGCGGTTTCGGCAATCCTCGCCCGCACCCCAGCTTCGCAGTACAGCACGATCGGTCGCGTCTTAAAAGCAGCCAGCTCACCTAATCGGTGGGGCAGATCGCGGTGCGGCATATTCAGGGCACCAGGAATGTGGCTATGGTTGTATTCAGCCACAGACCTGACATCTAAAATAAGGGGGGCTTTTCCTGCTTCTCGTCGGGTAGCTTCCATCTGGGTCAGCAGCATTTCGGGCGAGATTTGTCCGGTAACCGTCGCATCGGAAGTCATCATGGGCAGGAATGCTGACGCCCCTATCACCATCATGACTGCCAATACCAGCAACATTATCCAAACAAACCGCTGCTTCAGCGCCAAGACCAACCGGTTGCGATCAAACACGATTTCACCCCACGCTTTAACACTCCGCTTTGCCTGGTCATTACGACAGCACCCCAAACCAAATCTTCACCCTGATCATTGCGCTGCCATGGCCACGGTCTCCCTAGGGTAAACCACACACCAGGTATACTCGTTAGCATTCTCACCAAGCTGGATAATGACTCCTTCTTCCCGTCCCCCTGAATCCCAAAGACCTCGCCGACAGCGATCTCCCCTGAGACAGGTCATGGCAGAACCGATTCCCTGGGGGTGGGTGGTGGCGACAGCGTTTTTATATGCCGCGATGGGTCTCATCATGGCCTCCTTCCCGGCCCCGTACTGGATTTGGAATTTAGCCCTAGCTGCAATCATCAGTCAGGCCCTAGCCTTAGCTGGACCAAACGCGCTGTCGCAGCTTGGAGGGTGGCGCACCAACGCACTGACATTACTGGCGATCATCGGCACAGGGGCCATGGTCATTGCCCTAGCCATTGCCCTCAACCACGTCGGTAGTGACAACCTAGATGACATTGAGCCCAAAGTTGCCGCAATGGACGTGGTAAAATGAGCCTCATGGCCTTGATTACCGCAGCAACTGGGGCAATTATCACGGCAGAAACGGGGGATCGCCTCTTAGCAATCTTTACTCGGGTTCAGACCTCATTAGTCTTAGCGGCGATCGGCATATTCGGGCTGGGGGTAGGGGGGTTAATTGGGCTAGTCGCAGTGGCTAGTGCAGCTTAAATACGGGCGGCAACATGGGTGCAGTGGCTTCGATCTACTCATGTCACCCGTCAGTCATCCACCATCACCCGCTAGCGTTCAGGTCCGACCTACGACATTAAGACATTCAGCCGCTTAGCCTGAATATCTGAGCTTTGGCGAGAGTCATCAGACAGTTGGCCCAGGGCATCTACGAAGTCCTGAATACCTTGAAATTTCTGATATACCGAAGCAAATCGGACATAGGCCACTTCACTCAGCTGGCGCAAATATTTAAGCACTAAGGTACCAATTTCCTGGCTCTCTATTTCCCGGCGAGCCCACTGCTGTAGCTCGGCTTCGATCTCATCGACTAGGGTTTCCAATTGTGGGGAGGTCACACCCGTCTTTTCGCAGGCCCGAATCATACCGCGCAAGACCTTAGAACGGTCAAAAGACTCGCGATCGCCATTACTTTTGAGCACAGTGATCGAAACATATTCAATCCGCTCATAGGTCGTAAACCGGCGCTTGCAGTCCAAGCATTCTCGCCGCCGCCGAATACTACGCCCAGCCTCGGCAGAACGGGATTCTAAAACCCGGTTGTTAGGATGCTGGCAAAAAGGGCACTGCATGCAGTCTGACCTCGCCTTTAAGAAAAAACACGTAAGACAGGGCCATCGCAGTAGCGCTGTCACCCTGAAGCCTTAATACTATCGGACCCGATCAAAAAGGGGTAACTGCCTAAACATCGTTGATGCAGTTACCCCTTTAATGAATGATTAAAACTCTCTTTGAGACCTACAGCAAGACGCTCCTAAGTTGGCTCAGCCGCTTATGAACCTCGCTGCAATCAACAACCCCTAATCTTTAGTGATCCGGGGGGTTCTCTAAACGCGATCGCGAAAAACAGCGTGCCAATGATGCACACAAAGATAAAGATATAGGCCACACTTTCCATGGTGCTGAGAGCTCCTAGTCAACCAACATAACTTCAGTCTACGGGATCTAGAATCAAAACACCCAGCAAAACAGACTTAAACAGGCTGAATGCTGGGTGTTTTAATTCAACACTGCTAATCAAAGATCAGCATATTAAACACGCTCTTCAGTACGGGTAGTCGAGTCTCCCACCTTCTGGAAGAAGCCCCATTCCACCTGCTCTGGAGACAAGTCGGGATCAACACCGGCAAATACATCTCGGTAAAGGGTCCGAGAACCATGCCAGATGTGACCGAAAAAGAACAGCAACGCAAAGACAGCGTGACCGAATGTAAACCAACCCCGAGGACTGGTGCGGAAAACACCATCAGAGTTCAGCGTCTCCTGATCAAACTCAAAAGGTTCACCCAATTGAGCTTTACGGGCATAGCGCTTCAGGAGAGCTGGGTCGGTAATCGTTTGGCCATCCAACTCACCACCGTAGAAGGTGGCAGTGACACCCGTCTGCTCAAAGCTATACTTCGACTCAGCCCGACGGAAAGGAATGTCAGCTCGGACAATGCCATCTTGGTCAGTCAAGATCACGGGGAAGGTTTCAAAGAAGTTGGGTAGGCGGCGAACAGACAGCTCGCGCCCTTCACCATCGGTAAAGACGGGATGCCCTAACCAACCCTGAGCGATACCATCTCCCTGCACCATCGGACCGACTCTGAACAAACCACCCTTAGCAGGGCTGTTGCCAACATAGTCATAAAAAGCCAACTTTTCAGGAATGGCTTCGTATGCCTCAGCTTTAGAAGCACCATCGGCGATTTCTGCTTGAACCCGACGCTGGATTTCTTGCTGGAAATAGCCTTGGTCCCACTGATAGCGCGTGGGGCCAAAGAGCTCAATGGGGCTCGCAGCGCTACCGTACCACATGGTACCAGCCACCACAAAAGCCGCAAAGAACACCGCTGCAATACTGCTGGAGAGAACCGTTTCGATGTTCCCCATCCTCAGTGCCTTGTAGAGACGCTGAGGAGGTCTCACCGTCAAGTGAAACAATCCCGCAATAATGCCGACAACACCAGCAGCAATATGGTGCGCCACAATGCCACCAGGGTTGTAAGGGTTAAACCCCGCTGGTCCCCATTCCGGGGCAACGGCTTGAATATGGCCCGTCACACCATAGGCATCAGACACCCACATACCCGGCCCCCAGAGACCAGTCAAATGGAATGCCCCAAAGCCAAAGCAAAGGAGACCAGACAAGAACAGGTGAATCCCGAACATTTTGGGCAGATCCAGGGCCGCCTCACCGGTACGGGGATCCCGAAACAGATCCAAATCCCAGTAGACCCAGTGCCAAACCGCCGCCAAAAACAGGAGCCCCGAAAGAATGATGTGAGCCGCAGCCACACCTTCAAAACTCCAGAAACCCGGATCAACCGCAGTGCTACCCGTCACACTCCAGCCACCCCACGAGTCGGTCACGCCAAGGCGAGCCATAAACGGCAAGACAAACATGCCCTGACGCCACATGGGATTGAGAACAGGGTCGCTCGGATCAAATTTAGCCAGTTCGAAGAGGGCCATTGAGCCGGCCCATCCAGCCACAAGAGCCGTGTGCATCAGGTGTACAGAAATCAATCGGCCTGGATCATTCAAGACGACTGTATGTACCCGGTACCAGGGTAGTCCCATTGACTACTCTCCTCCTCTTAACTTCAACAATTGCTGTGCAGGTTTACTTATAAATGCCGCATATACAGTCAGCGTACCAGACTTAGCAGTCGATCTCAGCGATGCAGTGGCTCTAGAGCCTGACACAAAAAAACAAAAGTTTACAATGTCTAATCTGCAGTGCGACGATATCGGTGACGGCGCATCTGTAACAAATGACCGTAAAGTACGAAAATGTATAAAGAGTGTAACGAGTGTTAATCGCTGGCGCAATACGGCACAGAGGTTAGAAATGCAGTATTTTTGATGCCCTAGTTTCTCTGAGTAGCACCCTGTAAAGGGGTGCCGGTGGGTTTAGGGTAGATGGATTGTTAAGGCAACTGGTGAGGGTAAGGTATCAATGGCTACGATCAATTTCCTAAACGAAGAAAAAGAAGTCATTGCGGCTAATGGTGCCAACCTACGTTTTAAGGCCATGGAAAATGACGTAGACCTCTACACCCTGGTGGGCAAGATGACCAACTGTGGCGGCTATGGCCAATGTGGCACCTGTGTTGTCGAGATTGTTGAGGGCATGGAAAATTTGTCTCCCAAGACAGCAGTCGAAAGCCGCAAGCTAAAAAAGCGCCCTGAAAGCTGTCGTTTGGCCTGTCAAGTCATGGTGAATGGGCCGGTCACTGTAGTGACGAAGCCACCGAAGCAGAAAAAGTAGCTCATGAATCAAAATGCATCGGATTGCGAGGAATTCAACCGGGATAGCGTTAGGGTGACTGAAGTACAATCCTTCAAAACTTGCTGATCACCTATGGGTGGGTTGGCAATGCCATAAGATATGAGTTGTGCTGTTGTTGAATTATCAGTGAGGGTAAAGGCTTAGGTTATGGAAGTTAATAACTTAGGGTTTGTCGCAAGTATTCTGTTTGTGCTGGTGCCCACTGTGTTTCTGCTGATTCTCTATATTCAGACCTCCAGCAAGCAAACTGGGTCGTAGTTATAGGCCCTCGCAGGTTTGACTCGCAGGCGTGATTATGATGCTAGGTGCCGCGCTCTGTTTAAGTGCAGCTTATTCTGGCCTCAACTGGGCTAACCAGGGTTGTGGTTCTGGAAATGGGCCTTGTGCTGCCGCTGGGGCTATCCCAGCGTTTTTTTTGCTGAGTTGGGCTTAATGAAAGGGTGGGAGCAGTTGCAGAATACCGCCTTAAGATATGCCTCGGCTGCTGCAAGATAGCAGTCAGGCCGTAGTACGAGCATTACCGTTCACCGCGTTAATGCAGCGATATCGACAATCCCTCCACATTAAGCTGTATTCGTTGGGGCTCTGCTATTAGTGCCCATTAAACCTGAAATGACCTATTGCTTAGGAATCTTGGTAAAGCAGGGGCTGGTGCTTGCGGCTGATTCCCGTACGAATGCGGGGGTCGATTACATTTCTTCCTACCGGAAGCTATTTGATTTCTCTTTGCCGGGGAAACGAGCGTTGATCCTCTGTTCTTCGGGCAATTTATCTGTCACTCAGGCGGTTTTACATAGCCTAGAGCGCGATATTGCGGTCGGTAAAGGGAGTAATTTGCATACCTTACCGACCATGTACGATGTGGCCCGCTATGTCGGCGACTGTATTCGGACGCTGCAAGCCTTAGACCGTCCTTGGCTGGAGAAGGATAATATCGATTTTCAGTGCAGTTTTCTCCTTGGGGGACAAATTCCAGGGGAAGCGCCCCAGCTTTTTTTGATCTATAGCCAGGGCAACTGCATTCAAACCACGCCGGAAACCCCTTTCCTACAGATTGGTGAGACCAAATACGGTAAACCCATCTTGGATCGCACCCTCACCTTTGATGCCGACCTGAATGCGGCGGCTAAGAGTGCATTGCTGTCGATCGATTCAACGATGCGATCAAATTTATCGGTAGGACCGCCGATCAATATGGTGATGTACCAAGCCGATAGCTTTGAGATTTGCCATCGAGCTCAATTTCAGGCGGGTGACCGTTATCTGATCAAGATGCGTCGGCATTGGGAGCAAGCTTTACGTCGCCTCCGATCGCATGCCCGATATCAGTTGGAATCAAGTCTCTTTACCCCCACCGACCCCTAGCTTGATTGATATCTCTCCCCATTAGTCGGACCGGCTGGATTCGTCAGACCGACTGGAACGGCAGCCAACTCAGAGACTGAGCGAATGTGAATCTGACTGGTGAGCGTAGCTTGGGCCAGACTCCCTTCCCGTAAGGTTCCGGTAACGGGAGCGGCCTGGGCCGGGTGGGGGGCAGCGGCAATGGCAATGTGGCGATCGCTCACCGCTAACCCATGGGTGGGGTCAAACCCCCGCCAACCCCCTCCCGGAATATAAACCTCCGCCCAAGCGTGGAGATCATGGGCAGCTTGATCGGGATCCCCCTCCTGGTAACCGCTGACAAACCGAGCCGCCACACCCACCGCCCGACAAGCCGCCATAAACAACACCACAAAGTCTCGGCAACTGCCCTGCTTCGTGCTCCAGGTCAGCCCTGGGGGCAAGGGGGCACCCTCGTGGCGGTTCATATAAGCGCAACGACCATAAATGCTTTGGGTAAGCGCGGTCAGAAAATCACCAAGACGATGATCCACTTGGTGGGATAATTCCTGAGCAAAATCCACAACGCTAGCCGCAAGAGGCAGGGGATGCGCTAGGTAGGGCTGTAGGGATACCGCCAAGGATGATGGATAATCGATCGGAAGTTGGCTCGCCCACCCTGGCACGAAATAGTTGAAGGGATTGGTCCGGGACGTTTCAACCTCAGCCCAAGTTTTGATCGTGAAATGGGTGGTCAGTGCATTGGGGAACCACAATCCCACGGTAGTATTGCCGTCTAAATCGACGATGGGGCTCTGGAGTTGCGGCTCAGGCTCAACCTCAAGCCCAAATCGCTGCAGGGTTTGGGTGCCGTCACTACGGGGGGTCAGTCGCAGCACATGGTGCTGCAAAAAACGGGCTGGCTGTAGGCGTAGTCGGTGGAATGGGTAATGCAATAGCGCATGGGAGCAGCCGAGAGGGGTCTTATCGTGAAGTTTGCGTCGGCATCGCCTGATCTGACCCAGTTGAATCTGGCAGAGAAGACAAGTTAGCCGTGAGTGGATGAGCGGGCGCGACCGAGTTAATCGGGACCGGAGCTTCTTTGACACCAAAACTGAGTCCAGCCGCCACCAGCAAGCAGAACCCGCCAAAGACGACTGCCAGCAGCCGGTTGCCGTCCCAGAATTGCGCCATGATCCAGCCTAATCCTAGGGAAGCGATGATTTCGGGCAACACAATAAAGATGTTGAAGATGCCCATGTAAATCCCGCTTTTACGGGCGGGCAAGGCCCCAGCCACAATCGCATAGGGCAGAGACAGCATACTTGACCAGGCAATGCCAAGCCCCACCATCGGTAACAGCACCCAGCCTGGAGACGGCGTAATGATCAAGGTAATCAGGCTGAGGCCACCGACGACCAGGCAAATGCCGTGGGCCTTAGGACGATTCGTTGCTAAAGCCAAACGCGGCAAAAAGAAGGAAACGCCGAAGCAAACGGCATTGTAAGTAGCAATACAGACCCCTGCCCATTCAATCCCCTCGCTGTAACGAACCGAGCCTTCACCAACAGCGCCAAAAAAGTTATGGGCGATCGCCGGAGGAAAGTAGAGAAACAGGCAATACATCCCCAGCCAGCTAAATCCTTGTACCCAAGCCAACTGCCGCATGGTTGTGGGCATATCTTTGAGCGCGGTAAAAACCTCTCGGCCCGTGGCCACAACCCCTAAACGCCGCTCCTGCTGCGCCTGAAAGGCCACCATATCTTTGGGAGGACGCTCTTCGGTGGAGACGACGGTCCACAAGACGGTACCCAAAAAAACCACTGCTCCGATATAAAACGAAATCTTCACCGAGGGCGAAATTTCCCCTGGGACTGGAATCCGTCTGGCAAGGCCGAACCCATGGGACAACAGCCAAGGTAAAGCCGATGCCAGCACCGCCCCTAAGCCAATCAGAAGGCTTTGCATGGCAAACCCCTGGGTGCGCTGGCGGGCAGGCAGCAAGTCACTGGCAAAAGCCCCGAAAGGGCTCCATGCTGACATTCGCTGCCGTGTCTAGAAGCCACAACAATCCCACCGCCATCCACAAGCTGCCGGCATTGGGCATAGCAATCAGCGCCAGAGACGCCAAGATCGCACCGCCCAAAAAATAAGGCCGTCGTCGCCCCAAAGGTCCCCAGGTGTTGTCGCTGAGGTTGCCGATAATCGGCTGTACCACCAATCCAGTCAGGGGCGCGGCTAACCATAAAATTGGGATTTGCTCAGGGCTAGCGCCCAAATGCTCGAAAATAGCACTGGTGTTGGCCATCTGTAGACCCCAGCCAAACTGAATCCCGAAAAAGCCGAAGCTCATATTCCAGAGCTGCCAAAAGTTTAATTTGGGCTTTACAGAACTAGAGGGTGTGGCATCAGGTTGTCCAGAATCAGGTTGTCCGGAATCAGAGGGCGTCACATGAGGTTCTGATGAAGTCACATCTCAGATCCTGAGGCTTGCAAATACTTAACACTTATCGATAGTTATCTTAACGGCAAGTTAGGGTTGCCCTCTGCTCATGAAAAGCCTTGCCTGCATTCCTTACCGCCCCATCACCCTGGAGTCATGAAGAAATCGGGACATCCGGCGCGATTTGGGTAGCCCGGAGCTGGCCGCAAGCGGCATCTTTTTCTAGACCGCGAGAATAACGAACGCTGACAGCAACATTACGGCGCTGCAGTTCTGCCATAAAGTCTTGGATCTGACCATCGCTGGGGCGCTGGTAGTCCACCTCGCTGATGGGGTTGTAGGGAATCAAATTGACGTGGCTCTGAAAGCCGCCGACGTGAT
>JAAUQE010000253.1 GCA_012032425.1 Leptolyngbya sp. RL_3_1 | reverse complement strand
GCCTTAACTATGATTTACCCTTCTTTGGGGCCGACTTGGTGACCCTGCCGGGGGGGCATCTCATTGCCCTGGATATGCAGCCGCTCTTTCGAGACGCCGCCGCTTATCAGGCCAAGTATACTCAGCCGATTCTGCCCATTTTTGAGTCCTTTCAAGCCCACCTTCCCTGGGGAGGGGACTTCCCCGCAGAAGCGCAACCGTTTTTCTCGCCCGCCTTTCTCTGGACGCGTCCGACCCAAACCGAAGTCGTAGAGACCCATGTCTTTGCCGCCTTTCAAGCGTATTTAGAGGCTTACTTAGGCTTTGTCGAGCAGGCGACGCCGGTCACAGCTCCTGACGCCCTTCAGGCGATCGAGCAAGCCCAGCTTCGCTATCTCCGCTATCGGGCCGAAAAAGACCCCGCGCGGGCATGTTCAATCGCTTTTATGGGCCGGAGTGGACCGAAGAATATATTCATGGGTTCCTCTTCGATCTAGAACGTCAGCTAGCTACCCCCACCCCTTAGCGGTAGACAAAGCCGGTCCCTTAAACGCTTTCACCCTATCCCCCCCTAACCCTCCGGTGTGTCGGTGACCCGCCAACTCAGCTTCAGGTTTACCCAAAAATTCCACAGGGTGACTGTGGCAATGGCAATGAACTTGGCGAGGTAGGCGTTAAAGCCCAATAGATTAAAGAGCAGATTCACAATCAGCGTGTTGAGCACCAGCCCTGCTAGGCAAATCAGGTTGAATTTGAGAAAGCGCTTCAGTCGGGCGTTCCAACCCTGTTGCTGTTGAGAAAAATCAGCAAAGGTCCAGGCGTCATTCCAGAGAAAGTTATTGCAAATCGCGGTTTCGGCTGAAAGCACATTGCTGGTGGTCAGCCCCAGACCGAGTTGGCTAAATAACAGGAAAAAGATCCCATAGTCTACAAATAGGCCGCTAAACCCCACTAGGCCGAACCGTAAGAAGCGACCGAGAGGCGCAGGTTTATCGGCGGGGGTGATACGCCCCTGAAATCTTAGGCTAACCAGATGGTGCAGATAGTCGATATATTGCCGCCAAGTCACCTTGCTTTCCCCTTCAAGGCGTTCCTGAAAGACGTATCCCACCTCGGCAATGGTGTCGATCTGCCCCCGACCAATCACCTCCAGCAAGATCTTGTAACCCTTGGGGTAAAGCAGGGCTGAGGCGATCGCCCGCCGCCGCAGCAAAAAATAGCCGCTCATCGGATCCGATACCCGCCCCACCACCTTCGGCAAAATCAACAGCCCCAGGGTCTGGGCCCCTCGGGATAACAAGCGGCGAATGAAGCTCCATTCACTCACCCCGCCCCCCTCTACGTGGCGACTGGCGATCGCCAAGTCAGCATCCGCTTGCACCGCTGACAGCAAGTTCAACAAAACCTCAGGAGGGTGCTGCAAGTCGGCATCAATCACTCCGAGAATCTGCCCCCGTGCCCCCTGCCAGCCCCGAATCACCGCTGACGACAGGCCACGTTCCGCTGTGCGTCGCATCACCCGCAGGTGAGGATAGGTCTCCCTCAGGGACAGCGCGACCTCCCAGGTGCGATCGGGGCTGTCATCATCCACCACGATCAACTCATAGGATCCTGGAATCACCTGATCTAACAGGCGAGTCAGCTGATCGACAATGGCGGCAATATTGCGGCGCTCATTGTAAGTGGGGATGATCAGCGAAAAAGCCAGGGCGGTGGCTTCAGCCGCCATCGGAGCAATCTGCAATGGCCCAGTGGGGGTTTCGAGCAGGCATGAGGGCGTCGTGGCAACCATAGAAAAAGAGTGGCAAGGGAACCGGGGCAGACGCAAGGGTGTCCGGTGGCGTTGATCGCTTTGACCATTTTGCTGAGGGGGCTACATCGGTTGATGTGTTGCCCAGCCGCAAAGGGCGCGCGCCTTGTCTAACCGGACTGGCGACTGCCGTAGCGTGATTGTACGGTAGTTGCCGCCCGTCACCCTAGGTCAAGAAGGGTAACTTAGTTCGTAATGAACACTTTTGGCCCTTGTGGGAATGGTATTTCTCCCCTAACGTGCTTTCAAACACTGGAAGGCCATCTCTGCGCTGGAAAACTGCTGCCATGGGCCGTTACGTCACCTCAGATCCCTATCTTTATCCTTTCAATGGCGATCTGCGACCCGAGAATACGGTGCTGATCATCATTGATATGCAGACTGATTTTTGTGGCGAAGGGGGTTATGTAGACAAGATGGGTTACGACCTGTCCCTGACCCGAGCGCCAATTGAGCCTTTGCAAAAACTACTGGCGGTGATGCGTGCCCAGGGCTATTCCATTATCCATACCCGCGAAGGGCACCGCCCGGACCTGACGGATTTACCCGAAAATAAGCAATGGCGATCGCGGCAAATTGGCGCAGGCATTGGCGATCCTGGCCCCTGTGGCAGAATCCTGGTGCGGGGAGAACCGGGTTGGGACATCATCCCCGAGTTGGCCCCCCTCGCAGGGGAAGCGGTGATCGATAAACCGGGCAAAAGCGCCTTTTACGCCACCGACCTCGATTTGTTGCTCCACCGGGCTGGCATCCAAAACATTATCCTGACTGGCATCACCACCGATGTCTGTGTGCATACCACCATGCGCGAGGCCAACGATCGCGGTTACGAATGTCTGATGCTCTCAGACTGCACCGGGGCCACCGACTATGGCAACCACGAAGCCGCCCTGAAAATGATCAAAATGCAGGGGGGCGTCTTTGGGGCTGTAGCCACTTCTACCGACCTGATTGACACCCTTCAGGCATAACCTCCCCTCAAGCACCCTTCCTGACCTCCCCTCAAACCTAAGGCCTATGGACACTGCAACCCTGACCTCACCGCCCCAAATCGAGGGTCCGCCCCAGCTCGACGTGGTGGAAATGACCAAGCAATTTGGCAGCTTTACCGCCCTCGAAAAAGCCTCCCTGCGGTTACGACCGGGCAGCGTCCATGCCCTGCTGGGGGAAAATGGCGCAGGCAAAAGCACCCTGGTGAAATGCGTCATGGGCTATTACCGGCCCACCTCCGGTCAGATTCAGATCAACCAACAATCCCAGGCCATTCATAGCCCCAAAGATGCCCACCACTACGGCATCGGCATGGTCTATCAGCATTTCACCTCCGTCCCGGCCATGACCGTGGCGGAGAATCTGGTGCTGTCTCGCTATGATAACCAGACCCTGATCAACTGGAAGCGGGAATACAGCGAGCTGCGGGCTTTTATTGCCGATTCGCCTTTTCAGATTGATCTGGATATGCCGGTAGCCCAACTGGCGGCGGGGCAAAAGCAGAAGCTGGAGATCCTCAAGCAGCTCTATCTCAAGAGCCGCATCTTGATTTTGGATGAGCCCACCTCGGTGCTCACCCCGGTGGAGGCAGATGAGGTGTTGGGGCTGCTGCGCCAAGAGGTGCTGGCGGGCAAGCTCAGCATCCTGATGATCACCCACAAGTTTCGGGAGGTGCAGGCCTTTGCCGATGAGGTCACCATTTTACGCAAGGGCAAATTAGCGGGCCAGGGTTCGGTGAAAGACCTCTCCACGGAAGCCATGGCGGAGATGATGCTGGGGCAAGAGCGCAACACCAAGTCAGTTGCCAAAACTGCGGGCTTAGCGCAGACCCCGGTATTGTCGGTGGAAGGGCTGCACACGCTCCAAGATAATGGCCTGCCCGCCGTGAAGGGGGTGAATCTCGCCGTCCATACCGGAGAAATTATTGGCATTGCTGGGGTGTCGGGTAACGGTCAGCGGGAGCTGGTAGAGGTGCTGGCGGGGCAGCGGCCCCCCACAGCAGGCAGCCTCAAGGTGAATGGCGTTCCCTACACGGCCACCCGCGCAGAAATGTTTCGCCACCAGGTCTATACCCTGCCGGAAGAACCCTTACGCAATGCCTGTGTGCCCACCATGAGCGTGGCCGAAAATGTCGCCCTACGCACCTTCGATCGCCCCCCCCAAGCCAAGTGGGGCTGGCTCTTGATCCTCAAGGCAATCCGCACGATGGCCATGGGGCTGGTGGAAACCTTTTCGATCAAAACCCCTTCCCTGGACACTCCGATTCGGAATTTGTCGGGAGGAAATGTGCAGCGAGCGGTGTTATCCCGCGAACTCTCGTCTCAAGATGTCAAGCTCTTAATTGCCGCCAACCCCTGCTTTGGTCTGGATTTTGCCGCAGTAGATTTCATTCATAATGCGATTGTGGATGCCCGCAATCGCGGGGTGGCGGTGTTGCTGGTGAGCGAAGATCTAGATGAGCTATTGGCCTTGGCCGATCGCATCATTGTCATCAGCGAAGGGGAATTTGTCTATGAAAGCGCGATCGCCGATGCCGACCTCCAACTCATCGGCCAAAGTATGGCCGGACATTAATGGGTCGGAGACGCCAGACATTAAGAGGTCGGAGCCAAAGCCATTAGTTCTGTCAGATTTATTCACGCTGGCGGATCAGCCGGAGCGCTTAGCCTGGGAATTTTTTCGCCCCGGTGTCGAAATCCATCGTCTTTATGGGGATGGCGAGCAGGGACCAGCGGCGGCCCTATTGCGCTACGAACCTGGCGCGCAGGTCCCCCCCCATACCCACACCGGGTATGAGCACATCATTGTGCTCTCGGGGGCTCAGTCTGACCACCATGGCACGAATGCAGCGGGAACGTTGGTGATTAATGCACCGGGAAGCGGACATCAAGTGGCCAGCAAGACCGGGTGCATCGTGCTGATTATTTGGGAAAAGCCCGTCGCAATGCAATCTGCCAAAGATCAGCACCTGTTTGACTGACAAAAGTCATGTTCTGTATCGCTGAAATGCTTGCCACCAGGGGAGTAGGGCCAATTGGGAAAGAATCGGGAGCCAGCATTCTAGAATCAGATAAGTAGGTAGGCGCAATTATTTGTGAAACGTCGTCGCTTCACAAAGCGTGTAACCCTTGCCGTCCAAGGATTCTGCGTTGGAAGCCATCTTATATTTAATCCAGCCCACCTACTTACCACTCAAAACTCAAGAATGCTGTGAAAAAACTCCCGCCTCTACGATGCCCTGATGACTGGGTTGGGTCAAGACTACGGTTGGGCATATCTGGCCCACCTGACCACCTGTCTTTGGATGGTTGCCGCCCTGAGTCAGGCCGGTGAAGTCAACCTGCCTCGATGGACAGCCTACATTCCCTGCCGGGGTTACTATGCTCCTCGACGCTGATATTGAGCGACCCGCCAAGGCACCAAATATAAGCCATTCGTGATCAGCCTCAGGGCGCGATTCAACATGCCTGCTCCTTAGCCGCTGCTTTGCACGGTTTACCACATCCAGTAGACGACATCAGGGGGATCTGCGTTCAAGTAAGTTGATAGCCCGCAGTAAATCGAGATGCTGTTGGAGGGGGGCCAGGGTGTTGGCGGTAATCCAGCCGCTGGCTGCGACTGCGGGTAAGCCAATCCCAGGGAAAGTAGAATCGCCGCAGCAGAG
>JAAUQE010000252.1 GCA_012032425.1 Leptolyngbya sp. RL_3_1 | reverse complement strand
GGCTGGGTCAGCGCTAGCGTGACCCAGCAAAACCGTTGCCTGTGCTGGGTCTCACTTCGTTTGACCCAGCCTACATCAGTCGCAAATTAAGAGCTGACAGACCACTAGCGGGTTAGCAACTCATTGATGAGGCGAAAATCTTCGTGGTAAGCCTCTAGCCGAATGGTATCTGGATCGGCATATTGAAAGGTGACGATATAGGTGAGATTCCCAGCCGTAAACCGATATTGGGGGCGGCGGGTTGTCCCTGCCACATCAAAATCGATCATTTGGATAGAACTGCCATCCGCCTGGTTAGTGACTCTGTAGGCATAGGCCGCCGGTTCCCAGGGAAAAATGTAAACTTCCCAATTGTCGTTCGCAAACGTGCCTTGAATTGAGAAATCCCCGGTCGCCAACGGGCAGGTATTCACTTCCTCAAAGCCATAGCCCCGGCCAGGGGTTTCAACGGTGTAGGCTTGGCACGGTTCTTCGGCTGGCGAGGGGCTGACGCTCGCCACCGTTAAAGCGAGCGGCACCAATACCAGCGCTGCCGTCCTATTCAAATGCTTCATCAAGATTGTAATCTCCCTAGTTGGTCGATTTCCCTGGCTCCCAAATCCGGCCTGGTGGGTCTTACTTTAGATCTTCAACAGGGGCGACTGAATTACCGAAACGCTTAGGGTAACTTGATTGTCTAGTCCCCAGTAGGTCATCCTCAACGGCTCGACGGGTGTCACCCTAGGATGCGGCCCCTAGGACCGGTCGCAGGGCTTGTCTGGGCAAGGCTTGTAGCGCCGGTTCTTGGGAGACTCGGGGAATGTACTTGGCGGCATCTAATGCGATCGCCCGCCGCAGATGCTCGATAGCCCAGTCGGGACGATCCAAGGCGGCATAGCAACAGGCTTGCTGAAAGAAGGCCAGCGGCTGATCGGGGGTAATTGACAGGGCCTTATTAAAGGCTTCAACGGCACTGTCATAGTCGCTCAGGTGGCGCAGGGTCAGCCCCATGGCTAGCCAACCGTTGGCTGAATAAGCCTGTCGCTTGAGGGATTCAGAAATCGCGGTTTGGGCCTCTTCGTAGCGGCTGAGGTTAGCCAAGGTCAGCCCTTTTTGGAACCAAATCTGGGCATTTTCAGGATCGAGTCGTACGGCTTGATAGAGCTGCTGGAGCGCCTCTGTCGGCTTGCCTTGGTGACGGAGCAGATAGGCAGAGCAGGCGTACAGTCGGGCATCGGCCCAGCCTTCGGCTAAGGGGGTCGCTAAGCATTCCAGAGCCTTAGCGTGCTGTCCGGCTTTGGTCAGGGCATAGCCTAAAGCCAATTGGGCTTCGCGGTGGTGGGGCTGATGGCTGAGGGCGGTTTCAAAGGCGGCGATCGCCGTCTTTAAATCATTCAGGTAATAGGCTGAGAGGCCCTGGCAATACCAGGTTTGCCCACTTCCGGGTCGAGGGCAAGGGCTTGGTCGTAGCTCTCGACCGCCGCTTGGTAGTTCTGCAAACGGTGCAGCACCCGGCCCCGCCGCACCCAAATTTTGGCCTGGTCAGGGGCTAAAGCTAAGGCCTGATCGTAGGCATTGACCGCTTCAGCCATCCATCCAGCGGCGGCTAGGGCGGTGCCATAGTTGCACCACACCATAGGGTCTGTAGCGGCTAAGGCCAAGGTCTTTTGATAGCTGGCAACGGCGTCTTGATATCGCCCCAGTCGCCCTAGAAAATAACTGCGCTGTTGCCAAGCAACAGCATTTGTTGGCTCTGTTGCTGTACAGGTCTCGCATTGGACCAGCGCTGCGGCGAGTTGCGCCTCAGAAGCCAGAGACCAGTCTATGGATGGGGGATCGGTGCGATCGTGGGGCGGTGCCATGGCAGATGATAGGGATCACGATGACTGCATCCTGATCAGCAGCATACCCAGAGGCCTGTCCAACCCATCAAAACCCTAATGTATCCCGATCTCCAAGAGGGCATCTGCTGAGAGTTCGAGGTCACCTGCGCTGGATGATTGGGAACGTTAGCGGGACAAGGCGACTACCGCAACTCACTTGAACTCGTATGCAAACACCGGGCGAAGAATTGGTTGGCGAATATCTCAGGCACATCCGCAACTGTGAATTTGTGCAATACAACCTGCAAACATCTCACGTGCAAGGTGAGATCGATGTCATCGGCATCAACATGTCAACGCGGACACTTTACGTCTGCGAAGTCGCGGTCCACCTCGTTACCGGACTCCAGTACGTCAAGAATAAGCGTCCAGATAATATCGATCGCTTCATCACTAAATTCACCAAAGACATCCAATATGCTCGGTCTGCGCTGCCGGAATACAAACACATCTTTATGCTGTGGTCACCCATCGTGAAGCAGAGAACCAACCCGCAATACGACCAAATGTCACACGTTCAAACCATCCACGCACGGCTACAGGCGGACTTTGATGTCGATCTTCAATTGGTCATCAATGAAAAATTTCAACACTGTATTGCCGAACTCCGATCATTTGCCGCTCAGCAAGGGGCCGCATTCACTTCGCCGATAATGCGATTACTCCAAATTGAGGAGCGCCTCGCGCAACACCTGCAATGAGGATTTCTGAGCAAACAACGTAACTGCCGTATCGCCCTTGGAGCAATATCCCTGGCGGGTATGGCTGCGCCAAAACTATCTAGAACACATCGAAAGTGACGGATAGCGCTGCCAATTGGCTAGCATCCACGGTTTGAACCGCATTACTACTACCGCTGCCCCTTGTCCCTGAGACATCCGCTAGCAGCCCACTGACCACATCGGTCGGGTCAGCCACCGCCACCGGGCCAGAACTCGCCCCCGATCGCGTCGCCACCGCCTGCAAAGCCCGCAAAGCATTGTCGAGGGGCTGGCTGCTGGCCACCACCAGCACTTCCGTGGGTCCCGTGGGGGCTTGCGTCACCAGCCGGAAACTATCTCGATTGGGATTAGGGAGCAGTAGGGTTTGTCCAGCCGCCACTCGGGTGACATCAGCGGCAGCGGTCCATTGGTTGGGGAAAAGCACCGCCATTTCACCGGTGGCATCAATCACCAAAACGCTGAGATAGAGGTCGCGGGCCTCTTGGTTCTGAATCTCAAATTGGATCGATGTGCCCAGGGCAATTTGCTGAACGCCGGGTCGCGGGGGTGGGGTGGTCGCGGCACCGCGCACCGTAAAAGCACTGGCCACCACTTGAGTGCCTCCGACCGGTGTCATCGTCACCTGCAACGCCAGTCGCGAGGAGCCAGGGTTTAAGGTGAGTTTGACTAAACGGGCGGCGAGGAGCGATCGCAACTTAGGCCGCAACCGTGCCATCGCCCCAGCCACCGATTCCTCCAGCGGGCCAAAGGAGCCCGGAATCAGATCGAGGCCGGGGGCAAACAACCCGAGACAGCCCTCGGCTGGACTATCAGGCTGCTCCGCCAGCTCAGCCCGGTAAGCAGCGGTCATGCGCCCGAGAATGTAATGCACTTCCCCTTGCTGCAACGCCATGGCTTCCATGCGGGGGATGGCGGTAATGCCCTGACGGGCCTGGGTCTGTTCTGGACCGGTGAGGGACGTATCCAAGCCAATGCGGAGGCTGACATCCGTGGGGATACCCCGTACCTGTTCTTGCAGCAGCGCCCCCGTCGGCATGGTCGCTTGCAAGAGGCGACCTTGCCCGATCAACCCTTGGCGGCTGGTAATTTGCAATAGACCACGGGATGCGCCGTCATCATCCACCGCCGATAAAACCGCATCGGTCTGAAAAGCCTCTAAACTACGGGGATCGATGCCCCCCAGCCAGATTTCAGCGGTGTCCCCCTCGACCTTGGTGACGACGGCTTCGGCGGGGGGAGTGGTTTTGTTGGTGAAGTACATGGGCTGGCTGCCGTGGCTGCTGTCCGGCTGCAATTCGAGCTGGGGCTCTTGGTCACTAAAGGAGAGCTGGGTGGTGGTGCGGGCAATGTTGGGGATGGTGCTGCTGAAGGGGGTAGCACCGGTTTGCTGCCAGAGATACTGGGTCATCACATAGCTAAAGGCCCCGGCATAAAAGTCTTCAAAGGGGGCATCAGCGGCATATTGATCGCGCTTGGCTGAGGCGATCGCCACCCCTCGGGCAATTCCTTCCCGGCGCTGCTTGATAAAGTCGGCGGGGGACAGGTTGAGGCGTGTCAACCATTGGTCCTGATAGGCCAGTTCCGCTGGGCTCATCTCTAGGCTGGGGCCACCCCGGCGGGCGCGCACCACCAGGTTGCCTCGGGTGCCGCCGCCAGAATGACAGCTATCTAAGACAACAGTGACCTGGTCAGTTTGCAGCGCCGACCCCAACAAGAACAGGGTATGGCCGGTAATGTCTTGTACCGGCCCCCCTTGGCGGGGAAAACCCTCGGGGAGGCGGCTATCCACGGGCACCAGGGTACTGTTGAGCCCATCGGGAAAGTCTTGGTCGGGATCCACCACCCGCGAGCCGTGGCCTGAGAAATGGAACACCACCACATCTCCGGGGCGGGCTTGGTTGATCAGGTGGTTTTCAAAGGCGGTGAGAATGCCTTGGCGGGTGGCCTGGGCATCGGTGAGCTTAATAATGTCGTCGGGGTTAAAGCCAAATCGATGCACTAGCAGGTGGTACTGCAATTCCACATCATTGGTGCAGCCATTTAAGGGGGTGAATAAACCGTCGGCGGGGTAGGCGTTGATGCCCACCAGTAGGGCCAGCTTGCGCGGCGTGGACTGGGCTAAGGCGCGGCCATAGCGATCGCCCTGCCGCTGCCAGTCCAACTGTGACCAGCCTAAAGCCGCGAGGGTCGCCCCCGCCCCTTGTAAAAAATGCCGTCTTGATAGCCCGGTCATGGCTAAGATTCTCCGATAATCCGAATCGTGCCCTTCTGGCTACAGCCTACAGTCATCGCTGGCGGCAATCCTGAAAGACTGGACGAATCGTGACGGGTTGAGGCGGCGCAACTTTACGGTGCGCAACTCAAGCGCTGGGCTTGGGGGTGCGAAGCTTCTAGGGCGGCTTGGCGATCGGGGCTGGGGCGACCATAGGTGGTCAAATCTTGAAAAGCCTCTGGGGTGAGCACTTGATCTGAGGTCTCTTCGCCCAGATCGCTAAAGAAAATCGTGGCGCTGATGGTGATGCTGCCCCGCTGATGCTGCTGGTAGAGATCGGCATATTGTTCGGCAACCGCCTGCCATTGAGATGGTTCACAGTAGCTGCGATCTACCAGCAGGGTGACATCAGGGGCGGCAAAGACGGTGCGAATGGCCAAGGCGGCGATCGCAAAGGCCACCCAACCCGCCCCGACGGTTCTGAGCAAGGTGCGGTTGAGATGATTGGAATTCATGCCATTGCTCCAACGCTTTTAAACACTCTACTGTTTTAGATACAGGGATGTTTTGATGTTTTAGGGACAGACGACCAAAGGCGTTATTGCGAGTAGCGTGACGCGGCAAACGGTTCTGAAGGCAGACTGAATACCGCTAGAGTC
>JAAUQE010000059.1 GCA_012032425.1 Leptolyngbya sp. RL_3_1 | reverse complement strand
TAGGCTGTGCTCAGATCCTGTGGGCTTAACGCGGCCAAAAAACACCGGCACCCCCCCCCGCCGGACCCAAGCCCCTAAAAGGGAAAGCTGGTCTGGCAGGTGGCTAAAATCTGCTGGTCGGTAGGGCTGAGGGTATCAATGGCATAAAAGCCTGCGGGTACCATCGCCGAGACTGCACCGCTGGCTGAGGCGATCGCTCCGCTCGTCGCCAAGGCCACTTCATAAGGGTAGGCGGCTTGGTCGTAGCTATTGACGATGGTCATGTCTATACGGTTGGCCGTTACCTGCCCATGAAAGCAGTCAAAGGATGAGTCGAGTTGGTAAAACGCTCCTACTGCTTGTCCGGCCTGCACCGCCATCACCAGGTAAGTCTTACCCCGTTCATCCGGCTGAGGTGATTCGCCATACAGATAAACTCCATCGGCGAGGGGGGCCGCTTCAGCCGTTGGCGGCGTGGAAGCAGTGGCGATTTCAGTCCCCATCGGAAGAGCATTGGCCAATAGACCTAAACTCAATGCCAGTAGCACCAAGGGACGCTTCATGAAATTAAACAGGACCGTCCAGGAAAGTTGAGGGGCGAATTCCTGAGCCAAGGGTGCGAAGGTCATGGTAGATGGCAAAAGTGGCGACGTTATTAATATCAACCTTGGCCGCCCATTTTCCAGTGACAACAAGGAATTACCCAGATGATTTTGCTCCGGGGGTTTTGTGACCTGAGTCATAAGTCTTCGTGATGAGGCCGCTAACCCTTGATCTACAAGCGCTGGCCACTTTGCTGCCGCCAGCTAAGATCGCGCTGAATCTTGAGCACTCCAGCAAAGTGACTCGCAGTCTTGTCCTATCCCAGTGTTGCCCTAGCCGAATAGGTGGCTGCTGTACCGAAAGAATTTGACCAGGTTGAATTGCTGTAGCGCCACCCCTGCTTGTAAATATGCCAACTCTGGCAACTCAGGGGCCAGCCGGATAACCTGCTCCAAAGCTTTTTGAGCGGGATAGGGTTGCCACTGGTACACATAGACAAACGTTAAATAAGCCCAACCATAGGGATTCTCTGGGGCAACCCTGGTAATTTGCTTCAAGGTCTCAATCGCTTCTGGTCCTTTTTGTTGAAGAATCTGGGCCAATAGCTGGGGATACAGCCACTCTAAATGGTCTGGTTCTTGGGACAGCCGTTGCCCCATCAGCAGCTCAGTTTGTACCAGATAGTCTTGCTGGGGGTCGTACTGGTTAATCGGCCCCACGGCTTTAAAGACGGGATCGATATCGCCGGTTTCTAGGCCAGCCGACAGTTGCCGCAGCCGCGTCACCAAATCGACCGTCGGCGCTGGCGCTGACGGGGGCTGGGTCGCCACCAGTTGTACCTTTGTTTCTGGCAGGGCCAGCGATCGCGTTTCCCCCGTCTGACGATCCAGATATTGGGCGTCTAATCGATAGATCCCTAAGGGAGTCTCGGCAGGGGGGAAAACCGATAGCCGCTCAACCACCTCAAAGCCATTCTCATCAGGCTTGGCCTTGTCATAGAGTTGTCCTAGGCCAATACCGTGATCGCTAATCCATTTTTGCTGGTTTTGATTTGGATGATTTTTGGCAAGAGGCAAGGTTGTGCTGGCGGTTTCTTCCAGTTGCCAGGTCAGCAGCAATGCCCCCTGGGTGAGATCAGACCAAGGCCCTTGTAAGCGGTAGGTAATGGGGCTGGCTTGGCCAACGGCAATCACCGGCGGCACCTCAATTGCCGCGATCGCAACCGCTGGAGAGGGCTGACTCAGGGGATTGACGGTGACAGGGTAAACCTGGCGGCGGTGCAGCTTGAGCAAACTATGGTCAGGTAAGGTCCACTGTCGGTAGACCGATAGCTCAGGATCGGCCTCAATCAATGCCTTTAACTGGGCTTGACCGGGCGCGATGGGACCGTAAACCCCTTGATCGCCGGTTTTGGTTAAATACCAATTCAGGGCTTGGGCATCGGCCTCAGCCGTTTCAATATTTGTGGCCAATTGACGGCTATTGACCTGGAAATTAGCCAGACCACCATAAAAATCCATATTGAGCGGATTGAATTCGGCGGTATTCACCACCATGCCCACATTGGGTTTTAGCCAGGGATCGGCATCCACCATAGCGGCCACCACCTCGTGATTGGGCCAAGGCTGTCCCCGGTAGGGAAACCTGGCACCGACGGGTAAAAAAGTCGGCCTAGGCAGAGGAAAGAGAAACAGTACAACCCACAGGGCGGATAGGGTGACCGCACCCCAACGGAGCCAGCGCTGCCAGGGGCGATCGCGCCAGGTCAACACCTGGGCCATGGCAATCAGCAGCATGGGTAAGGCCGGGACCAGTAGGCGAGGGACTTTATTAGACCCCAGAGAGCCCAGAATGTAGATGCCGATCAAAAAGGCGGTTAACCAAGCTTTTCTAGACTGTTTTGCAGTGCGCCCATTACCCTGGGGCGATTTCACCGGTTGCTTGTCTTGGTCCTGCCAAAAGGGTTGTAACCACTGCACGGTTCCGACCCCCACCATCGTCACCAGTATCGGCCCCAGCACCATGACGGGTAAGGCCCTGGGGTAATACAGCCAACCGGCCAGGGTGTTTGCCTGGGGGGTTGTACCGTAAATCACTCCATAGGCACTGCCTTGAACCGTGGTGTTGATAATCGTTAACCAATTGAGGCTGAACCAGGGCCAGATGACGGCGATGCCGAGTCCCAGAATGGCCTCAGTCTGCAATAGTCGTTGCCAATGCCGACCCCAGAGACTCCGTCCGATGGCCCAAGTAAACGGGGGAATCAAAAATAGTAAGGCTGAGGTGCGCGTCAGCAGGCAGCATCCCAAGGCAAGGCCAGATAAGCAGGCAAAAATCCATTGCTGGCTGGTTTTCGTCGCCATCCACCAGTAGGTGAGGAGGGCAAAGGCGACCGCGAATATTGCCGTCATGCCGTAGTCCAGCAAGTAATCGAGCCGGAGCTGAATCAGCTCTGGTGACAATAAGGTCAGCCCCGCCGCCCAGAGCCCCACCTGTCGTGAAAATAAGCGCCGTCCCGCCCCATAGACCGAGATCAGCAAAATCAGGGTAAACCCCAGATTGACCCCGAGCCCCTGATCAAAACCCGGGCCTAGAGCCATAAAGTACGGCACGGTCATGAGATACACCAACGGAGCCCGTTGGTGGGGGCTTGCTTCCAAAGGGTCTGCCACCAGTCGCCATCCAACCAGCGGGGAGATTGCAGCACCTGCCAATGATGCAGGGCGTGGTTGAGGTGATTGCCCTGGTCCCAGGCGGGTATGCTGTGGTCAAGATGGATCCAGGTCAGATCACAGGCCAAGACTAATCCCCAAAGCCCGCACAAAATTAGTCCATCTTGCAGCAGTGCGATCGCTTAAAGAAATTCACAAAGGTACGTTAATCGGTGAGTCCCTGATTACGATTAGCATAGATAGACTAGGGGATCCCAGCTATTCCTCAAGTTGAACTCCGGTAGAGCGTAACTCGCTGAAAACGGAGGATCATGAAACATTACAGGTAGGAATATAGCGAATCCCCTCAGGGATCGGCTCTAAAAGACTGGCTTTCCCATTCGTCGAAATCCTTTTTATTTTTTAACAAAAGGATTTATGTTAGCGGACGCCGACAAACCTCAGTCACTTTAGAGGGGCGGGGTTCATCCCTCCTATACAATGATCCCATAAAGTAAATTTTCAGAATCTTTTTTTAACCACCCCATGTCTTTACCCGCGAGTGACACGACTTTTGACACCGAGGTCTTGGGTTCTCCGATCCCCGTACTGGTCCATTTTTGGGCTCCTTGGTGCGGCCTCTGTCGGATGATCGAGCCGTTGCTTGAAACCTTCCAGAATGAATGGACAGGGCAGGTACGGTTAATTGACATTAACGCTGACGAAAATCTGAAGCTGGCCAACCAATATCGGCTGACCACCCTGCCCACGTTGATGCTGTTTGAAGCTGGCGTCATGCGTCAGCGCCTAGACAGCTTTCGAGGCAAAGAGGATCTGCGGTCCGCTTTGGACGGGTTCATGCAAACGCAGCAGTTGAGCGGTCATCGCCGCCGTCAAGGTCGCATCATTACCTACCGGAGCCGGTAGGGCGTTTGTTCTAGGGCGTTTGACCTATGGGGCCAGATAGCCTGTAATCAGGATGTCTGGACCATAGGTCGTGACCTGTGGCTCATCTAGGACAATTGCCTGGTCCATGCGTTCGAGCCCCAGTTCCCCGACCGGCGAGGGGGCCTGTTCACCGCCAATAATTTTAGGGGCGACAAAGGCCCAGATTTTTTGAACACAGTGCTGGGCGATCGCCGCCGCCGCCAATTGTCCACCACATTCCCAGAGGGCTGCTAGATGACCCCGGCCATAGAGATCAGCCATGACAGCAGCCGGGGTCAACGATTCGAGGCGAACCACCTCTACCCCTTGTTTTTCTAAATGCTGGTGCATCTCCGGGTCTGGCTCAGGGCCACAAAAGATCACCGTGGGGGCTTCCCCTTGATCCCAGAGATGGGCCGATTGGGGGAGGTAAAGCTGACGACTCATCACCACCCGTAAAGGTGGATGACTGCCTTGGCCATGGTGGGTTAAATGGGGATTATCTTGGCGCACCGTGTTGCCGCCCACAATCACCGCATCACAGCGATCTCGCAAACGATGCACTTCGCGACGGGCGGTGGGGCTGGTCACCCAGGCACTATGACCCGTTTGGGTGGCGATCTTGCCATCCAGGGTCATGGCATATTTCAAAATGCCGAAGGGACGCTGATGTTGGATGCGATGGACAAAGGCTTCGTTGAGCTGCTGGCAAGCTTCGGCTTCAACCCCCACGGTGACCTCAACTTGATGTTGGCGCAGCCGTTCAATACCGCTTCCCGAGACCCGAGGGTCAGGATCGATCATGCCGACGACCACTCGCCGGATGCCCGCCGCTAGAATCGCCTCGGTGCAGGGGGGTGCGGCCCGTATGGTTGCAGGGCTCAAGGTTGACGTAGAGGGTAGCCCCCTGGGCTGCCTCCCCCGCTTCCCCCAGGGCAAACACTTCGGCATGGGGTTGCCCTGCGCCAGGGTGATAGCCCCGGCCAATCACTTGACCGGCTTTGACAACGACAGCACCCACAAGGGGGTTTGGAGCCGTTTGTCCGGCAGCTTGGGCCGCTAGGGCAAGGCACTGCTGCATGAAGGGGCGATCGCGATCGCAACGGTCGTCGAGCAAAGGGCAACCTCACAGAAACAGAAATCGATGATCTCCAAGAAGCACTGAAGCCTCAGCTCAGGCCAGTGCTTGTCGGCATAAGTTCCAGCACTACTACCCAGCACTACTACTAAGAGCAGGGGTGCTTAAGGAGCAAAGGGGCTGGAAACCGTCATGGCCATGAAAAGTCCGCCACCCAGTCCTAGTAACGGGGAACAGTAGGATCAACCTTGATGGAATAGGCGTCAATACCGCCCACCACGTTTTTGACTTGGGTAAAGCCTTGGCCCGATAACCACTGACACATTTGTGCAGAGCGCATCCCGTGATGGCACAAAACAATCGTCTCTTGGTCGGTTTCAAATTGGCTATGGATCTGATTTTCCCAGACGGAAAACTGACTCAGGGGAGATTGGTGAAACCAGCAATCTCTGCCAGGGCCAGTTCCTGGGGTTCACGGACATCGATTAACTGTACCGTTGCTGGTTTTGTCGCCAGGATGTCTGCCAGGGACGTCACATCAATCTCGGTAAAGGGGAGCGAGTCGGTCATAGCCTTTGAGAAGGAAAGGTCTTGATCAGCATAAGCCGATCGCCCCCGGCAAATCGAGGGTATTTGGGTCGGCAACGAAAAGCAGTTGCCGCTGACAAAGCGGCAACTGCTTTTCGTCACTGAGGCCCGCATTGCGATGACTCAGAAGAGACCCACCCACTGGGCTAACTGCACACCTGCAAAAAACTCAATGAATAGGGCTCTTAGATAAGGGCGAACGAGGGGATTCGAACCCCCGGATGGCGGTACCACAAACCGCTGCCTTAACCCCTTGGCTACGCTCGCCACGTTTGCTTTCAGGCTGGCTCTCAGAATTATAGCCTAGCACTTGAGGGCAAGCTTATTCAGGTAGCGTTCTGATAAAACTCGACCCCAATTGATGACAGTACCCTTACAATGGGCCGCAGTCACTTGTAGAGCCTTGCCCTATGAAACCAGTATCCCTGGTGGGCCTTGTCGTTACCGCTGCTGCTGTGGGTGGGTTAGTTGCGACCAATCCTGACCCAGTGGCCTATGAAGACTATGCCTTGAAACAAGCCTCGGCCTACTTTAATGATGAGCTTTGCGACCAACTGCCACAGCCGATCGCGGATCTCTTCCAGCAGCAATGTATTGAGTTGATTCAAACCGGACAGCCTCAGCTTCAGGCCCTGATCCGCGATCGCACCCATCGCCTTAACCTAGGGGTTTTCAGCATCTATAAGACCGCGTTAGAAGTTCCTGAAATCAGCGGGCTACCGGCCTATCGCGTTGAGACCCTGGCCATTGCTGGACAATTTATCACCTACAAAGCTGAGGGCCAGCCACAACCTTAAGCGGCACTGATGGCGATGGGCTTGGCTGTGTTTGATACAGAGTTTTAAGGCTGACCTTTCTATAATGCGCCCATTCCTCCTGCTTAAAGCAGACCTGTAGGAAGCGGTCGAATCTGCTCCATACTCGTTGCTGGCAAAATATGTTTTTTTGCAAACGCAACTTTTGTTTTGAGACCTAAGGGCGATCGCCATGACCACAGCCTACTTACTGGTATCCCATGGGAGCTCAGACTCTCGTCATCGCAAGGCCCTAATGCGCCTAGCCCAGTTGGTGAGGCAGCAATTAGAGAACCCACCCATTCATCAACAGTCTTCGTCTGCGGCGGCAGTCTCGGTTGAGACTGGGCCACCAGAGCCCCCGACTCTGGACGGTATCCCCTACCGCAAGCGATTTCCACACACTCGTCTAGCCCCAGTAGAAGCAGCCCACAAGTTTGGTCCGGCTCCGCCCTTAGTGGGGGTGGCTATGTTAGAAACCACGGCGCTCTCCCTAGCCGAGCAAATCGCCACTTTTGGGCACCGCGCCGCCGCCTTAGGCGTTACTCAGGTGGTGATTGCACCGTTATTTTTGCTGCCGGGGGTGCATGTGATGGAAGACCTGCCGCGAGAGATTGCCACCGCCCAACAGCACCTCGGCAGCACGGTACAACTCCATTGCACGGTGCATTTGGGGGGCTATGACGGCTTGCAGACCTTTTTGGCCCAGCGGCTTTCTACTGCGGCTACTCCTGCTGTACTGGTGGCCCATGGCAGTCGCCAAACGGCGGGCAACCGCCATATCGAAAAGCTGGCGGCTCGCCTGGGAGTGACCGCTGCTTTTTGGGCCGTTGCCCCTAACCTAGAAACCCGATTGATGGAATTGATTCAGCAGGGACATCAACAGTTGACGGTCTTGCCCTTGTTTCTTTTCCGGGCACCATCACCGACGCGATTATGCGTCAAGCCGATGCCTTGGCAGAGCGGTTCCCGCGCCTGCGGCTGCGGTTGCTGCCCCCCTTGGGCAGTAGCGAGATCCTGGCGGCAGTGATTACGGCCCTACTGTTTGCGGCAGTTCCGGCTCATCCCTTAGCAACAGATGCTTCAGACGCTTCAGACGCGCTAATGCCCTCGGCCAATGGGATTCACGCCTAAGCGGTAGAGCAGTTAGGATAATGAATCCCTTTCTGGCATTGACCCGTAAAGGGGGCTGATCTCGCTCTGCATCAGTTCGCTAAAGGTTAACAAGGCTAATGACAACCATAACGACTCGCCAATTGGGCGATCGCCCAGGCACCGTTTACTTGGTGGGTGCAGGGCCAGGGGATCCGGGTTTGTTTACGCTCAAAGGCAAGGCCCTGTTGGAGCAGGCCGATGTGGTGGTGTACGACGCCCTGGTCAGTGCGCCGATTTTGGCCATGGTCAACCCCCGCGCCCAACTGCTGTCCGCCGGTAAGCGCCGGGGCTATCACTCCCTCAAGCAACCTGACATTACGGACTTGTTGATTGAGCAAGCCCAACGCCATGGCCTAGTGGTGCGTCTCAAGGGGGGCGATCCGTTCGTCTTTGGGCGCGGCGGCGAAGAAATGGAGGGATTAGTTCGGGCCGGCATTCCGGTCGAAGTTGTGCCGGGAATTACGGCAGGCGTTGCCGTACCGGCCTATGCCGGGATTCCCGTCACCCACCGGGGCTACAGCTCATCGGTTACCTTTGTGACCGGTCACGAGGCGGCGGGCAAATATCGTCCTGAGGTCAACTGGGCCGCCTTGGCCCAAGGATCGGAAACTATCGTCATTTACATGGGCGTCCATAACCTCCACAACATTGTTGCGTCTCTGAGTCAGGCGGGTTTGCGGCCCGATACTCCGATCGCCCTGATTCGCTGGGGCACCCGCCCAGAGCAAGACGAACTCATTGGCAGCTTGGCGACGATCTTGGGGGAAATGGAAGCTACCGGCTTTGCCGCCCCCGCGATCGCGGTGGTGGGCAACGTGGTCAACCTACGGCAAATCTTGGCCGAATGCCGTCCGGCTGTCGAAGCGACTCCCCCAGACTTTAGCGGCAGCGGCAACCACCCCAATGGCACCGTGAAGCCGATAGGATGGGGAAACCGATTGCTAAGATAATTTAAAGCGCTGCTTTCGCCCTGCCCGATTTACTCAACAACGTCCTGATCCCATGACTGTTACCCTCCAGGTTGATAAGAAAAAGCTCAAGCACCCTCCCTGGACATCCATACCCTGGGCGATCGCGTCCTCCGCCAGAGCGCCAAGCGGGTAGCCAAGGTGGATGAGACGGTGCGATCACTGGTGCGGGAAATGCTGCAAACCATGTACAGTGCCGACGGCATTGGCCTAGCGGCTCCCCAAGTGGCGGTTAACAAGCAGGTGATTGTGGTGGATGTGGAGCCGGACCAAACCGCTACTCCGCCTTTGGTGCTGATCAATCCCAAAATCATTCGCACCAGCAAAGAACTCTGTACCGGCGAAGAAGGCTGCTTAAGCATTCCTGGGGTCTATTTAGATGTGATCCGCCCCGCTGCCATTGAGGTCAGCTTTAAGGATGAAAATGGTCGGCCTCAAAAGCGCCAAGTTTCTGACCTCCTCGCCCGCTGCATTCTCCATGAGATGGATCATTTGACGGGGGTGATGTTTGTGGATCGCGCCACCAACAAAATTGCCATGAACCAAGCCCTGCAAAAAGAGGGGTTCTCGGTTAAGGATGTCCAGGCGGTAGCCCGTTAGGGATAGCGGGCAAATAACCCATACGTGGCGGTGGAGGGGTGAAGGGTGGAAGGGTGAAGGGTGAAGGGGCATTGTTTCGCCCTATTCCTTGAGTGGGCCAAATGGGCACGCTTGGCCAAGGGTTTGGGGTCGATGGCTTGACCCCGTATGCTTAACAGCAGTGGTAGAGGATTGACATTGTGTGGACGCCTAAAAGCAGTTTGTTTCTAGCGGGTTCTTGTCTAACGGCCATTTCGGCAACTGGGGCCATTTTTGAGCTGTCTTCGGGGCAGCCTGATTGGGGCGTTTTACCCACAGCTATTTTGTTAGGGGTCTGTGCGCCGTTAGGGGTAATTTTCTTTCTGGCGGCGGTAAAAGATGCCCGTGCCAATCTCTAGAGGGGTTAAGGCTAGCAATCGCTGGGGAATTGTCCTGCTCAAAAATCTGGCCCTTTGGATTACGCCAGCCCTGGTCTTTTTGCCCAGTGCTGCCTCTGCTGACGACTTCTATTGCTATTTAGAGACTGACGAGGGCCAGACCGTTAACCTGGGTGAAATCTGCGGTGGGGATGGGGGGGTTGGCAGTGGTCCTTTTTCAGCACCGCCGAGGATCCCCACCACCGCTGCCGAAGCGGCTTTTTTGCGGGAATACGCGATCGCGTTCTTTGCCCGAGATCCAGAATTAGCCCGCTACGCACCGACCGAGGCTGATTTGGCTGAGGCGTTTAGCGATCGCAACGGATTTGAAGAAATTTTGAATAATGCTGAGCGGGTTTGTCAGGGACAGCCGCCACTCTGGTTCGACGCAGCGTTTGCAGAGCTGGTTTTTCCTGACGATACCTGGACGGTGTTTGTGCAGGGTCTTAACACCTTTGCGCCGCTTTGTGCCGCTGCAGAGTAGCGCCATTCTAAATGCCCGCGCAGGCGAAAAACCCCCAGGAAACCTGGGGTTTCTGCCTATAATGGTCCCTTGTGCAAAGTCGCCTGATTACTCTCCAATTCATGCCCTCCTATGGCCAAAGCTGAGTCTCCCCAATCCCCCCAGAGCGCTTCTTCCCTGGATGAGATCCGGGCGACTCGCCTCGATAAGGTCAGCCAGCTCAAGGCAGCGGGCCTGAATCCCTTTGCTTACCGCTGGGAGGTGACCGACCACGCCGCTGATTTGCAAGCCCAGTACGCTGATCTGCCCGCTGGGGAAGAAGTGGAGGAGGCGGTGGCGATCGCTGGGCGCATCCTGGCGCGGCGGGTGTTTGGCAAACTGGCCTTTTTTAACCTTCAGGACGAAACCGGCACCATTCAGCTCTATTTAGATAAGAAGGCGATTGGCCAAACCATGGCCGATCAGCCCGATGCCTTCGCCCACCTGAAGCAGCTCACCGATGTGGGGGATGTGCTGGGGGTGAAAGGCACCCTGAAGCGCACCGATAAAGGGGAACTGTCGGTGAAGGTGCAGCAGTATGCGCTGCTCACCAAAGCGCTGCTGCCCCTACCCGACAAATGGCATGGCCTCACCGATGTCGCCAAGCGCTATCGGCAGCGCTATGTAGACCTGATTGTGAACCCACCGGTGCGGGAGACCTTTCGCAAGCGGGCGCTGATCACCTCAGCCATTCGTCGCTATTTTGAAGATCGGGGCTTTCTCGAAATCGAAACCCCGGTCCTGCAAGGGGAAGGCGGGGGGGCCGAGGCCGACCCTTTATCACCCATCACAACAGCCTGGATATGCAGCTCTACCTGCGGATCGCCACGGAGCTGCACCTGAAGCGGCTGATTGTGGGTGGGTTTGAGAAGGTGTTTGAAATTGGGCGGATCTTCCGCAATGAGGGCATTTCTACCCGACACAACCCGGAATTTACCTCGATCGAGTTTTACCAAGCCTATGCCGATTACCACGATTTCATGGCCCTTACCGAGGACCTGATCGCCTCCATTGCCCGGTCGGTCTTGGGCACCACCGAGATTACCTATCAGGGTGAACCCATCGATCTGACTCCCCCTTGGCGACGGGTTTCGATGCATGAACTGGTGAAGGAACACACCGGGCTAGACTTCAATGCCTTTGAATCTTTGGACCAGGCCAAGGCCGCCGTGGCGGAGTTGGGTATTGTCAACGGCGATGGCTGTGACTCCCTGGGGCGACTTTTAAATGAGGTGTTTGAGCAGAAAGTGGAAACCACCCTGATTCAGCCCACTTTTTTGATCGATCATCCCGTCGAGATTTCGCCCCTGTCAAAACCTCACCGCAGCCAACCCGGCGTGGTGGAGCGGTTTGAGCTGTTTATTGCCGGTCGTGAAACCGCCAATGGCTTCTCAGAGTTGACCGATCCGATCGACCAGCGGCAGCGGTTTGAGGCCCAAGCGGCCCGCAAGCCGCCGGAGATTTAGAGGCCCAGGGGTAGATGAAGACTTTTTGACGGCGCTGGAATATGGTATGCCCCCCACCTGTGGCGAGGGCATTGGCATTGATCGCCTGGTGATGCTCTTGACCGATAGCGCCAGTATTCGCGATGTGATTGCCTTCCCCTTGCTGAAACCAGACCGCACCGAAGAAGGGGAGGCCGGATAAACGGGCTCGCGACTTCCAGGGAGGGAACTCGAGTTGTGCATCCTTTAGAACAGTTAATATTCCCTCTGATTCAGTACCCTAGAGCATGGATACCCTCTCCGGTCTTGAATATCCGTTATGGGGTTAGAGTAGTAGCAGCTTAGGCACAGCATAGTCTGGCCTTTGGTGCCTTTTCACTACTGCTCCCTCCAGCCCGCCTTTGGCAATATTGATGGCTCTTTAGTAGCGACCCACTATGGCAACGTCTAACCCCAGCATGTTGGCGACCTTTTCCCAGGTAAATCAACAGGGGAGCCTCACCCACCGCGTCAAGGATTTACCCGCACCCCAATTTATTAATCTGCTCGACCAGATCACCCGGGAATTTGAGCATTTCCTGCGGGCGATCGACATGATTAATAACGAAGCTCTGGAGACGATGCTGGAGCAGATTCTTGAGGCGTTTACCCTCAAGATTGGCCAAATCCTCAATGCCGATCGCACCACGATTTTCATGGTGGACCGGGATAAGCAAGAGCTGTGGTCCAAGATTGCTCAAGGGGGTGACGAAGGTCGCTTAGAAATCCGCGTCCCGGTCGGCAAGGGCATCGCCGGCCATGTGGCGGATACCGGGGAGTATCTGAATATCCCTGATGCCTATGCCAGCCCCCTCTTTAACAAAAAAACGGATCTAGAGACCGGCTACCGCACTGAGAGCATTCTCTGTATGCCGGTCATGAACAAAACTGAGGATAACGTGGTAGCGGTGGTGCAACTGCTCAATAAGCAGTTAGACAGCGGTCAGGTGGTGCCCTTTGACAATCAGGATGAGCGCAGCTTTCGGGAATTTGCCTCCTCGATCGGGATCATTTTAGAGAGCTGCAATTCCTTTTATGTCGCCGCCCGGAATCAAAAGGGGGTATCGGCCCTGCTGAAGGCAATTTCTTCCCTAGAGCAAAGTTTGGATCTTGAGAAAACCCTCCAGTCGGTCATGGCTGAGGCCCGCGACCTGATGACTGCTGACCGCAGCACCCTCTGGCTGATTGATCGCGACAGCAACGAGCTGTGGTCCAAGGTGAGGAGTGCCGATGGCCAGTCTTGGATTGATCTGCGCATCCCCGCCGATCGCGGCATTGTCGGCTATGTGGCCTCCACCAAGGAAACTCTGAATATCCCCGATGCCTATAAGGATCCGCGCTTTGATCCTGCCTCTGACCAGCGCACCGGCTATCTGACCCGCACCATTCTCTGTATGCCGGTGTTTGACTCCGGTGGCGAGCTGATTGCGGTCACCCAGTTGATCAACAAAAGCAGGGCAGCTTTAACAGCTCCGACGAGGAGTTTATGCGAGCCTTCAACATCCAGGCCGGGATTGCCCTCGAAAACGCCAAGCTATTTGAAAATGTCTTGGTCGAAAAGCAGTATCAGAAAGATATGCTACAGAGCCTCTCTGACGCGGTGATTTCTACCGACATGGAGGGCAATATCGTCACCATCAACGACGCGGCCCTAGAGTTGCTCGGCTGTCCCGAAGAAGAGAGCGGCGATCGCACTCTCCTCCATACTTGGGAAAATCAACTGATTGGCCGCCCCGTCTGGCAGGTGATTCCCCTAGAGAAGATCCAATCTCGTCTCGAAGATAGTTTAGAGACCGGTGCCAAGCAATATGTGCCCGAGCAGACCCTCAAGATCAATATGCTCTACCCAGAGCAGTCCATCGGGGAAACCAACGGCACGGCTTCAAACTGTGAATTGCTGGTGGCTGACGCCGACAACCCCGACCAATTTTGGCTGTGGGGTAAAACCGATACCGCTCCCATCGCCTACCCTGAGCAGCGCATCGAAACCCTAGAGCGCAGCATTAACCTGACGGTCAATCCCCTCACCAACCCTGAGGGGGGGGTACGGGGCGGGTTGCTGGTGCTCGAAGATATCAGCCAAGAGAAGCGGATGAAGACCACCCTCTACCGCTACATGACTCCAGGGGTGGCGGAGCGGGTGATGGCCCTCGGCGATGATGTGCTGATGCGGGGCGATCGCCGTGAAGTTACTGTCCTCTTTTCAGACATTCGCGGCTACACCACCCTCACCGAAAACCTGGAAGCGGACCGGGTGGTGGAAATGCTCAACGCCTACTTCGAGACCATGGTAGAGGCGGTGTTTAACTTTGAGGGCACCCTCGATAAGTTTATCGGCGATGCGATCATGGCGGTGTATGGGGCACCGCTACCCCTGCAAAATCATGCCTGGGCCGGGGTGCAATCGGCCCTCGATATGCGCCATCGTCTGGATCGCTTCAACAGTGAGCGACTCACCCAGAATCAGCCCAAAATTCGCATTGGCATCGGCATTAGCTCCGGGGAAGTGGTCTCGGGCAACATCGGTTCCCAGCGCAAGATGGAGTACACCGTGATTGGCGATGGGGTAAACCTCAGCTCCCGCTTAGAAGGGGTCACGAAGGAATATGGCTGTGACATTGTGATCAGCGAGTATACCTACGAGCTGTGTAAGGAACACATCTGGGTGCGAGAGCTGGATCGCACCCGAGTGAAGGGCAAGACGCATCCCGTCAATATCTATGAGCTGATCGATTACCGCCAAAATCCTTTAGACAGCGCCACTGAAGATTTCTTGGGGCTATACCAGGATGGGCGGCTGGCTTATACAGCTATGAATTTCACTAAGGCGCTGGAGATTTTTCGGCAGGCGGCGAAATTGCGGCCCAGCGATCGCGCCGTCGCCATCCACCTCGATCGCACCCAAGCCTATCTGAAAAATCCGCCCCCTGATAACTGGGATGGGGTGCATATCATGACCTCAAAGTAGATGTTTCTGGCTACTTTCCCGACGCCGCTACTGGATACTTTACAGTCCCAGCAGCGCGCCCAGGCAGAGGTGGCGCGACAACGGGCTTTGCAGGAAATGCTGAAATGGCTGACAGAACAGGGAGTGCGGTTTGGCATCACCCAGGGCTACCTGTTTGGCTCTGTCACCCAACCAGGAAAATTCTCGCGCCATTCAGACGTTGATCTGGCGGTGGAGAGCTTTTAAGCAAGGCGATCCCTTTGGCCTCAGCAGCTATTTATCGCTGCACCTCAATCGCAATGTGGACATCGTCCCGCTGGATCAATGCCACTTTGCCCCTAAAATTCGTGCTACAGGAATCCTATGGAACGCGACTAAGTTGCCGGACTCAGAGCCCAACTCCGGCTGTTAGAGCGAGTTCACCAGCGGCTGCTAGAGCGCGTCGCCTCGGGCTTAGACAGTCCCGCCCAGTTGGATAGCGTGGCCTATCAAATCCACAACTTGTATTGTGCTGCTGAAGATTTGCTGACCCTGATCGCCAAGGCGTTCGAAAATAGAATCGGTAGTGGTGGCGAGTGGCATCGCACCCTGTTATTGCGGATGAGTTAGCCTGTCAATGGGATGCGTCCGGCCCTGCTGACAGATGAGCTATTCGACGGGATGAATCGCCTGCGCGGGTTCCGCCATTTTGTGCGCCACGCCTATGTCACGGAAATTGGCCCGACTCAGCTCCAGGCTAATCTGGCTCTGGCCCTGCAACTTGCGACGACATTGCCTCCAGCAGTGAATGGTTTTGACGCAAACTAATGTTCAAAGGCGTTAGTTGTACAGCGATTCAGGCTGTTAGGCAACTTCTAGCCAAGAAGATACCTCAAGGTAGGATGGCAAAGCTTGTGTGCCCATCTCTGAGCCTGTTGATGGGCACGAGCAAAGCCCTTTGCCCATCCTACAGATCCGGGTAAGTATTGTAGATTGGGTGGCGCGTTAGCAAAACCCACCGAAACCCTGATTGGTGTTAGGTTACACGCCGTTCTACCCAGCTGACGTGAGCTTTGCGTAAACAGGCCAAAACCTTTGGCTGGTGGGCATTGCCCACCCTGCCCGTCCATCTAGATGCTTCCTCCATGCTGGCAGCAGCAGCCATTAGGATATAAGCATCAACGGTCGAGATTCATTCCCGCCCAACCATGACCTCCCTAACATTGCCCCTCAAGGTCGATCTCAAAGACGTTCATCTTAGTGATGAGCAGTTCTCCTCTCGCACCCAGGCTCTGCCTGGGCGCACAACCCGAGGCTCTGCCTCGAATATTCCATAACCGCCACCGGCCATAGCCTCAACAGGGGAGGCGGAGCCTCCGATGCGGTTCCCAGTCTCCGGCTGGGAACCAGAAAACAGCGCCAAAAATTTCCCCCGATCGCCCCCGACTTTGTACTGGAGTTGCGGTCCCGCACCGATCGCCTTGCCACCCTCCGAGCCAAACTCCAGGGATATATAGCTGGGACCAGAAAGCCTTCGGCACGCTGCAATGTTAAAAGTCCCTATCCATAGGCTTTCTGGCGTCGCCAATGCCGCAAGCTTTGCGGCATTGGCTATATGACCAGTGTTGTGCGCCTGGGCTGGCTGATCAATCCCCAAGACCAACAGGTGGAGATCTATCGCCAAGGACAAGCGAAAGAAGCCAAAGCGTTAGCCACTGAACTCTCTGGGGAAACTGTTCTGCCTGGTTTCGTGTTGTCTCTAGCCCGGTTTACCTAAATTTGCTTAAGACAGAACGTCTGGTTCTACGGCCCACCAGCAAAGTGGCTAGCAGTCTTGTCTTAATCAGACTGGCGACTGCCATAGCTCACCCGGTTAATTCATTGGGATTCTCATCTTCTGGGGATACTGACTGCGACTGCAACTGAATCAACCGCTGCACCGCGACGATCGCCCGATTCAGCTCCGGCCCCTTCCGCTGGGGGTTGCTGAGGTAGGCCCGCTGCTCTTGCTCTAGCATCAGCACATCCTGGGCCACCAACCCATCCAACATCTTTTGGGCCGCCCCAAACAGGCTGTTTTGATCCAGCGGCGGAAGGCCACCGGCAGTTTGTGCAGACGGTGAAACGCCTGGAGCGAGGTGAAATGGATCAAAAAAGCGCGGGTGTGGGTGGGGCTGACCGGGCAAAACAGGCAGCAAATTTTAAAGTCCTGCCCCAGGGTCGAGACCCAGTTAGGGTAGGGATAGCTGACGTAGAGATCCTCAGGATGCAGCTTCCGCAGGGCCGGGAAAAACAGTTGCGATACCGACCAGATCTTGTCGATGCGGTAGTAGCTCTCGGCGTTGTAATGGACATCCACACAGCCCGGAGACTCACTTAGATCCGCTAGCACCGGGTTGGCCCAAGCCTGGAAATCATCATGGAGCCGCCCATGGTACATATCCATCAGGTTCTCGATCAAAAAGGAGTAGTGGGCCTCGACCTCAATGATCGAGACGGTGGCGATGTAGTTGAGGTGATCCCATTCCGGCAGAGCCAGCGGCTCCATCCCGTCCGCCGCCAGCCGCTCCGGGTCGCCCGGAAACACCCAGATAAACCCCTGCTGTTCCCGCACGGGATAGCGGCGAATGGTGCAGGTGGGGAGCTTTTGATGCTCCCCGAGGTAGGGCACATGGGTGCAGTCGCCCTCGGGGCTAAACCGCCAGCCGTGGTAAATACATTCCAGCTCGCCATCCACCACTTCCCCATGGCTGAGCAGCACTTGGCGGTGGGGGCAGCGATCTTCTAGGGCTTGAATGGCCCCCTGCTGATCCCGAAACAGGACGATCGCCTGTTCCCAGAGGGTGATCCCGACCGACTGGGTGGTGACTTCCGTGGAGCGGGCAACGGCATACCAATGGTTGGGGTTGATGCCCAGTTGCCGCAAATTGGCGAGATCAACGGCAGGCTGGGTCACACGGGCGTTTCGGTCGGGGGGGTGGCAACCATGGTGGGGAAGATTTAACAGGTTAACGCTGGCGATCAGGGATTTGGGAGGACCCCTCACCCCTGCCCCTCTCCCAGCGGGAGAG
>JAAUQE010000251.1 GCA_012032425.1 Leptolyngbya sp. RL_3_1 | reverse complement strand
TCTAATGGGTCGGGGCGGGCCTAGGTTACTTCTCCCTGCCAAGACCTACCGTGCTCTGGCGCACTACCGTGTCTTCCATATCCAGGGTTTGGCAGTTTTCGGCTCCGCCGAGGTCGCTGAGCAGATGCACCAGATTGTTGCCGTAGAGCTGGCTGGCCTGGTTGGCCATGCGGCTGGCCAGATCCGTCAGTCCCACAATCTTGACGCCGTTGTGGTCATAGACTTCGCCCGGTTGGGTAAGCTCGCAGTTGCCCCCTGCTCAGCGGCCATATCGACGATCACCGAGCCCGGTTTCATGGCGTTAACCATCTCTGCGGTCACCAACCGGGGGGGCGGTCTTGCCGGGGATCAGCGCCGTCGTGATGATGATGTCCACCTCCCTAGCCTGCTCCGCAAACAGGGCCATCTCAGCGGCGATGAAAGCGGGGCTCATCACCTTGGCATAGCCCCCGTCACCGCTGCCGTCTTCCTCAAAGGTGAGCTCTAGGAACTCGGCCCCCAGGCTCTGCACCTGCTCCTTGACAGCGGGGCGGGTGTCAAAGGCCCGCACCACGGCCCCCAAGCCCCGTGCCGTGCCAATGGCAGCGAGCCCAGCCACCCCAGCTCCAATCACCAGGACTTTGCAGGGGGGCATTTTTCCGGCGGCGGTAATCTGACCGGTAAAGCAGCGACCGAAATGCTGGGCCGCTTCGATCACCGCCCGATAGCCCGCCAGGTTGGCCATGGAGCTGAGGGCATCCATTTTCTGGGCGCGGGTGATGCGCGGGACGCTATCCATCGCCAAAACGGTGGCTTGTTTCTGGGCCAACCGCTCCAGCAGTTCGCCATTTTGGGCGGGCCAGATAAAGCTGATCAGGGTGCCGTTCGGGCGCATCAGTTCCACCTCGTCCCGGCCCAAATCGGGGTGGTGCTGAGGAGCGCGCACCTTGAGGACGATGGTGGCGTTGGCCCAGAGGTCAGCGGGGTTCTCAACAATCTCACAGCCCGCTGCTCGATAGGCATCATCGGGAAAACTGGCCCCCAGACCGGCTCCCGTCTCGACCTGGACTTGAAAGCCCAGCTTTTGCAGCTTTTGGGCTGTGTTCGGCGTGGCCGCTACCCGGCGTTCCCCTGGGTAAATTTCTTTAGGAATACCTAGAATCATCATTTCTGAAGCGGGGGAATTTGAATTCGCTTCTGGAGCGATCGCGACTGTCATAGATTCGTCCTACCTACCAAAATTGAACGGCCAGTGTGAACGGAGCGCCCGATATTGCTTTGACCTCTTAGCTGAGGCTTGGCGCTACAGTCAAGGAGTCCGGCAGTCTTGTTATCCGTGTACCCGAAGCTATCTCGTTAAACCTGGAACCGCCCTTTACGATCAGATAGTTTTTACATTGGCGGGTGGTTACGGGGCGATTCCGATGACATTGTTACGATTGACTTAACATCCGCCTGCTTACAGGTTGTGACCTGGGGGAGCCAACGATCCGGATTTGCAGTCGAAGACAAGAGAGATTAAGCAGCCGTCATTGTGCTTACGTTATGAACCTTGACTCCGCCAGCATCACGAAACTCGGCAATTCTCTCTGTTTCATCGACCCCAAACTGATGAAAGGGGGTGAGGCGGTGGCCCAAAGCGATCGCGTTTGGTTTCAAGGCGGTGAACCCTATTTCGACATCATTATCGAGACGGATGACGACACCATCACCTGGTTTCAAATCACCCTGCGGGGGCGGGTGCTGTCCTGGCACCGGGACCACAATCAGGTGCAAACGGGCGAAACCGATGAGATGGATACCCCGCCCATCGTGGCTTACTACTCCGCCAGCAAGACTATCCGCGATGGGGCGGCGGTTGACTGGTATTTGGTGAAAACCCTACAAGCGATCGTGGCGGTGCGTGAGGATGCGCCGCTGCTGCACCAACTCAGCGCATTGCTCAAAGCCCAGTTGTCAGACCATCTCGTTCCGGTCGAAGAATCAGAGGGCTGATGCGAGGGATTCCTCAGAATTAACCCAACCCCATAGCGCCATGGTTGGGTTGGGTTACGCTATAGCCCAACCTGAGGCTTTAGGGCGGGGGGCTACTGTATGGATACGTCATATGCAAGATTGGACCCATGGCTACGTTTCCGATCAGGAGCGAGAGGGTGAAGCCTCGGCTGAACCCGATGAGTCCTATTGTTTTGGGACCTCTAAGCCCAATCCTGATTTGGTGATTGAAGTGGTGCTTACCAGGGGCAGCCCCAACAAGTTGAGCCGCTATGGAGCACTCCAAATTCCGGAGGTTTGGTTTTGGGAGGATGGGGTATTTAGCCTATATCGTCTGCGTGGGTCAGGTTATGGGCAGGTTGCCCGCAGCGAAATCTCTGAATTGAGTGGTCTTGATATTGGGCTACTGACCCGTTGTGTGTTGCTGGCTCAAACCTCCCGCTTGAACGCGGCGAAGACGTTCCGCAAGGCGTTATACGCAAATACCCAGCAACAAAGGGGATTCTGCCCTGATGAAGTTGATTTGGAGGCGCAGCAGTAAGGTCTAGCTAGTGTTAAAGTCTCCTACTAAACCTTGGCCACATCCAAACCCTTAGTTCACCCCACGGTAAAAGCTCAAGTTTTCAAGTTGGATGTAGTTTAGAAGTGAGCCAAGACGTGATGAGCAATCCTATGGAACCTATCCTTCTTGACTCGACAGACCCACAGGCGGTGGAAGATTTGGTGATGTCTCTCATTCGCACTGAGGCCACTGAGTATATTGTCCTGAATGAGCATCAAGAGGACATCACCGCTGAGATCAAGCAGCTCGCATCACTCAGGACCAGAATGATGAAAGGTCGATAGTTTGAGACCTATGTTCGCGTAATCCAGCAGCGGTTGTTTGCTGTAGCCAATCAAGCGATCGCCCCCCTTTCCTCAAGCCCCCATGCCCAAACTACTCGTCACCGGAGCTAGCGGCTTCCTGGGCTGGAATCTCTGCCAGATCGCCGCACCCGACTGGGAGAGTGATGGGGTGTACCGATCGCGCCCTCCGGCCCTCACGAATGGATAGCTTCTTAAGGGTCAGGCACTCGGCAACACGTCCTTTTTAATCACCCCATGGACGCCCCAATTGCCATCGACGATCTGGGTGACCCCAAAGTCCACCGCCACCGACATCAGCGAAATCGCCTCATCCTCAGACAGTCCTTGGGTGGTCATCAAGAAGTGGCGCATTTTCCGAAAGGCATCGCGCATGGCTAGATCAATGGAGGATTGACTATAAATATCCTGCTGAGCAGTTTCCCCCAGCTCCTCTAGGTAGTTGGCATAGCTGAAGCCGTGGACGACATATTCGTCATCGGTTTCTAGCAGGGGATAGTAGAGATCCTCCAGGATGGTGGCCGGCAACTCATCGGGCTTATGCAATGTCACCTGAATCTTGCCGGTCAGCGAGGTCTCAATCGCCGTCCCCGCCAACTCTGAATCCCCTTGGGCCGCGTGGGGATCCCCTAGAGATAGCAGCGCTCCTTCTACTTCTGGGATAACAACCTTGTCATAGAGCTTTCGTAGGAGAGGCAATTGGCCAATCACGAGCAGGTTACTAATGGGCGATGTGTCGCTGATGATGATCATCGCCAGTGATTTTCACGCAAGCTCGTGATATCGGCTTGATAGTCAGCCAGATCGTAGTGAACGCAAAGTCCGCGATCGGATAAAAGGGCCTGAAATTCGATCTGGTGCATCCCCGCGATTTTGCTGGCCGTGCCTAGGATAATCAGCTCTTGTTGGAATAGGGCGATCGCAATCTCTCGCAACCAGTCGGTTTGAGTAAAGCCATCGCTCTGGGCAAGTTTGTCAGGGATATCTAGGGTGATTTTCATGGAGTTGCTATCCCAGCCTTTTTTATATTTAAGTCGATCATTTGTGCTCCATTCCTTAGTCGTCAGTCATCGGGATCTTTCAGCTCCATGATGGTCAGCACGGCACCCTGGGGATCCATGATCGTAGTAAACCGGCCCGGTTCGATCACCACCGGTTCCATCAGCGCCTTACCTCCCAATGCCTCAAGCTTTTGCAGAGACGCATCCAGATCCGCTACGTTGAAATACACCGCCCACTTTGGGGGAATCTCCGCCGGGAGATTGGCATTGTCCATATCGAAGATGCCGCAGTTTAGATGGCCCTTCACCTTGCCAGTGATGTAGTAAGGAGGCTTCCCCTCTATCTCCATTTCCCACCCAAACACCGATTCATAGAAAGGCACGGCGCGATTCGCCCCGCGCGTCTGTAGCTCCGCCCAGCAATAAGTATTCACCTCATTTACCAGCTCTGCCCCAATGTGGGTTTTGGCCTGCCAGAGATTTACAACCGCTCCGGTCGGATCCTTCACCACCGCCATTTGACCTGCTCCCATCACGTCAAAAGCTGCTTCTAGCACCTCGCCACCATGACTTTTGCAAAGTTCTACCGTGGCGGCTAAGTCGGTGACATTAATGTAGCTCTGCCAATGGGAGGGGATATGCTGGCTCTGCATTGACTCTGGCATGGCGAATAGGGCAGAAACGCGGCGATCGCCCTTAAACGCCATACAGTAAGGCGGGCTGTCAGGCACGGGGATATCTTCAAAGCGCCAGTCAAACAGTTGGCTGTAAAAGGTTTTCGCCGCCTCTGGATCCGTCGTCACCAGATCCACCCAACTAAATACGCCATGTTCATAACTATCTCGGATACCCATCGCGTCCTCCTGAGAGAGATGAATCAGCAAACTGGACCTAGGAAAGCATGAGAGCTTTGCTAAGTTCGTTTGTACTATAAGCCGTGGATAGCCCTACGTCTACCGGGTGGGTGAAATCTTTACGACGGGCTTAAAAAGCGCGACGCTCAAAACGCAAGGCACCATACACATCATGGCTGTCGGTGGGCCGATCGGCGGCATCCGTGGCCCAGTTATCGATCAACGCTAAGGGTTCATCTCGGACGACAACCTTGGCCGCCGCATCGGGTTGCAGTTGACGGGGCGTGATGAAAATTGCTCCCCCTTTGCCCAGACCCGGTGAGGGACCGCTGCCCGCGATCGCCCGATTCCCCTCAAACTGCACCTGACTGAGCATTACCTTACCGGAGCGGACGAAAATCGCCCCTCCCAGCCCACCGCCGCTGCCGCCATAACCGAGGGTGCCATCCCCACCGCCAAAGCCCGCCAGCCCTGGCGTACCGGGTTCGCCACTCGTGCCCGTCTCACCGCCGTTGCTACTCCCATCCGATCCCACACTGCCCCCAGCGCCGCCAAAGCCACCGGCCCCACCGCCACCGCCAAACCCGCCATTGCCGCCGTTGCCGCCATTGCCCCCATTGGCCATCTCTGGGGTAGCATTGCCGCCGTTGCCACCGTTGCCCGCATTGCCAAACCCGCCAAAGCCACCACCACCCCAAAGGTGACGCTGCCGATGCTGCCCTGGTCTTCCCAGCGGCCAAAAGCCGCCAAAATGCCGATGCCGCCATCGCCACC
>JAAUQE010000058.1 GCA_012032425.1 Leptolyngbya sp. RL_3_1 | reverse complement strand
ACGGTTGATCGCAGTGGCGCGGGGGAGCGTCTCAGCCTACTGTCCGTTTGTTGGCGATCGCCCCACCCGGCCTCGGCGGGTCCGTCCCTCCGACTTGAGATTGCCATTGGGCCAGAAGGCGGCTGGACTGAAGCTGAGGTAGCTTTGGCGATCGCAGCAGGTTATCAACCCGTGTCCCTCGGCAACCTAGTCCTGCGCGCCTTGACCGCGCCGATTGCGGCATTGGCCATTATCCAAGCCGCCTACGGGGAGCAGGACTAAATCGCTCAGACTGAATCTCGATCGAATCCCTTAATGTCCGTCAGGTCTGATCCGGATCCCCGTAAAGTGTGATCGGGATCAGGGCTGATCCCCACATAAAACACCTCCATCAGCCATTCAGAACATTTCTGGGAGGCGCAACTTGGGCTAAGCTACTTTTCAAAGCATCTCTAATTGCCCATGTTTACCCTCGCCCCCAGCCAAGAGAGAGCAGCCCTAATCACCTCCAGTACCCGACCCGAGGCCATCGTTGAGGCCCTCCGTCGCGTGCTCCCCCATAAAGACTTGCAGGAAGTTGTGACACGGCTCATGGCAGAAGCCCAAGACCAGGAAGCGGCTTCTCATTAACTCGCCTCTCATTAACTCGCCTCTATGGTTGCCAGTCAGGTCTTTGCATACCCGGTCGTTGTCTACCCCCACCATACGGACTACGCTGGCATCGTTTGGCATGGCACCTACATTGCTTGGATGGAAGAGGCGCGGGTAGCTTGTCTGCGATCGCACCACATTTGCTTCGCCGATTGGGTGGCGGCTGGGGTCGATCTCCCCGTCGTTGACCTGTCGCTGCGTTATCGGCAATCGCTGACCCTGGGAATGACCGCCACCATCAAGGCTTGGCTAGAACCCCGTCAAGGGGTGCGGCTGGTTTGGCAATACGATATTCAAAATGCAGCCACCGGCCAGAGTTGCGTATTGGGGACTGTAGTACTAGCCCCAGTGGATTATCAAACCCGCAAGGTGATCCGCCGCCTGCCCGAATCCTTGCAAAAGGCTTTGGATCTTTTGTGTTGAATCACATCCCACTTGAAAACTTGAGTTTTGACCCCAGGCTGAACGACAGATTTGAGTGTGGCCTTTAGATACCCAGCCCGCTGTTCAAAGGCTGACAACGCAGTCATGGCTCGCATTAATTCGCACACTGCTGCTGAATTAATGCTTCCATTGCTGTTGCTCCTAGAGGGCGAGAAAATAGATAACCTTGCCCAGATTCACAGCGCAGCGCCTTGAGTTGTGAGTAATGCTTTTCGGTTTCGATACCCTCTGCAACCAGTTCCAAACCTAAGTTCCAGGCCAAGCGCACCATCGATTGTAAAATTTCTAACTTGTCGTAGGAGGTGTCAGCATCTTCAATGAAAGAGCGATCAATTTTAAGGGTGTCAAAAGGAAACTGATAGAGATAGCTCAGGGAAGAATAGCCCGTTCCAAAATCATCGATTGATAGCTTAATACCCAATTCTCGAATGCGAATAAGTTGTTCCACAATCGAAACAGAATTTTCAATTAATACACTTTCTGTGATTTCTAGCTTGAGATTTCTGCCTTGGAGCTGAGTCTCTGCCAAGATTGATTGGATTTTCCCACAACATCGCTCTGGGAAAACTGTTTGCTCGACATATTGACGCTGACAAACAGATCCTTTGCTGCTGTCAAGTTATCTTGCCAAGTTTTTAACTGGCAACAAGCTTCCCGTAATACCCACCACCCTAAGGGAATAATCAACCCCGTTTTTTCTGCTAGTTGAATAAACTTATCTGGACTCAAAAGGCCTTGTTCAGGATGCTGCCAGCGGACTAAGGCTTCAAACCCGATCGTTTCCTTAGAGCGAATCAAAACAATCGGTTGATAGTGCAGGACCAACTCTTGGTTTTGGATGGCTTGACGCAGGGCAATCTCCAACCGCAAATCTCCCTCAATATGGGTTTGCATCTCATCCTCAAAGAGGCAATAGCGCTGCCCTGAAGCCTGCTTAGCCTGATACATAGCGATACTCGCATCCCGCAGTAAATCCTCAGGGTGCTGGGACGTTGCATCACCAAAGGCGATACCCATACTGGCATCAACCTGAATGGGCTGATCGGCCACCCAGAAAGGTTGATCAAGGCTCTCATACAGGTGCTCAATAATGTTCGCGATCTTGGAATAAGACGCGGCGTCTTCGAGTAAAAGGGCAAAGGTATCGCTCCCTAACCGGGCAATGGTATCTTCGGGGCGAAGCGTTGCTTTGAGACGTTGGGCAAACTCCACGAGGAGCTGATCGCCAATCTGGTGACCAAAGGCATCATTCACCAATTTCAGGTGATTGATATCGATGTAGACCACTGCGATTAAACGCGACGATTCAGGGTCTAATCGCGCTAAAGCATGTTCCACTCGATCAATAAAGACGCTGCGTTGTAAAAGCCCCGTCAAGCCATCTCGTAGACTAGACTTAAGGGCGATCGCAGCTTCAGCTTTACGCTCAGTAATATCTTGAATGATCACCACTGCCCCTGCATGGGGTGACCCAACGGCCTCCGCCAAAGGAAATCCACTGAACTGTAGCCAATGACCTGAAGGGGAACTGGCGGTGGAGAGAAATAATTCTAGACCGGTGATTTGTGCCCCTGAGAGCACCTGGATTAGGGGCAAGTCAGGTGTTGCAACTGGGCTGACTTGATCACTGTGATAAAGTCGCCGAGAAGGGCAGACCTTGGATTCCAGAGTGGCGAAAAATCGTCACCAAATAGGGCTTTGGCCTGATCATTCCCATAAATAATCTGATGGTGTTGGTTGGCGACAATGACAGCATCTTGGCAATGATCAAAGAGTCGCGAGCAGCTGCTGGGAAAAGATTGCATTTCATTGTCTCAGTGAGGGGAACCCTAGGCCCCACGGGATCTTAGGAACACTGAATGTAAAATACCCAACTCTATGCTGAAAGTGATGAGAAGCCTATGGCTAGTACCGCTACGCGGCATTCAAAAGGCGCTCAAGACAGGCCGCTCAGGGGACGGTTAAACCTGAATAGTCCAACAATGTACGCGCTTAAGCACGCGTGAGGGCAAGGGTGCCAGTCACTTTGCTGGTGCGCTAAGGAGCAGATCATGCCAGCCGGTTGAAATCAAAAAAAGCGGGGAGCCATTAGGCTTCCCGCTGAGTACATCAATGAAGCTTCAAGTTCGAAGCTTTAAGCTCAGATCTATGCGGCTTGAGACTTGCGCTTAGAGGCAGCAAACACACCACCTACAGCCATCAAACCCAGGAGAGTTGCAGGCTCGGGGACAGACTCATTTTCCTTGGGATCTTCGATGAAGAACTCGTAGTTGCCCTCGTGGGACTTGGTCCCATCCAGGGAAGTCTGACCGGAAGCGGTGGGTTGAGCAAAGCTGTAGTAGTACTTGCTCACACCATTTAAGGTGACCTTCACCACTTCACTGGCAAAAAGACCGGCTAGCAAAGGATTAATATTACCTGCATCGCTGTGGGCGGCTAGGCCAAAGGTTACCCCTGCATCGGATTCGTTGACATAAGCAATATTAGGGTCGCTCAGACGAGACGCAAGCGCTGCGGCTGCGTTATCAGCACTCCCTAAAACTGCTGCTGCGGTATTGAAAGCAGTTGTATAAGCGGCACCGTAGGTCGCTGTCGCATCAGCAGACCAAGCCGTAAACAAATTGCCGGAACCAAACCAGTCATCGAAGGTTAAGCTGCTGAAATTCACAACCCGGCCACTATCGAGATTGGCCGTTAAGGTATTCGCGGGAGCAAACAGATCAACGCCTGCAGCACCGTCATTGAGCTCGACGTTACCGCCCGGTGCGGAACTGTCACCGGCGAGTACGTCAGCTAAGCTGGCCGTAGGATCAAGGAAAGTATTGGTCCCATCCGAATTGAAGATGGTGGTGTCGCCAGATGTGCTGTAGGTCGCAGCGATCGCGGGGGCTGTCATCATGCCAGCGAGCAGGGATGCACCGAGAGCTAGGTTTGCAAATTTCATGGGGTTTTATCGTCTCCGTGAATTATCTATAGACCAGTAAGGGATGCTTGCGCTTGAGCGGTTGTCAAATAGCGGACGCCCCCGACCATAGTTGTAATGTCTAAGCCAACTGACGTTTAAATTGAGTCATGGCTTTCGAGCGCAATCTAATCATAGTCACCACACCATCTAATCTAAATGAAGTGGCTGGGGATTTCGGTGAAGCTTTGATGAACTTTGAATTGATGGCCGAAAGCCCTTCAGTGTAAGGGTTTCAGCTTTTCTCCTGCCAGTGATTCAAATCACAAATGGAGGTTTAAAATCGGCTTTGAGCGAAACTACGGGTCGGGGAAATGGCTGCTTTGAGCGATTTTGCGGAGACTGAGCGGACCTTACAACGCTCGCTCAGGAGAAACACACAGGCTGATCGCAGCGATCGCCAATGGGTGCATCCCAATTTCGTTTGCCCTCATCGTTCGACTGAGCTCACGCCGAAGTCCTAAATCCTTCTCCCAAGACAGGAGAAGGACGTTGAATCCGGCTCCCCTACTCTTCGAGAAGCGTTTAGCGCTACGCCCTTTTTGGGAGAAGGGGCTGGGGGATGAGGGGATGAATTTGCAAAAGTGGGATGCTCCCTCGCCAATGGCTGGTTTGCCCAGCTGAGGGCTGAAGTCTTTCAGTGATTCAGGCTGGGGACACGCATCGGTTTGAGCGTTGCCTTTTGAATTCTGCACAGAGATCGTGATCCAGCTATTCAGGGCCGAAATATTCCCCCACAAAACTGCCATGGAGACCATAGGGCACATGGTGGCGCAGTTTTAAGCGGGCGATGGGGCCAGCGGCAATCTGCTGAGCAGCCAAAATGATCAAATCTGAGCATTGTCGAGCGGCATTGTAGGTCAGACACAGCACCCAACCCTCATCCTCAACGGTGCTATCCGGTCGGGGCACAAAAATGGGCTCTCCCATAAAGCCTCGTGGGGCTTCACTCCACAATTGCTCTGCCCCGGTGACTAAATCTCGCTTCAGCAGGGCCTGTAAAGGGGCGTTGCCCGTGGCGTGATGGGCAGCGCCGATATAAAGGTACCGGTAGTCACGGCCCACCTGATGGGGGTGGAGGGTGGGAAACTCACAGGAGCGATCGATCACACAATCAGAGGTCGCCGTTCCTGCGGCCAGATCGACGGTGAATCGGAAGACTTGTCCCGCCGGGACGCGGTCAAAATCAACCTCGTTGTAGGTCATGCCCTCATCTAGACTCGGGAATTGTCCGTAGCTAATGGAGTCGATCACCAAGTTGCCTCCCTGCTCAAAGGCGTTGACATGGTGGAAAACAAAACTGGCGGGAGCCTCCACCGTTTGTAGAGGTCGCTGGCCATCGCGGGGGATATGATGATTTTGGTGGGCTGCTTAGGGTTGAACTGGATGCATTCGGCTGCCCCCTTCATGCCCATCACAAACATCAGCGGGTTAAAGCTGACGGGATTTTGGAAAAACACCACGTAGTTGGGGGTGATGGCGCAGTCGTGGATGAAGGTAAACCCTGGAATGACATGGCTATAGCTGTGGGCGAGATTCCCCTTGAGGGCAAATTCTAAAACGGTGATCGTGCTCGACAGACCCGTTTTAATGGAGAAGTTGACCAAGCGGGGCGGACGGGTGGCATCGCCGGGATCAATGCGGGGGTGGGCGGCAAAGGCTTGGCCCGGTTGTAGCAGCCCGTCTAAATCATCTAGCCCAGTGGTATCGAGGCTGTAGGGATCGAGGCGATGGGGCTGAGCAGCTTCCCAAAGCGCCAGGAGGCGATCGCCCCAATAAATCACATGGGTGTTAGCAATATTTTTGAGCCGTAGATCAAACGCATTGGCAAAAAAGCCCCCAGGCTTTTGGGTGCCAAACACGCCGCGATACAGGGGTTTGCCCGCCGCTTGCTCCTTCACGTACCCCTCAGTGCGGACATAGCGGTTGCGATAGTGAGCCTTACCCTCCCGGAAAGCGATGCGGCTGATCATGCCATCCCCATCAAAGGGATGCCGGATGGTTTCGCCGTTGATATCCAGCAGGCCCGGACCGTTGCGGAAGAGGGTGCCGGTCAACGCCGGGGGAATGGTGCCCTCAATGTCATCAATCCAATAGTCGAATTCTTCCGGTTGAGACCGATAGCCGCCGCGCCAGTCCTCCATGGTGAAGGATGGGGCGGCTGAGGTTAGGGAGGGGAGGGTTTGCATGGGAATGGGAGGGTGAGTGAGTGGGAGGGTAAAGGGGGAGTTTTGAAGTCTCAATTTTGAATTTTGAACTTTGAGATGGCTTTAGGCTGAGGGTTCTGATTCTAGGGTGGCGGCTAAGGGGGGGGGAAAGCCCCGGAGCATCCACCAATTCAGCCGCTGTATTTTCAAAAATGGTTTCTGGAGCAGCCCCTTGAGAAGAGGTGTTGGGCAAGAGAAACAGTAGCGGCAGCGGCAGCAAGGTGGAAGCGTTGGTGAGGGTGACGAGGAGCCAAAGGCGATCAAAATTGGTTTCGGTTACCCCTATCCAGTGGGTCAAGAGGGCACCCAACTCGTGGGAGAGCAACCCGGCCAAATTCAACACCGACATCAGCAGGGCAAAGAGGGTGGCTTCGACCCCAGCGGGGCAGATCCGCGCCGACAGTACCAGCACCGGCATGAAGGAAATTTCGCCCATCACGGTCAGGATCAAGCTGTCCCCCAGGCTAAACCAGTGATCGTCGATGCCGATCGCCCGATTGGCGTGGGTGACCAGAAGCAGCATCGTAAACCCGAACAGGGTTGACAGCACCGTTGAGACCGCAAAAATGGTGCGAAACGGGACGGTCTTAAGAAACCGTTGAAAGATCCAAATGCCCATTAGGGCGGCGATACTGGTCACCAACCGCACCCGTCCCAAAAATTCGGGCTGAAAATGCAGATCGTTGGTGGTGAAAAAGAAAAACGCCGAGTCAGCGCTAGGCGTGGCCTGCCACAGAAAGATGAATAGGGCGGGCATCCAGATGGCCTTCTGGGTGACGGCCCCCTTGAGCTGCTGCACCTGACCCCAAATGGCCCGCCAGGTGGGCTGCTCGGTGACGGGATCTTCCGCAATCAGCCAAGCAACGCCGGAGACAATTAGCGGAAATAGGGCCGTGATCGCAAATACCGTGCGAGTGCTGACCTGTTCTAAAAGCAGCCCCCCAGCATAGGCCGTTAGCAAACCGCCGATCGCCGATGCCCCCCAAGCCAGTGACTGCAAAGAACCCGCATCACTCTGGGATTCTTGGCGGGCGCGCTCGACCACGAGGGAGTCCACAATTACGTCGCTGACCGCCACAGAGAGGGAGCCGAGGGTCAAGGCGGCGATCGCCCCCCAACCGCTCTGCACCCATAGGGCCATCCCCCACCAGGACCCCGCCCCCAGCAGACCCGACAACACCAAATAAGGCCGCCGCCGATAGCCCCAAATCGGTAGACCATCCGACAAAAAGCCGAAGAGAGGCTTGATCGTCCAAGGGGCGGTGGCAATGCCGGTCAATGCCGCCACCTCTGCCGGTGTCAACCCCAGGTCATCTTTCAGGAAAAAACTGACGGCGAGACGGGCCAACCCCAAAATCCCCTGGACAAAGTACACCAAAAGGATGGCGGTGAGTTCGAGGGTGAGGGGCTGGCCAAATAAAAGTCGCCGCTCAATCCAACCTTTGAGGGCCGGACCATCCATGGAAAAAACGGTCATAAACGCAGGATATGGAGACAAGCTAAAACAAATCATTGAGATTTGTTAACTCATTCATCATAACCATCCCCAGGCTTTGCTTCAGATTTGGGGCAATTTACGGGCGATCGACCACGATCAGACCTCGTTTCCCAGTTCGGCACTCGTGATTCTGTGCTGAGTATCCGAACGATGTGTGGTGTATCAATCAAAACGTCGAGCATCCAGTCTCTAGTGCTAAACCACATCCCACTTGAAAACTTGAGTTTTTGCCATACAGCATTTCCTAGCCTGGTGAGGTACAACCAATGTCCTTACCGCAAGGGTTTCAGGTCTGTTTTTGTACCTCACGAGCTTCAAAAACGCTGTAGGACGAACTACGGGGTTGGATAAGGCTAGTCTCGGTATTTTCTCTAAAGAATCTTCATGTTTGCGAAGCTGCGGTCAAATTTGAACCTTGACGGTTTACCCGCGTAATTACAGAGGTTAGGGTTGCTTATAGGTACAAGCGTTGCATCAGCATCAGTACATCAGCGCCAATCTGCCGATAACTCGGGTGCCGATTTGAATTCCAGCTCTTCAGTATTCCTTTCCAACCATGCGTAACTCCTGGTTTTTACTCAGTGCGGCTGTTTTAGTCCCAGTCATCGCCCTAGGCCCATCGATGGATGCCCATGCCGTCAATTTGGCCCTCGGTGCTGGCGTGCGGACGGTCACGATTGATTTTGAAGAACTTGCCGCAGGGACTTATCTCACCGGTAACGAATGGGCCGACTATGGGGTCAAAATTACGGTTGCATCGAACCGGCAGCGACGCAACGGCTCTGGCGATCTGCCCCTACGACTGTTTGACAGCGACTGCGTGGCTCGGGTCACTTCGGGTAATCCCTTGCCAAAATGCACTGGCGGCGACAACGATCTCGCCACCGGGTCAGCCTTTGGCACTGCTCCCCAAGGGAACGTGCTGATCATTCAGGAAGACAACAGTCGGTCAAGTAACCGAGACGATCTGGGTGCGCCTGACGATGATGTCCATGGTGGCTTGATTACGTTTTGGTTTGATCAAGCCGTATCCATCGGCTCCTTTGGATTTTTGGACTTTGACGATCGCGATCGCGGAGAAGGCTACATTTACGCTTACACCGGAGCCGACGACACCGAGGCCGCAGTCACCTTTAATCTCAGCGACCTGAGTTATTTGGTGAATATGGATTTCACCGGGGATAACTCCCTCAGGGAATTTGACGGGTTTGGCGAGGCCACCTACAGCCGCTTAGAAGTGAAATATCCCGGTAGTGGGGCGATTACCCATCTGCAATACACCCAAGAGGTCGCCCCTGGGGGCAGCGACTGGTCTGGGGATCCCGAAACCCGCTTCTGGTAATGGCCATAGATGCAGTTCTAGGGCTCGTTCAGCACGGGGATCAGATATAGGGCAATGAACGCCTTGGCCGCTTGGGGGTCCAGTTGGTTCAGCGCCCGCACAATTTCGACGATGGTTTCACCGGTGGGATCGACCCGTTCGTGGACCCAGCGATACACCACGGTGCGCTCCATGCCCATGGTGACGGCGAGTTTATTCTGGCTGAGGCCATAGGTGGCGAGAGCTTCCTGGAGGGCGCGACCGGCTCTACCCATAAATGTCTAGCTGGTTTTATCGGGCTAGTTTGACATGAAAAGACTGCTGTCCATCCTAAAGGGTTGCCACCCTTTAGGGCTTTGTAGGCATAACCGTCATAACCGGGATGTCCTCAGCCGCGAATATTTTAGGTGCCTAATAGCCAGTCCATAAAGCGATTCAGCGATCGCTTGATCTGCTGCCGTCGCCGCCACTTTTCAAACTCCTCGCTGTCCTGGTAGTCCTCAGGACGGAAGGTGTTCCACCCCTGTAACGCCAAAGCTAACCCCCAAATCAGGAGAATATAAAGAGACCAGGAGAGGCGATCAGCAGCCAGGTAATTCAAAGCCATTAAAAATATGTTCACGACGCCGTAGCGAATCAAATGGTGTTGAAACCGCTGCCGCCGAAACTGCTGGAAAGCAGTGCGATCGGCCAGCTCACTGCGCTGAGTTTGCCAAATTTGTTCTGCTTCGGTCAGGGTTGCTTCCGTAATGCCCAACTCCGCTGCGATTTCTAGCAGTTGCAATCGGGTCAACTCTCCCCCTTCGGCTTGGCGCGTAATGGCAATCTGCAAGATGGCCTGGGCCTCTTCAGAAGGGTAAAGCTGGGGAATCGCGTCTACCGGCACTGCGTTTGCAGACGAATCAGTCATGGCTACCAAAGGGGCTGAGGGCATCTACCCACCTCTGTTATAAAGAAAAACTCAAGGGTCTGCATCCGATTGGTCTGACCCTGGCAGCCCCTCAAACTGACCAAGGTATGCTGTTCAAGGCATAGCAGTCGCTAGTCCGTTTAGGACAGGACTGCGAGCCCCTTTGCTTCTGCGCAAAACATCAGCAAAGATCCTAGGTGCCTTAAGCAAAGGGGCCAGCGCTATGTTGTGACAGGACCTCAAGTCGATGGATGCTGCTGATCTAGCCTTTACCCCAGCTCTGGAACAGGCAGAGTTAATCCGCCGCCGGGAGATTTCTCCCTTAGAACTGACGGACCTGTATCTGAAGCGCATCGAACAACTGAACCCCCAGTTGGGCAGCTACGTTTGGGTGATGGCGGATCAAGCGATCGCCGATGCTCAGGCTAAAACTGAACATTTAGCCACCCACCCCGAGACTTTGCCGCCCTTTTTGGGGTGCCGATTTCGATCAAAGATCTGAACCCCATTGCTGGCGTACCCTGTGCCTACGGCATTGCCATGGCCCGCAAGCGCCTTGCCGAGGAGGATGACGGCTTAATTCCGATTATTCGAGAGGCCGGGTTTGTGATCCTGGGCAAAACCGCCACCTCCCAATTGGGGTCGCTGCCCTACACCGAACCTCCCGGCTTTCCCCCGACCCGCAACCCTTGGAATCTGGACTTTACCTCGGGAGGCTCCAGTGGCGGGGCCTCGTCGGCACTGGCGGCGGGGCTCTGTGCGATCGCCCAGGGCTCTGACGGCGGGGGGTCGCTGCGGGGACCAGCCGCCTGCTGCGGCTTAGTGGGGATGAAACCGTCCCGAGGCCGGGTCAGCTTTACCCCGGTCGGGGAACGCCTAAATGGACTGGCCACCAATGGACCGCTGGGGCGTACCGTGGCCGACACCGCTGCCCTACTAGACGTCATGGCGGGATACATCGTCGGCGATCCTTACTGGCTCCCTAATCCAGAGTCCTCATTTTTAGCTGCCACCCAAAAACAGCCGCCCCCCTTACGCATTGGCCTGCTCACAGCGTTTCCCCCTTTGGGTGAGGCCCATCCCCTGTGCCAAGAGCGGGTTCACCAGATCGCAACGCTGCTGGAGGACCTGGGCCACAGCGTGGAACCCTTGCCACCGCCGGATTTTTCAGCCTTGATCGAACCGTTCACCGTAGCTTGGCAATGTGTCGTTTCAGAAGCCAATGTGCCTTGGTTTGCACTCGAAAAAATGAACCGCTGGCTATTGTGGCGCGCATGGCGCATTGGGAGTGGGGCCTATCTGCGGGCCATGGGCAATTTACAGCGGGTCGCCCGCCAAGTGGTGCAGTCGTTATATCCCTATGATGTAGTGCTCTCCCCCACCTACCTGCACCCCGCTATTCGAGTGGGGGAATGGCAGCAACTCAGTAGCGCCCAAACCCTCAAAAACATTACCCGTTGGGTCGCGCCCTGCCCACCATTTAATGCCACGGGCTTACCAGCCCTGTCGCTACCGGCGGGCTTTGATCACCATGGGGTGCCGCTGGGGGTCCAACTGGTGGGTCAACCCGGTGCCGACGAAACAATCTTGGCTGTGGCGGCTCAAATCGAACAAGCCCAACCCTGGGCAAATTTACGCCCCAAGCTGACGTATACCAGTGAGCCAGAAATCTGTTCCGAGTTGGCTCAATAAGTCAAGATTTTCAGATTACCAGCACTGCGCCTGTTTACGAGCGGGAACGCTGCTAGGGTTTTGGTTATACCGTTCTCGCATCCGCCGACAACGACTACTGTCTTTGGTGCCGGCTGTAAACTGCGAAATCTGTGAGAGAGGATTGGAAGCCTCAACATCACTGAGCAAGCCTGTCAGTGCATCGTCGTCAAACTTGAAAAGCGATAGTCCATCCTCTTCTGAGGGATCCACTGATGCCCCAGCAGTCCGGTCCAGAACCCTCGCGATGATCGATTGGATAATGGTGGGGTTGTAGCCCGCCGCTGCTAGCGCTTGCTCAAAGGGAGTGTCAATGTCGGGGGTGCCGTCGTTAGCCGCCTGGGTGACAGAGGCTTGATACTCATCAATAGGATTAAGGGCAATGTCCTCAAAGGCACTGGCCACATAAGTGCTTTCGTAATCATCGACTGGACTTAACCCGGTCGCGATAAAGCCAAAAACAGCGGCCTGTGCCGGTAGCGCAACGCCTAGAACAGACATCGCCAATCCGGTTGCGACTAGCCTAGGCAAGCTATTTGAGTGCTTTTTTAAGGGTTTCATAAACTCTGCCTAAAGCAATTAAGCGTAGGAATTGAATAAGAACGAGATTTGAACCGCACCACCGATAGCGTCAAAGGCTTACACGTACAATCGCTGAGTCAATATGTTTCGGATAATACAGGCAGGTAAACTCAGCGTTAATCGTTGCTTTACGTTAGAGTCACCTGAACTTCATAAATGATCAAGTCTTACCGGCAGATCTTCACTGAAGCTTTATAAAAGAGTGAGGCGTCCGAAGCTGAGGGTACATCCACTGAACCAATCCTGAGTCGGTTTTAAGTGACCCCAGCCACCGTCCAGAAGTTCCCCTTAGAGAAATTGCCTCACTTGCACCACTTAGGCTACGGCCTCTGACCAACTTTGAGTCAGGACTTACGCAGTCACACCGATGATTCGGAAGCTTTTGTGCAAGGCTTACGGGGGAGGGTTGTATTGACTCAAGTCAATAATTAATGGACCATGGATTTACGAGATCCATGGATGACTGCCTTTGCCCCTGCTTCGGGGGTGGTGTGCGATGGGTGAATCCCATGCGTTTCCGCAGCATTAGGATGGAAAATTATTTGAGCACCGTTGCCCTGACGCGAGAAGGTATTGAGAGATATGACCGTAGCGACTTCTAAACCCAAAACCCCTGCCTTTTGCGACGGTATTCAGCATTTTGCCGATACCTTGCCTGATTTTGACGCCTACGGTCATACCCCGGCGATCGCCCCCGACACCACAGCCATCACCGCAGCGGATGAGCCCGCTGCGGTCTATCAAACCTTGTTGGCGGCTGACGCCCTGCGGTATCTCACCCTGCAAGTCACGGCCAGTAAGCAGTCAGGTCACCCTGGTGGATTTGCCAGTATCGCCGACGGCATCGCCGCCCTAGTGATGCTGGGCCACAAAAATCTGATTACGGAAGTGGGGCACCATGCCCCCGGCTTTTACAGCACCGTATTTATGGACAGCTCCCTGGAGGCCATGGACATCCATACCGTGCAGGACCTGTGCGATCGCTTTCGCGAAACCCACGGCTTGCTCGGACACTTATCGGGTCAGATTCCCGGCTTGCTCAACCCCGCCGGTCCCCTCGGGCAGGGGCAGCACTTTGCCATGGCCGGTGCCAAGCTACACCCCGGCACCCTGTTCCCGGTCACCATCGGCGATGGCGGACTGGGGGAGCCCTACATCATGAGTAGCTTTGGCCACTTCACCACGGCTTACCCTACGGTGACCAATTTCTTGCCGATTTTGGTGTGGAATGGCTATTCCCAAGAGCACCACAGCATGGTCTCCACCCAATCTAACGACGCCATGATCGCCTACTGGCGCGGCAACGGCTTTAAAAATGTGATTTTGGTGGATGCCAAAGACTTCGATGACGCCGATCAGCCCGGTGCCTATGTAGACAGCACCGCCTTCTCCTTTAAGCAGCGGTTGGCCTTTACCCAATCTGTCCTCGCCGCCACGGACCAGGCCGCCCAAGCGGCCCTGGGCGGCACGCTGACAGTGCTGATTATCAAGCAACTGAAGGGGGCTGGGGTGCATAAGCGCGGAGCCCAATCCCACAACCTCTACCCCGGTGACAGTCTTGATAAGGACTATATTGTCGCGGCGCTGAAGGCACGAGCGCTCACCCCGGCAGCCTGGGATTTGGTGCGTACCAACTTTGCCCGCGCCATGGGGGGACCCAACGCCCAAACTGCGGTAACCGAATCAGTGTTGCCGGTGCCTGACTTGGGCCAACTGCCCTTAGTCGAATTTCCGGTCGGGGGCGATAAACAGGTGGCGACGACCGCCATGGGGGCGATCGTCGGTTATGTGGGCCAGCAGGACCCTCGGTTTGTGGTCACCAATGCCGATGGCAACGCCGCCTCTGGCATCAACAACATCAACCAGGCGCTAAAGATCATCCATCCTACTACCGATGACCTCTACTTCCAGGGGCCGGAAGGGCAAGTGTACGAGCCTCTGAGCGAGGATGCCTGTGCGGGGCTGGCGGCGGCCCAGGCCCTATTTGGGGCTCGCACCCTCTGGTGTTCCTATGAGTCCTTTGCCATCAATGGCTTACCGATTTGGCAGACCGTCACCCAAGCGATGGCGGAGCTACGTCGCCCCACCCCGGCCACCGTCACCCTGTTTACGGCGGGGGCCTTAGAGCAGGGCCGTAACGGCTGGACCCACCAGCGTCCCGAAATCGAAAACTATTTTGCGGGGATGATGCGTAACGGCAATGTGTTTCCGCTATTCCCCGTGGATGCTAACAGCATTCAAGCCTGTTACGAGTGGGCGTTGCAGGCCCAGAACAAGGGGGTGACGATTACGGCCAGCAAGTCACCGTTGCCGATTCGCACTACCTTGGCCCAGACCCGGCAGGCGTTAGCGCAGGGGGCGATCGCGCTCCACAGCACTGAAAGTGGGGCTGGTAAGCAAGTCGTCTTTGCCGTGATTGGCGACATGACCCTGATTCCGGTCCTGGAAGCAGTAGAGCAACTGGCTGAACAGGGAATTGGGGCGCGGGTGGTCTCCATTGTTAACCCCCGCCGTCTCTATCGACCCACGGATGTGGCCTGGGAGAGCTGCTCGGAGGCGGATAGCGCTTTCTTGAGTGATGCAGACTTTGCAGCCTTGTTCGGTGGAGATGCCCTGATTGGCGTCACCGGGGGCTCCTCGGCCATGCTAGAGCCGGTGATGTTACGCAGCACTGCCCCCCGCGATGTCTTTGCCTGGAAGCGCGGCGAAACGACGGCGAGTGCCCCCAACTGATGGCCTTTAACGGGCTCACTGCGGCCAATTTTGTGGCCCGAGCCCAGGCTCTGCTGGCTTAGTTGGACCAACAGTCCAGCGTTTCTGCCCCCGGTTTTGAAACCTCCTAGCCCTCCCGAGAGGGGAAGGGTTAGGAGGCTAGAATCTTGCTTATCCCGGATTGACGTTAAGCGAAAGCAGAGGAGCCGAAATCGGGGGGCACATCTTGCCAGCGGCCCGGTCCCGCCGCCCGGATCGCGGCTTTAAGGGTTAAATCACCGGTATACAGGGCTTTGCCAATAATCACCCCGCTGACCCCCGCTGGCACCAGCCCCAGCAAACTCAAGACATCGGTCACCGAACTGACCCCACCGGAGGCAATCACCGGAATGTCAATCGCTTCGGCCAGGTGTCGCAGGGCCTCTAGATTGGGACCTTGCAGGGTGCCATCCCGCTGAATGTCGGTGTAGATGATGGCGGCGGCCCCTCGGCTGGCCATGGCTTGGGCTAGGTCGATGGCCTCCACTGCTGAGGTTTCGAGCCAGCCTCGGGTGGCCACCTTGCCGTCGCGGGCGTCAATGCCGACGATGATTTGCCCCGGAAATTCGGCGCTGAGGGTGGCGACCAAATCGGGGTCTTCGACAGCAGCAGTCCCCAAGATGGCGTAACGGACACCTAGGTCAAACAGCGCCGTGACCCGATCGCGATCGCGCAGACCGCCCCCCACTTCTACGGGGATATCCACCGCCCGGACAATTGCTTCAATCGCCTGCCAGTTTTCGGGTTGGCCCGCCTTGGCTCCGTCTAAATCAACCAGATGCAGGCGAGTTGCGCCCTGCTCGGCCCATTGTCGCGCCACCGCCACCGGATTCTCATCAAAGACTTGGGACTGGTCGTAGTCTCCCTGGTAAAGGCGCACACACCGCCCCCCCAGGAGGTCAATGGCAGGAATAATTTCCATTGGGACAGCAATAACGGCACCGTTTATTCTATCGGGTTAACGGCATCGGCTGATCGCAGCCTGATCTGGGATCAGCGGAATGAATGAATCAACCCTATGGCTCAAGCTACAGACAAAAAAATACCGGAAGCAAAATTGCTTTCGGTGTGTGCAAGGTATTTGAACGTTTGTCGCTCTGGTTTTAGTATGCCCAGGGGTTCAGGGCGAATCACCCGCCGCTGCCACAATGGACTCTGAATTTTGAATTCTGAATTCTGAATTCAGAATTCAAAATTCTGCTCAAACTACAGCGGCAGGCAGCCTGAATCCGTCGGGGTCGGGGCGTTCACGGGTTGCCCTGCCTGATTGATCACCTGCCAATGCTCGCGGGTTTGATCACGCTCGGTCACCCTGGCCAGCCCTTGGGCAAACGCCTCAACCGCCTGGAACTGGGGCGCGATCGCCCAAGCCCCATCGACCGTTAAATATCCCCAGGGTGCTGAGGTTTGCAACCGCGCCCCCACCAGCCCTTCCTGAAAGGTTTCATGGGTCGCTTCATATTGAATCGGAATGACCACCTGCCCAGATGAATTGATAAAACCGTAGCGGCCATTTTGTTGCACCCGAGCAAGGCCATTCACAAACGGCTGGGCGTCATCATACTGGGCGGCGATCGCCACCGCCCCAGTTTTATCCAAAAATCCCCACTGGCCGCGCCGATTAGAAAAGGCCGCCAGTCCCTCAGAAAAGTCTCTGATCTGGCCCTCAATCGGTCGCGAAAAGGCCACTTGCCCCTGCTGATCAATGAATCGGTAGGACTGGTCGTAATAGTTAAACGGCGGCGGAAACCCCAGCGCCAAACCATCGGAAAAAGGATGCAGCTCACCATAATCGGGGGCAATCACCCAGTTGCCGCTGCGATCGACCATGCCAAACTTGCCATAGCCAAACTCGTCAGCACCGGCAAAAACCACGGCAAACCCGTCGGCATCATAGTGCCTCACATTCGGGTCGCTGGGGCAAAATTGGACGCTGACGACATACTCACCGGGAACGTTGTAGCGATAGTCGGAGCCGTCGCGGCTGGCCTGACAAAGGATGGCCGCCACTTCTCCACGGGTGATGCTATCGGCGGGGCGCACCTGATCAACCACAGGATAGTTAACCACTAGGCTGGCTGCCGCCGCCGCCGCGATCGCCCCCCTGGCATACCCCGGAATCCCACTTTGATCGCTAAAGTATCGGTTCAAAATCGCATCAGTATTACCTTCGCTACTCAATTGTTGCGCTTTGGCAAAAATGGCGATCGCCTGGGCTCGCGAAATCGCTTGAAAAGGCCGAAACTGATTGTTGGGATACCCTTCTAAAAAACCGCGCTCATAGGCTTGCTGAATGGCCGCAGTCGCCCAAAATGAGGCCGGCAAATCAGTAAAGTTAGGGGCATTACGCACTTTTTCAGCGGTGCCAAAGGCTTGGACCATCAGCGCCGCGAATTCGGCCCGGTTAATGGTGTGGTCGGGCAAAAATCGACCATCGCCGTATCCCTGCATGGTGTCGCTACCGCCCATGCGCTCAATGCAGGCTGCGGCCCAGTGATCTTGGGTATCGCTAAATTGCACCAACGGCACCGTTGGCTGAGCGAGGCTGGGTAGCGCGATCGCGACGATGGGTAGCGTGATCGCGACAACAGCAGAGGATAAGCGGTTCAAGGAACGGGGGGAGGAGGGCATTGGGTTATGCATGAATAGAGACAGAAAATGAAGGTAGCGTGGTGGCCCAGTCGGGACTGGTCCTGGCAACAAGATGGCTGAGCTCGAAAGCACAGCGAATCGAGATGAAGGGGTACTTCTCTTACTGCCGCCCCCATTCCGCAATGGCTCGCCAAAATTTAGGCGCGTCGGTCGGTCCGGTTTTCGGCGGTTAGCCCAGTCGGCGT
>JAAUQE010000250.1 GCA_012032425.1 Leptolyngbya sp. RL_3_1 | reverse complement strand
CCCGGCAGGCTCTGGGGTACCGTCACTTTCAAAAAGGTCTGGCTGGGTCTCGCCCCGAGATCGGCGGAAGCTTCTAGCAAAGCACGATCCAGCTTCTCTAGGGAGGCATAGAGGATCAGCACCATGTAGGGCAAAAAGTTATAGGTCAGACCAATTAAGACGGCGGTGGAAGTATAGAGCCAATCTTGGGTCGGCAACGGCACACCGATAATGCTGCTAATCCATTCAATAAAGCTGTTGAGGAGACCACTGGGCCGCAGTAGGCTACTCCAGGCATAGGATCGCAATAGGGATGAGGTCCAGAGGGGCAAGACAAAGGCCACCACCAGCAAATTGCGCCAGCGTTGAGGGGCCATTAACGCCAGCCAATAGGCCACCGGAAAGCCGACCAGTAGGCAAGCCAAAGTGGTGGTGATCGCAAAATAGAGCGATCGCCCAATCACCTGGATATAAACCGGGATAAAGGCCGCATCCCAAGGATTAAAGACCTGAGAGTAGTTGCCCAAGCCATAGCCGGTCGTGGCCTCCCCTGGGCGTAGCCCTGGCACCAAACTAATATCCAGGATCAGCAGGGTTGGCAATACCAAGAACAGCACTAGCCACAGACCCGAAGGGGCTAGTAACGTCAGCGGCCCGAGCCAAGTTGCCCGAATCCGCCCGAGTAAACCCAGCGGCTTTTTATGTGAACTCTGATCTTCAGAAGGGGAAGCAGTCGCCATGGGATTTCCTAAGCGCTGGTGATTTGGGTCCAGTACTCGTCGTAGAGATCGCTGGTCTCTTTATCAAGGGGCGCAATGCCCTCGCAAACCGCCAGGATTTCTTCAGAGGGGAAGAGATCTTCGTTGTCCTTCAGCTCATCAGACAACATGTCGAACGACTGCGCATTGGGGGTGGCAAAAGACAGGCTCTCGGAAGCAAAGGTTGATACCTCAGGATCGAGCATAAAGTTGAGCCACTCATAGGCCGCATCCACATTCGGTGCGGATGTCGGGATCACCATCGTATCGGTCCACACCGAAGAGCCACTGACCGGCACCGTATATTCCATGCGCTCATCTTGTAGGGTGAGGTCGATTGCATCCACTGAGTAGGCCATCACAATCGATAAATCTCCCCCCAGCAGCGCGTCCTCATAGCCAAAGGACATAAATTTAGCCAGGGCGGGCTTGATTTCGACTAGGCGCTCGTAGGCTTCTTCTATCTGCCCTGGATCCGTCGCGTTATAGGAATACCCCAGAGACTTGAGTACCGCCCCCATGGTCTCCCGCACGTCTTCTAGCAAAGTCATCTGGCGGGCAAGCTCAGACTGGTTATCCCAGAGATAGTCCCAGTCTTCAGGGGGGCTGGATATAACTTCCTTGTTATAAAGCAATCCCGTGGTGCCCCAGCCTAAAGGAACGCTGTGGGCATTGCCGGGGTCGTAGACCGGATCCTGCCACTTGTCGAGCATGTTCTCCATCCCCACTAAGCGGGCCGCATCCAGCTCGGTCAGCAGACTCAACTCAAGCATCTGTTGCACCATGTAGTCCGAAGGGTAAATGATGCTGTAAGCGGCACCGCCCCCCGCCTGTAGCTTGGCTAGCATGGTCTCATTGGAGTCAAAGATATCGACGACGACATCAACGCCGGTTTTCTCGGTGAATTTGGCCACCAGCTCATCATTGGTGTAGCTAGCCCAGGTGTAGATGTGCAGGGTTTTAGCGTCGCCCCCGCCACCGGTGGTGGCTGCTGTGTCACCACTCTGCACATTACTGATGCCCGTCCGGCAGTTGGAGAGGGTCACCCCCGCCACAGCCGCCGCCGTGCCTTGCAGAAAGCGGCGGCGAGTCGGGTTAAAGCGACGAGACGGCCTAGAAAAGAGGGATGGCTTACGGGGCACGGCAGATTTCCTCACTAAGATGGGTGATTTCTTTAAACAACTTGCCTAACACCCTCGGGGCGTCAAAAATCGGCAGCGGCAGGGCTCAAAACGAAAGAGTTTAGAACGAAAGGTATCAGCCTGAGCCAGACTAGTCAACCGCGTGGCTTTTCAGGCCGCTAGGGCTAAACAATCGGTGGGTAACCAATGCACATAAACTCGGGTCTCAACCGCAAGCTGATTACCGGTCCGGTTGGGCTGTAACACCGTTAAGCAGTCCCCATTATCAAGCTGCACCATGCAGTGTAAATGGGTTCCCAGATACATTTTGTGCTTTACGAAGCCAGAGTAGCAGTTGCCTGAGTCGGTGGTTGCGGTCGTGCTGAGATGAATCTTTTCAGGGCGAATGCTGACCACGACCTGCTTCAGGGGTTCCGGATCTGGAGAGCGCTGCACCAATACCGCCAAGCCCGTTGTCGTTTGAACCCGCATTACCTGGCCATCCAGGTCGTCCACCTGCCCCTGGAGCAAGTTGGTATCGCCAATAAAATCGGCCACAAAAGGCGTCCGGGGAAATTCATAGATATCGCTGGGGCTACCCACCTGGGCAATCTTGCCATTCTGCATCACAGCAATGCGATCGGACAGGGACAGGGCTTCCTCTTGATCGTGGGTGACCATCACAAAGGTGATGCCCAATTGTTGATGGAGGTTTGAAAGCTCCACCTGCATTTCTTTGCGCAGCTTCAGGTCCAAGGCTCCCAAAGGCTCATCCAGCAGCATCACCGCCGGTCGGTTCACCAAGGCCCGAGCTAAGGCAATCCGCTGTCGTTGTCCCCCCGAGAGTTGTTTGGGGTGACGACGGGCAAAATCTTCCATTTTGACCAGTTTCAGGGCCTCGTTTACCCGCTGCTTCATTTGAGTTTTGGCCAGACCTTTGATGCGGAGTCCAAAAGCAATGTTGTCCCAAACGGTGAGGTGGCTAAACAGGGCATAGCTTTGAAAAACGGTATTCACCGGTCGCTGATAAGGGGGCACCCATTCCATGCGGCGACCCTGAATCAACACCGCCCCCTGGGTCGGTTGCTCAAACCCGGCAATCAATCGCAGGGTTGTGGTTTTGCCACAACCAGACGGGCCTAAAATGCTAAAAAATTCTCCTTGCTTGACTTGCAAGTCAATGGTGTCAACAGCAGGTTCCCCCTCAAACACCTTGGAAACTTGCCGTAGTTCGACATCAAAGGTCTGAGTAGAAACGGTGGACACCGAGGTTGAAGAAACCGTCTGAGCCATGGCGATAAAATTCTCTAAACGGCAGCCAATCCTTATCTCAGCAAGGAATAATCACTTTGGGATCATGCCCGAATCGCAACCCAAGTTTAGGTCACATCCTACAGGCATTGAGCCAGTCAACATCTAATAAAAGAACTGAAGTCTTGGGGAAAATGTATACGGCGTAACACTTCAACCTCAACTCTGGCCTTAGGCCATGGTTTGAGTGGGCTATCGGCGCTAGTACTCAAGGGCGGAATTAACCCAACCATTACAAACCCCAGACAAGGGGCTTAAGCCCCTTGTTCAATGCTAAGGCTATTTAAGCCGCCGAGTACTAGCGTTAGGCAGCAGTTCTGTGCTCTCTAGCCCCATCTGGCTGAGCCCCCGGCTCCATCCTCAAGTCCTTTTTCGTTCTGGTAAACCGCAGCAGTACTTCAGTTACCCTGCGGTGACCGTTAAACTGGTAGCACTTTGCAAGTTTTCCCTGGGGAAGATGACCCTAACCTTACCGTCCACCACCAGTTTTCGCCGCGACAGCAAGCGTACCGTTGGCAATCAATTCCAATCGGTGATCTTGATGGTGATTGTTTCGGGCTTGATGTTTGGGGGCGTCGGTACCCGCTTGGCACAATTGCAGTTGGTAAATGGCGATCGCAACCGCCAGCTCGCCGAAAATAACCGCATCCGATTGGTGCCCAAGCGCCCTGCTCGGGGGGCTATCCTCGATCGCAACGGCAAGGTCTTAGCCGGGAGCCGCTTGTCCCATTCGGTCTCGATTTGGCCGATCGCCCTGCCTAAATCCGAATGGCCCGATGTGATCGGTCGCCTAGCGAAAATTTTAGATGTCCCCCCAGAGTCTATTCAGCAACGGCTTGATCAGGCGGGGTACGAATCGATCGAGTCAATTACGGTGGCGCGGGGGATTAGCCCCGGTCAAGCCACCGCCCTCGCCGAGTACAGTGCCGAGCTGCCAGGGGTACGCCTCGAAGGGGAAGCCGTCCGTAATTATCCCAACGGAGATCTTGCCGCCCATGTGCTGGGGTACACCGGCGAGATCACTGATGCCGAACTGGAAGAAAAAGCCGACGCTGGCTACCGCCTCGGAGATATTGTGGGCCAAATGGGAGCGGAAGCTGCCTTTGAAAGCCAACTGCGGGGGCAGTGGGGCGGTCAGCAGGTCGAGGTCGATAGTGCGGGTCGAGTGCTGCGAATTTTGGGGGATAAGCCAGCGGTGTCGGGCAACGATATTCACCTCACCATCGATCTAGAACTCCAGAAGGCAGCAGAAACCGCGCTCGGCGACCTGCGGGGGGCCGTGGTCGCCATTGACCCCCGCGATGGCGCGGTTTTGGCGATGGTGAGTCGTCCCGCCTTCGATCCCAATATTTTCACAGGCAATATTAGCGACGCCCAGTGGACCCAATTACAGGGGAAGGAATTTCCCTTTGTGAACCGGGCCTTACAGGGATTTGCCCCCGCTAGCACCTTTAAAATTGTTACAACCACAGCGGGCATTGAAACCGGGAAGTTTGACCACGAGGCGATCTTACCGACGTTTCCGAATATTAATGCCGGGGGCATTTTGTTTTGGGACTGGAACAACGCGGGCTTTGGGCCGCTCGGGTTCCGGGGGGCCATGGCCATGAGCAGCGACACCTTCTTCTACCAGGTGGGTATGCGGATCGGCGGCGAAGCCCTGATTCAGTGGACCCGGCGCTATGGGTTTGGCTCTAAAACGGGCATTGAACTCGGCGCGGAGGAGAGCCCCGGCCTTGTGCCCGATGATGCCTGGAAGCAGGAGAATATCGGCTACGGCTGGTTCCAAGGGGACACGATTAATATGTCCATTGGCCAGGGGTTTTTACAGACGACACCGCTACAGGTGGCGGTGATGTTTGCGGTACCCGCTAATGGCGGCTACAAGGTCAGGCCCCATCTCCTCAGGGAGGGTAACCCCGATGATTGGCGGGAATCACTGGGGCTCGATCCGAAGACGGTGACGGTGCTGCATGAAGGGTTACGACAAGTGATCACGGCGGGGACGGCGCGATCGATGCAGTCTGATGTCTACCCGGCTATTGCTGGGAAAACCGGCACTGCCGAAGCCCCCCCCCGAGAGAATCACGCTTGGTTTGGGGCCTATCTGCCCTATGACAACCCTGAGATTGTGGTTGTGGCCTTTGCAGAGCATTCTGGCGGGGGGGGCGGTTCGGTGACCGCACCGATAGTGAAGAAAATTTTAGAACTCTATTACGGGCAAGGCGCGACTTCGGAGGCTTCACCGCCGTCGGCTGGGGCAGACCAGTAAAGCGGATGGCGGCACTAGTACTCGGCGGCTTAAATAGCCTTAGCCTTGAACAAGGGGCTTAAGCCCCT
>JAAUQE010000057.1 GCA_012032425.1 Leptolyngbya sp. RL_3_1 | reverse complement strand
TCCGCCAGCTAACAAGTCGCTGCACCGGAACACCAAGAGTCAGTCGGTGAGCAGCGAAGGTTATCTGAGTCCGGTGAGCTTGGTCGTTAAAAATGACAGAATAGTTGCCCCCCATTAGCGGCAACCACTCTCCAGGCGTAGCAGGGATTCACCAGAATTGGGCGAACGACGAATTAGGCGTTTCAAACCATAACTTTTAAGCAATGTAGTCCAAAATTGGATCGTTCCTAGCGACTTTGATAGTAAGTCTTGCCACCCATCTGGGAAGTGTGGTCCTGACTGCGGCAGGCAAGCTGCTTCATGCCGGTGTACTTGCCCCGCCCCTTACCATTGGGCTTAAGCATATCCCCGCAAATCGGGCAAGTCGGTACCCCTGCGGTTTTGGGTAAAACCTTTGGATCGACGGCGACAGCCACATTCCCATTACTTTGGTGTGTTTGAATCGCGCCTCCACCCAAGCCATTGTTGACGGCAGTTTGGGCCACGTTTGGCGATGGCCCCATGGCGCTCATGCAACTGCTCGTCCAGCGGACCCCAAGAGCAATTCACCCTGCTCCACCGCAGACCGCGTCGCGATCTGTTTATGAAGTTCCATTGCACCCTCTGAATTCTACAGTTCACTGTAGGGTTTAGGTTAAGCATGAAACGATTTGCAGCCCTAGGGCTGGGCCTGTTGATGCAGACGCCGCGTCAAGCATCAACGGGAAACGCGCGCGGAGAAGCTTCAGGACAGACAGCATACAAGGGAAATCCCGATGGCAACCCAGACTTTTAAGCTGAAGGGGATGAGCTGCGCCGCCTGTGCCAGCAATATTGAAAGGGCGATCGCACCGTACCCGGCGTTGCCACCTGTAGCGTCAACTTTGGCGCTGAGCAGGCGGCGGTCACCTACCATTCTCAGCAAACCCGCGTTACTGCCATCGAAGCCGCCATTCAAGCCGCCGTCGAGGCCGCTGGCTATAGTGCCCAGCCCTTAGGAACCGATGGGCTCACCGGGGAAGATGATGATGAACGACAGGAGCGCGTTGCCGAGGATCGTAAACTCACGCGTAAAGTCCTCTTTAGTGGGGTAATTGGCGGGATTTTAGTAGTAGGTTCCATTCCCGCCATGACCGGGCTGATGATTCCGGGCTGGCCGATGTGGCTCCACCATCCCTGGCTGCAACTGGTGTTGACGACGCCGGTGCTGGTGTGGGCGGGCAACAGTTTTTTTATCAACGCTTGGAAAGCGCGCCATGCCGCCACGATGGATACATTAGTGTCCTTGGGGACGGGAACGGCCTTTGTCTATTCCCTATTTCCGACCCTATATCCCAGTGGTTTACCGCCCAAGGGCTGCGCCCCGATGTGTACTTTGAGGCGGCAGCGGTGATTATCGCCCTGATTTTACTGGGGCGTTTGCTAGAGCGCCGAGCCAAGCGGCAAACCTCAGCGGCGATCCGCCAACTGATGGGGCTGCAAGCCAAAACAGCGCGGGTGATGCGCGACGGGCAACCCGTGGATGTGCCCATCGCTGAGGTCGGCGTGGGCGATCTGGTGCTGGTGCGGCCCGGAGAAAAGATTCCGGTGGATGGTGAGATTGTGGCCGGGGCCTCCACCCTAGATGAAGCGATGGTGACGGGAGAAAGCGTCCCGGTGCGTAAACAAGTGGGCGATGCCGTGATTGGGGCGACGCTCAACCAGACCGGCAGTTTCACCTTCCGAGCGACGCGGGTGGGTAAAGACACCTTCCTGGCACAAATCGTCAAGCTGGTGCAGCAGGCGCAGGGCTCGAAAGCGCCGATCCAGCGACTCGCCGATCAGGTGACGGGCTGGTTTGTCCCAGCGGTGATGGCGATCGCCCTCCTCACCTTTGTCCTGTGGTTCAGCATCATGGGCAATGTCGCCGTTGCCCTGATCCCCACGGTGGGCGTATTGATCATCGCCTGCCCCTGTGCCTTGGGACTCGCGACCCCCACTTCGATCATGGTGGGCACGGGTAAAGGGGCTGAAAACGGCATTTTGATCAAAGGGGCGGAAAGTTTAGAACTGGCTCACCAGATCAAAATCATCGTGCTAGACAAAACCGGTACCGTCACCCAGGGCAAGCCCACCGTCACGGACTTTGTCACCGCTCAGGGCACCGCTAACGGCAATGAGCTGGCCCTGTTGCAGTTCGTCGGCTCATTAGAGCAAAATTCCGAACATCCCTTGGCGGCGGCGATGGTGCAATATGCCCAGCAGCAAGGGGTCGCACTGACCCAGGCCCAAGACTTTGAAGCGATTGCAGGGAGTGGGGTGCAGGGTACGGTCGCGGGTCGCTGGGTGCAGATCGGCACCTCCCGCTGGATGGATGAACTCGGGATCTCGACCCACTGCCTACAGGATCCGTGGAATCGGCTGGAGCAGGTTGGTAAAACCGCTGTCTGGTTGGCGGTGGATGGCCAGGTGGAAGCGATTATCGGCATTGCCGATGCCGTCAAGCCGTCCTCTGCCCAGGCGATTCAACGGCTGCAACGGCTGGGGCTGGAGGTGGTGATGCTCACGGGCGACAACCGCCGCACCGCTGAGGTGATTGCCCGCGAGGTCAACATTCAGCGGGTGATGGCGGAAGTGCGGCCTGATCAAAAAGCGGCACAAATTGCGGCGCTACAGCGATCCGGCCAGCGAGTGGCGATGGTGGGGGATGGCATTAACGACGCGCCCGCCTTAGCCCAAGCGGATGTGGGCATGGCCATTGGCACGGGTACGGATGTGGCGATCGCCGCCAGCGATATCACGCTGATTTCCGGTGACTTACAGGGCATCGTCACCGCCATCCAACTCTCCCGCGCCACCATGCAGAACATTCGCCAAAACCTGTTCTTTGCCTTCATTTACAACGTGGCGGGCATTCCCATTGCGGCGGGCATTCTCTACCCGATTTTTGGCTGGCTCCTGAACCCGATGCTGGCTGGGGCGGCGATGGCGTTCAGCTCAGTGTCGGTGGTCACCAATGCCTTGCGGCTCCGCAATTTTCGTCCCCGGCTGCACCCTTAGGGATCTGTAAATAAATCAGGTGCCCGGTGGGGGCAGGGTTGATTCATTTGGCAGAGAAAAAAGCTGATATACCCCATTGACCACTCTAAACATCGCGGCAATGTCGAACTGCCATAACGAAATCTGCACGAAACGATCGTTGCAAAGGCAAAGCCAGCAACGCTGTCCGCGAGGTCCAGGACGGCGGTGCGTCCTGGTGGAGGGGGTCTGGGGGCAATCCAAATGCCCCCAGTAGAAACGGCTCATTGTTAACCGCAATCTTCGCCTTAGCTGACCTGCTTGAATAAAGACAGGTTTTCTTCCTTTAGAGAATCGACCCTACCCTAGATCCCCCTCTTGTCCGCGTTACCACATCCTTTCAGCGGGAAGGCTGCCGCTGGCATCACGCGTTCTGGGGCAACACCTTGGCCAAAACCACATAGAGCACCACCGCTGCAATAATGCCATTTACCGGGACGATGCCCCAACCCGCCAGATCAGAGAAATAAGCGATCGCCGAAGCCCCCACATAGGCGATAATGCCAGCCCAATTAAACGCCGGTTGGGGAGTCTCTAGGGTCGGAAACTGACCGCCGCGAGTCAGCCAGTAATCAGCCATGATCACCCCCCCAATCGGAGGAATAAAGGTGCCCAGCAAAATCAAATAGCTGACCAGCATTTGATAAATGCCGCCCCAAGCCAAAATCAAAGCAAAGGTGGCCCCGCCAAGCACAAACAGGGTCCGCTTACGGGTGCGAAACATGTTAGCCCCAGCAATCGAAAACGCATAGATGGTGTTATCTTGAGTGGTCCACATATTCAAGAAAAACAAAATCAACCCCCACACCAGTAACCCCTGCTGAGCCATGACTTGGACAATATCAGGATTGCCATAGACCTTGGCCGTAAATGCCCCACTGAAAATCAAGAATCCATTCCCCAGGAAAAAAGCTACCAATGTGGCGATGAACCCGCTCCGCCCAGTTTTCGCAAAGCGGCTCCAGTTGGTGGCCTGGGTACCCCCAGAAATAAACGTTCCCACAATGATCGTAATGGCGGCGTTTAAAGGCAGCGGATCGCTTAATTCAGTGCCTTGTAATCCGGCTAAACCGCCCACATCACCAGCAGCCACCGAAAGGCTCAATACCATGAGAATGATCATTGCTGGAACGGCAATGCGACTCAGCCAGTCCATGGCTTGGTAACCCAAGTAAGCCGTTGAGCAAAAGGCATAGGTGAAAAATAAAATCACCACCCCATTCCAAGCGGTGGGTAAGCCCGCCAGGTTGTTCAGCAGCTCAGCCATTAACGCTGACCCCCACGCATACCAGCCCACTTGCGTAAACCCTAAAATAAAGTCGACCCAGCGGGAACCCACATTGCCAAAACTAAAGCGGGCCATCAGGACCGTTGAGAGGCCGGTTTTCGCGGCAATAAAGCCCAGCAGCGCCGCATATAGCCCGAGCACCAGATTCCCCACCAGAATCAAGACAATCAAATTGGGCCAGAATTGAAAGGAGGGGCCGACCAATCCCCCCGCAAATAAGGTGCCAGAATACAGCGTGAAGCCCGCTAAGATTGGGGCCAGAGAAATCAACGACTTACGGGCTTCAGGGGGAACCGCACTCAGGGGATAGTCCTCAGCGACTAGGCCCTGGGGAGATGCAGATGGGTCGGTCAGGGTGTTCATAAGTTCAGCAAAACCTTATACATTGGATCGAATCTGTCGGCAAAAACTTGAAAGATATTTTAGTCAGGTTTTTGTGACCGAATCGTATCCGTAACAACGCTGCAACTAGACGCGTTCTAAGCAGACCGGCTAGGGTCAACGGGGCCATGAATTTCAGCCTAGTAGAGGTGAAAGCCGCTTTAGCAAAGGAATCGGGGCTGATTTAAAGTCTTGTCGTCTAGGGGCGCTCAAGGGGGATCTACCACTGTGGATTCAGTCCTAGCTTTTGGAATAGAACAGTCCTGATGCCCGAGTAACCCTTTAAGATGTAACGCTGAAATGTCTTTGGCATCGGCTTTTGCCATCAACCACAACCCTGCCAAGATTTGATCTACTTCAACAGTTGCCGATTCAGCTTGTGGGATTTCTGGAGCGGGTCCTAGACCATTGGCCGTTAGCCGAAAGGGTACCGCAAGTGCCTGATCACGATTTTAAGGAACAGCCTGCGAATCGGATGAGCGGGCTCGGGATATTTCTTTATTTTGTGGTAGTATCCCTAATCGGAAGCGCTGTTTTTGTATTGTTGATGGGTCATTCAGCCTAACCTTGGCAAGATTGCTTTACCACGAGTGATGTTTACGTATTTTTGGGTGATCCAAATTTAAATAACTTTCCTATAATGAGGACTACTAATTTTGAAAATCGCTGTTACGCATGGGGAAGTTAAGGCTATATTTTAGTGGCGACTAAACTTTCCCTGGCTCATAGCGCTGGGCATTTAATGTACACAGTTAGGACGCTCCGATACTGAGTACATCGTTAAAATGGCTTGCAGTCTTATCCTCAGCGGATTAGTGGCTGCTACACCGGCATCAGCGATTTCGATGTTTTTCTTGACCGTGTTCCAAATTCATCTAGCGACCGTAGCAACGAGGTTTTTTCCCTAATGGCAACTACAAAAGAGGCTCCTTTGACCGGCAAAGCCTTGCTTCAGCGGGTTAAAGAGCTGTCTGCTCTAACCAAGCGAGAAACAGCTAAAGAATGTGGTTACTACACTCTCAACAAAGAGGGGCAACCCCGAGTTAACTTGACTGGGTTTTACGATGCTCTATTGGAAGCCCGTGGGATTACCCTTGAGCCGGATAAGGGCAAGGATGGCCGGGGCCGCGAACCGACGTATCGGGTGAGTGTTCACAAGAACGGCCAAATCGTGATTGGGGCCACCTACACCCAAGAAATGGGTCTGAAATCAGGGGACGAGTTTGAGATTAAGCTCGGGTACAAGCACATTCATCTCATCCAATTGGACGGTGATGGTGGGACGGAAGAGGAAGATTAAGTCTCAAGGCAAAAGATTAAGTCTCAAGGCAAACCGTTCAGCGCTAAACCACGTCCAACTTGGAACCTTGAGTTTCTACCGTAGGGCAAAGGTTTGGATGTGACCAGGGTTTACAGCATTTCCTTGCCTGGTGAGGTACAGCCGATGTAGCGACAGCAAGGGTTTCAGGTCTCTTTTTGTACCTCACGAGCTTCAAAAACGCTGTATGTTGGCTTTTCAAGATCGGTTCGTCTTTGAAGTCTCTTTTTCTTGATGCGTGATCCTGAGACAGGGGCATGTAGAGCGCCACAATTGTGCTACTGATTGCTTCACTATTGGCTACGGGACAATTTGCCCTGAATTGGGTCGCTATTGAGGCCCTAGGGCAGGTTGTCCTGTTTTTGTTAGTTTGGGTGTTGTTGTGGTTGCCGATCGCCATCCCCCTGGCTTTAAAGCTGCATTGGCGACCTTTCCAGACCTCGACTCCGGCTCAAAAGCTGCCTTTACTCATTCCCCTCTATTTATTGGCCCCGATCGCGCTGGGGCTGGCGGTTTGGCGATCGCCCTTCCCCTGGTCGGCCTATGGCTGGCTGGGGTTAAGTCCATTGCTGATCTCAGTGCCTTTCGGGGTACTCATGGCAGCACTGGGATTGGCGATCGTTGCGGGTATTCGAGCCCAGTTTGGCTGGGTGAGTTGGGCTCCCCCTGAATCCCCGGTGGGATGGGGTACCGTTACGACCGGACTGGGCTTGCTGGGGCTGGGGTTAGGGCTGGGCGGGGTCGAAGAATGGGTGTTTCGCGGCTGGATGCAAACCCAGCTTGCCACTGGGTTTGGCTTTTGGGGAGCGGCGGCGATCTCCAGCACGATTTTTGCATTGGCCCACTTGCTGTGGGATGGGCCAGTGGGCTGGTGGCAGCAGCCTGGTCTGTGGCTACTGGGCTTTGTTTTAGTCATGGCCCGCTGGGCCGATCAGGGCTCGATTGGGTTGGCCTGGGGCCTTCATGGGGGCTGGATTTGGGGGTTGGCTTGCCTAGATGCGGTATTCGGGGCCACCGCCACCGGACAAGGGCCAAGCTGGCTGGTGGGCCGCGATCAGCAACCCCTCACCGGCCTGCTGGATATGGGGTTACTGGTGGGGACGGGACTACTGGTGATCGGACTCTGGCCCAGGGTTTTAACGCTGCTCTAGTGCAGCGTTAAGCTGCAATTTGTAGGTTGGGTGGCGCGATAGCAAAACCCAACACAGCACGTGATTGTTGGGTTTTACTGCGTTTCAGCCAACCTACGAAACCCTGATTTTCAAGATTGACAGACCACTAGAGCACGTCTTTATAGCCGCGTTAACCGGATCAACGTCACCGGGTTGAGGGGACTCCACCGGGTCAAAGGCCCCACCGCCGTGGCGCGGGAAAGATTCACCTGATAGCCCTGGAACTGCCACTGGGGATGATCGCTCACCCAATGGCTGAGTTCGGCCTGGTTCTCGATTGTGGCGATCACCAAAACCATCTGTCCCCTTGGCTTGAGCCGGTCGCGACAGACATCAAGAATTGCCGTCAAAGCCCCACTGCTGCCGCCGATGAAGATGCGGTCCGGGTCCGGGAGAGGGGCAAGCACCGCTGGGGCTTTGCCGGGAATCGCTTGCACGGTATCGGTGCCCAACCGTTCGGCGTTACGGCGGATCAATTCGACCCCCATGGCGGTTTGCTCGATCGCGTAAACCTGGCCCTGAGGGCAGAGTCGCGCCGCTTCAATACTGACGCTGCCGGTACCCGCGCCGATATCCCACAGGACTTGACCCGGTTGAAAGGCCAATTCTCCCAAAACCAATAGCCGCACTTCCCGCTTGGTGATCAGGCCTGGGCGATCGGGGAAGCTCAAAAACACATGATCGGGAATGCCAAAGGGGGGCAGATGTTCAGGCAATGGCGGGGCGGATTGCCTGAGCAAAATCACCACATTCAAGGGGGCAAAGTCTTCCGTTTGGGCCGCCGCCAAAGACCAGGACTGGACCCGCTCGCGATCGCCCCCCAGATTTTCACAGACCCAGAGCTGATAGGTCAGGGGCAGGGCCAAATCGTAGAGCAAGCGGGCGATCGCCCCTGGGTTATGGGTGTGATCCGTCAGTAGGGCAATCGGACTTTTGCCCTGCTTTAAGGCTTGGGTGAGGGTTTCGACAGAACGACCATGGGCGCTGATCAGCGTCGCCCCCTGCCAGGGCAACTTCACCCGACTAAAGGCCAACTGGATGGCGCTAATGTGGGGATGAAAGGTCAGGACTTCGGCAGGGCAAACCGTCAGCAGCCAGCGGCCCAAGCCAAAAAAGAGCGGGTCCCCAGAGGTGAGCACCACCATGGATCCAGGTTCCCCAGCATCAAGCCAGTTTTGGAGACGACGGGCGAGGGTGTCTAAATTCCCCAGGGGCCAGCGATCGCCCAAATGGTCAGGGAAATAGCTGAGATGGCGATCGCCCCCACCAGTACCTGGGCCGAGTTCACCAAATTCACCAGTGCAGGGGCCAGCCCCGCCGCCCCCTCCAGACCAATCCCCACCACCTGAATCGGGGTCATGGCTGCTGCTCCCAAGCCCAGATCAGCAGGGCATTGATGATCGCCGCCGCCACGGGGGAGCCGCCCTTGCGGCCATCTACTCGAATGTGAGGAATCGTGGTTTTAGCCAAACTGGCCTTGGCGGCTTCCACCCCCACAAATCCCACTGGAGCCCCAATCACCAGAGCTGGTTTTGAGGTGCTGGTGGCGGCGCGATCGCACAATGCTTGCAGCGCGGTCGGGGCATTGCCAATCACAAAAATCCCGCCGGGATGCTGCTGCCAAGCCCGCAGCAAGCCAGTTTCGGTGCGGGTGCGGCCCGACTCGGCGGTATCCGCCAAATCCACCGCCGCGATCAACGGATTTTGAAAGGTGCGCTGCACCACCCCCTGACAACCCTGACGCACCATCCCCACATCGGTAATGATCGGCACCCTGGCCGTTAGGGCCGCGATCGCCCCCTCTATTGCCCCCGGCGAAAACCTGAGCCATCGCTGCAACTCAAAATCAGCGGTGCTGTGGATGATCCGCCGCAGCACCGCATATTCTGCCTCGGGCAAATCATGGGCACCGATCTCGCGATCGATAATCGCAAAACTCTCTTGCAAAATCGGATGGTGAGGATAGGGGGGCATGGTGATAATTTTCTAGCCCCCCTTCTCCCAGCTTTGGGAGAAGGGGCAGGGGGATGAGGGCCTTTCGGCATTGGTGCAAGAGATTTTTATATAGATAAGGATCAAACAGCCAAACGAGATCGGGCGCTTACAATGCTAAAGCGCTACGTTCCCAATTGTTCCAGTCCTGTTGACCGAGTCCGAACCATGGCAGCGTATTTCTTTTGGGGAGACGATGATTTTCGGTTGCAGCAGGCAGTGACGGAACTGCGCGATCTCAGCCTCGACGCCGCCTGGGCGGATTTCAACTCCGACAAAATCACCCCCGATCTGCCCGACGGGCCAATCACCGCCTTAAACCAGGCCATGACCCCGCCCTTCGGGATGGGGAAACGGGTGGTGTGGCTGGTGGATACGACCCTGGGTCAGCGCTGCCCCGAAGCGGTGCTGACGGAATTCGAGCGGACTTTGCCCCAGGTTCCTGACACCACCGTGCTGCTCCTCACCAGCCATCAAAAGCCTGATGGTCGGGCCAAATTCACCAAGCTGTTCCAAAACATGGAGAGATCAAAGCCTTTGACACGATCTCTCCCTGGAAAACGGACCAGTTGCTGACCCAGGTCCAGGCCACCGCCCGCGATCAGGGCTTGCAGCTCTCGTCCAAAGCCGCCGATCTGCTGGTGGAAGCGGTGGGTAACCAGACCCGGCAATTGATGATTGAGCTGGAAAAACTGGCCCTCTATTGGGGCGATCGCCCCGGCCCCATCAATGCCGAAGCGGTTTCCCAATTGGTCACCATCAGCACTCAAAACAGCCTGCAACTGGCCGCCGCCCTGCGCCAGGGCAACACCGACGAGGCTCTAGGGCTGGTGGCCGATTTGCTCAACCGCAACGAGCCCCCATTGCGGATCATTTCAACTCTGGTGGGGCAGTTCCGCACCTGGCTCTGGGTGAAGGTGATGATCACCAGCGGCGAGCGGGACAATCAGGCGATCGCCAAAGCTGCTGAAATCGGCAACCCAAAGCGGGTGTATTTTCTACAAAAAGAAGTCGCCCCGCTGCGGCTAGAGGCGCTCCAGGCCACCCTGGGGCATCTGCTCAGCCTCGAAGCGGACCTGAAGCGGGGCCGTGACCCCACCGCCACCCTGCAAACCAAAGTGATTGAAATTAGTCAGGGCTTTCGCCCCACCACTGCTCGACGACCGGGTTAATCGCAAGGGCCGCAACGCTTGCGGCATTGGCGGCGTCAGCAAGCAGGTGGGCTGAGACCTGCAACTCATGAACATGTAGGTCGCTGGCTGAGTAAAGCGATATAGTTGAGGATTGGCAGCGATCGCTGTTGAACCGTATCCACAGGATTGGATAGCCATGTGCTTGGGAAATCGTCACTTATTCGCCGGTTCAGGCCGCTGGCGATCGCTGGGGCTAGCTGGCCTCATCGTTGCTTGGTTCGCGGGCTTAGGGACACCGATGGATATCGGTAACGGCCTGAGGGAGCAGAGTCTCCAGGGAATGGGAACAGGCCCTCTAGCCCTGGCCCAAACCGCCATCAGTGCGCCCGAAATCGACCAGTATGCCAACGCCATTTTGCAAATGGAACCGGCCCGGAATGAAGCCTATACCGAAATTGCCAACCTACTCCTTGCCGCCAATATCGATCTCAACCAGGTCACGTTAGGCTGTGCCAACAGCGACCTCTCAGCGGTGCCCCGAGGGCTGCGGCAAGAGGTTGACGAAATTCGGGTCGGCTACTGCAATCAGGCCCGTGACCGCGTTGATCAAAACGGCCTCACCGCCCAGCGGTTCAATGAAATTACCATCGCCCATCGGGAAGACGCGGCCCTGGGCGATCGCATTCGTCAGGCCCTGATTCGCCTCCAGCAAGACTAATCCTTTAAAAACACGCGATGAAATTTATTGATTTGGCCGAAGTCAACGTGATTGCTGGGGACGGGGGAGATGGGCTCACCGCCTTTCGACGGGAGAAATATGTGCCCGCTGGGGGACCCTCTGGAGGCAATGGGGGCGCTGGGGGGTCAGTATATTTGGTGGCTGACGGCAATCTCCAAACCCTGCTGGATTTCCGCTATGCCCACCAATTCAAGGCCGAGCCGGGGCAGCGGGGGGGACGCGAGTGAACCGCACCGGAGCCATGGGGGCGGATCGGCTGATCGAGGTGCCCTGCGGCACGATGATTTATGACGCCGACACCGATGAATTGCTCGGCGATCTGGTCGAGATTGGCCAAACCCTCTGTGTGGCCAAAGGGGGTAAAGGGGGGCTGGGGAATCGTCACTTCCTCAGCAACCGCAACCGCGCCCCCGAACATTCCCTGCCCGGTTTGCCGGGGGAGGAGCGCCGCATTCGCCTAGAGCTGAAGCTACTGGCGGAGGTGGGCATCATCGGCCTGCCCAATGCGGGCAAATCCACCCTGATTGCCGCCCTCTCCGCCGCCCGTCCCAAAATTGCCGATTATCCCTTCACCACCCTGGTGCCCAACCTCGGGGTGGTCCGCAAACCCACCGGTGACGGCACCGTCTTTGCCGATATTCCAGGCTTGATTGAGGGGGCTCACGCGGGACTGGGCCTCGGCCACGAGTTTTTGCGCCACATCGAGCGCACCCGGCTCCTGCTCCATTTGGTGGATGGCACCGCTACCGATCCCATTGCGGACTACCACACCATCCAACAAGAGCTAGAAGCCTACGGTCACGAGCTGGCCGAACGGCCCCAACTGCTGGCAATTAATAAGGTAGATTCCCTCTTAGAAGCGGATCTGGCTGACTTGACAGCGGCCCTGACCGCAGCGGCGCAAAAACCAGTCTTTACGATCTCAGCGGTCACCCGTCAGAATCTAGACGGGCTGATGCAGCAGGTGTGGGACACCCTCGATGAGATGAAGGCGGCAGACCCAGAGCGCGCCCAGGAATCAGAACCCAGGCATCTATCGCTGATGGCTCCTGAAGCCTGAGTGGGCTTTAAAATTGCGGGCTGAGTCCACCGTAGCGTGGGTTGAGGGACGTTCGCTCCGCGTCTCCGCCAGGAGAAAACCCACGGTTTAAACCGCGCCGATTTCGTGGGTCGCCCTGCGTTTGACCCACGCTACGATCCTGAGATGTGCTGATTTCAACCCGATGCCCCATGACTCAACCTTTTTGGCTCACCATTGACTGGCGCGACGCTGATACCGAGGTGCCTGAAGCCCAACAGGAGCAGTTCACCGAAGTGCTGTTTCGGGAGATGAATTGCTTTGATGAGGTGGAGCGGGTGGAACGGGTCGCGGACCCAGCGGTACCGGATGGCGGTATGGGGGCGGCATGGCTCTGGGGCATTCTCACCGCTGAGGTCACCGTGGAGAACTTGAAGCGATTGGGCCAAGCGGTGCAAGAGCGCCTACCCGGTAAGCCGATTAGCTTTACGGTAAAAGCGACTAAGGATGGGGAAGCTGAGGTGAGTGCAACCAACATCCGCCCCGATGACCTCGACGCCACGTTAGAGAAGTTGGTCGCCGCCGCCAAATCCCTGGCCGAGTAAAGCTGCACTTAAGACACCTTGTGGTTTGTCAACCGCTCATTGGTCGGTTGGGTGGCGCGTTAGCAGAACCCAACAAAACCGGCTCTGGTGTTGGGTTACACTTCGTTTCACCCAACCTACAGGTCTGGGTGCTTGGCGGAGAGCCGCATGATCTGGATTGGTCCGGCAGAACCCAAGGGATCTTGGAAAACCGGGTTTTTCGTGAATCGGGTAGTGCCTTGTGCCTACTCTCCGGCTGCGATCGTTGAGGACAGGGATGGCCCCCATGGACCGCAGATCCCTGGGTTCTCGGCTGAGACCCGCATGATCTGGATTGGCCCGACAGAACCCAGGGATCTTGAGACATTGCGAATTCAGGAAAGGGTAAGCCGTTTATCCTAGGGAAGGGAAAAATGGACGGGCGGGTCGGGCATGGGTAAGGGCAAAAAGTCGCACTGCTGGTGGGGGTGGGCCGCTATGGCGAGGGGCTAAAATCGCTGCAATGTCCCGCCAATGGCGTCACCGCCTTGCAAACGGTGTTGGAAACCCCTGAGATTGGCGGCTTTGATGAGGTGATTCCCCTAGTGGACCCGGATGTGGGGACGATGCGGAGCCGCATGGGGGAGGTGTTTAACCGCCTGACCAAACACGACCTGGTGCTGTTTTACTTCACGGGTCACGGCATCAAGGACATGGCCGGGGCGTTTTACCTGACCACCGCCCAGACTCAGCTCTTTGGCGATGGTCGTCTGAATCCGGGGACGGCGATCGAAGCCAGCTTTGTGAAAAGTCTGATTGGCAACTGCTATGCCCAGCGCAAGGTGGTGGTGCTGGACTGCTGCTTTGGGGCGGCCTTTGCCGATGGCTTTTTGACCATGGATGACGGTGGGGTGGATGTGCAGGCGGATCTGGGGGGCGAGGGCTATGTGGTGCTGACGGCGGCGACGGCCCGCAACTATGCCCTAGAGCAGGAAGGGGAACCGCTGTCGGTGTATACCCGCTACCTGGTGGAGGGGCTGAAGACAGGGGGCGGCGGCACTGGAGGGAAAGGACTATGTGTCGGTGAGGCATCTGCATGACTATGTGCGGGGCAAGGTGCAGACCGCCGCGCCGACGATGGCACCGAGCATTTTTAATGGGCTGGCAGGGCAGGAGATTGTGCTGGCGCGGGCGGTGATCAACCCAGAGCTGCTCTATCGCCAAAAAGTGCAGGGCAAAATTCGCAAGGGTCGGATTGCCCCAGCGGGCAGGCGATTTTTGGCTGAATGGCAACAACGGCTGAGGATAAAGCCAGAGCGGGCCACAGAAATCGAAACCGAGGTATTGCAGCCCTTCGCCGAAAAACAGCGCCATTTGGATCTTTACGCTGACACCCTACGAGAAGAAATCGAGGAAGAATTTCCCCTCTGCCCGGAGGCGATTCAAGACTTGAAGGATCTGCAAAAGCTCTGGAGTTTGCGGGATGCGGATGTGGAGCCGGTGGTGCAGGATATTTTGCGAGCCCAAGGGTTAGACAGCGCAGCGGGCTGGGCGGCGATGGTCAATCCCACCATCCAAGCGGTTAGACGACCGCCAACGGTAGCAGCCAACTATCGCCAAGAGTCGATCGTGGCTCCCCGCCCTGCCGACGCACCCCAGACCGCCCCACCAGAGGCAGATGACCTCAGGTCCGAGAAAGGGGTGGACTACACCCGCCTGCGGGATTTGCTGAAGGCGGGCCAGTGGAAAGAGGCCGATCTAGAAACCGACCACCGCATGTTGGAGGCGGTGGGACGGAAGTCGGATGACTATATTCGGGATGAAGAACTGAAAAACTTCCCCTGCGAAGACTTACGGACCATTGATGGGCTGTGGGTGAAGTACAGCCAAGGGAAATGGGGCTTTAGTGTACAAAAGCGAATTTACGTCGAGTGCGGTGCTAAACTCGACGGCAAGTATCCTGGTGACAAAATCTGGTACGAGTTCTGTCAGCGCGTAGGCTGGCGCAAAGGCAACTCTTATGTGAACTACTCGGACCTCACTTTCGACCCTTCTATTTCTCCCGCCGGAGAATTTCCCGCGTGTCGTGTTTTTGTGTGTTTGTTGTGGGTTGGTTCTTTGGTTCTTCTCTCGCATCGAGACTTGTAAACTGTAGCAGATAAGCGCTTCAGCCCGATCCAACAAGATATTTTGGGTCTGCCTCCACACGGTAGATTAGGTGTTTCGACGATCCCTTACCTGGCACCAGCGGTCAGGTGGTGTCGTCAAATCGGACCCTAACAATGTCCGGGTTCAGGCAGTTGGCCAGCACAAAGTCCTTCGCCACCGCCTGAATCTGATCAAAGGGTAAATTCCAACTTTCCCACAGGCTTTTTTGCCCAGGGCTGACCTTTTTGGCCCGCAGCTTCTGTCGCAGTGCCGCCAGTTTTTTCTCTCCCCAATGGCTCTTGCGCTCGGGCTTCGGCTTTGGTTTGTACTTTTTACAAAAGCGCCGATAGGCTGCCGCACAGAGATCTAGCGTTGCGCCCAGCGCCAAAAAGGCCGGGTGCCATTGGGTCAGCCCGTCTTGGGTGAGGCGGTCGTAGCTGCCGTAGTTGCTGTAGTCATAAAACCAGCCCTGCTGCATGTTGGCGGCTTTGGGATTGGCGTGGATATAGCGCAGGGTGTTTAGCGCCCGTCGCGTATCTCCCGGCGGAAATCCGGTGCTGTGGTAGCGCTTTTCCCAAAAGTGGCCGCTGCGGTTGAGCAGGCGGTTAAAGCACATGGCAGTATACCAGTTGAGCCAGTGCATGATCTGGGGTAAATCCTGGGGTTGGGTGGGGCTAGCAAGTAGTGAACGTGGTTGCTCATGATGCACAAGCCGTAGAGCTTGAAGCCATATTTGCCTTGGCAGGTTTTGAGGGCGTAGAGCAACACCGCGCGACATTCTTCCCGCAGCAAGCGAAACTCACGGTTATTGCAGCGCATCGTGATGTGATAGCTGTAGCCCAGTTTGAAGTCGCGTTTTTGGCGCATCATTTCTCAAGATCCCAGGGTTCTTGGGGCGCATTGACCAACCCGTTACTCCCTCATCAAAGAACCCTGGGATCTAGTTGCGACTAATGGGGCGGCATTTGTGGGTCGCACTGCGTTTGACCCACGCTACGGCTTACTGGTCAATAGATGAAGATCCCTGGGTTCTTGGGTCGGGTATACCAGTAACGTGAGAGGCCTCTCCCCAGAACCCAGGGATCTGAATACCTTGCCAACCGCCCAGATTCTCCTCGCTCCCAGGCTCCGCCTGGGGAGCCCCCCCAGCGGCTCCGCCGCGATTCCATCCGCGAGGCAGAGCCTCTAGACCCTTTCCCAGCCAGAGACTGGGAAATAGGAAGTACTTTTGAGAGATCCCAGGAGTCTTTGCAGATATCCTTCACGGACTGGCAGAACCGAAGGCTCCGCCTGGTGAGCCTCCCCTGCGGCTCTGCCGCTCCCATACCGTGAGGCAGCGTCTCTAGGTCTTTTCCCAGCCAGAGACTGGGAAGTAGGACAGTACTGCCGAGAAATCCCCATCGGGAAAGGCAAGCCCTTATGGTTGCCCCTACGGTAAGCCAGCATCGCTATCCCGACTTGACGGTGAGCGGAAGTAGCGCGATTGCAGGAGACGGATACATGGGGTTGAGATAGGGGAGGAGCCTTAAGCGCCTACCAGCGTCGAGAAAAGGGAGGTATGGGTTGTTATCCCCCTACCTCCCTTTGTGTTTGTACTGGTGCGCCGCCTTGCCTAAGTTTTGGTGTAAGGCGGCTTATCTTCTATGGGCCAATCTATGGGCCGACTTCGTGGAGGCCTAAGCGTTGGGCACGCTTTCTACATCGGTTGCACCATCCACCCGTTTAGCCACTTGCTCAGCCTTAGCCAGCACTGACTTGGCATCATCGTTGTACTTCAGCACCACGACACTACCCTTTTGAGCCACCCACAACCCCACCTCGTCAGAAATATCGGCATCATCTAGGGCTTTGGCGACCCGCTTAGCCAGACCGCTTTCATCAAACTTGCCGTCTAGACCGACCTTTTCAGCAGGGATGGATTGGGCTTTTGCCACCTTTGCGACCTCCACCTTGGGGGCTGCTGCCGCCTTTTTCTCTTCTTCCTTACCAAAAAGCTTGCCTAAAAAACCCATGGAATTGACCTCAAGGAGATATGAACTGACAGAATGCATCAATGAACCAGTCTAAATTTATCCTAAGATTGCACGGCTTCAGAGAATCCACCTATTCAACCCTGACGGGCAACGGGGGCTGAGGGTATGCCATCCTTAACCCACAGATGGGCCTTGATCGCTACTATAGCGCTGGCCCCTTTGCTGAAGACACCTCGGATCACCCTGTTCTGTGGCGCACAAGCAAAGTGGCTTGCAGCCTTGTCCTAACCGGACTGGCTGCTATATCAAGGATGTTGCCAACGGGGGTAGGTATCGCTGTATACCCCCAATACTTTGTAAAAGGAAGACAAGAACATGGATTTAATGGGCATGGTGGGTCAGGCGATCGCCAGCAGTGAGACCGAAGCCAGCAACGACCTCATGGGCCAGGTGTTAGGAGCCTTGAACCAAGCCCCGGTGGAAAACAACAAGATTGGCGGCATTGCCTCAGCGGTGCAGTCGGTGCTGCAACAAAAGGGCGATGCGGGTGCCCTGATGGGGATCTTGCAGGCCGTGGCGGCCACGGGCGCGGTGGAAAAGTTGCTGAAGTCTGAGCAAGTCACCGCCATTGCCCAGAAAGTGGGGGTAGAACCGGCAGCGGTGCAGGCCGTGACGCCGCTGATTGCCCAGTTTTTGACCAAGGGATCCAATGCCAAAGGGGGCGGCTTATTGCAAAAGGTGCTGTCTGGGGAGGTGGATCTGGGGCAAATGGCGGGGATGATTGGCATGGCCAGCAAGTTTCTCTAGGCCGTCACCCTGCTGCACCCGATCCGGTAGATCTTTCACCTGGAGATCACTGGGCTAGATTTAGCCCGTTGGGATAAGGGTGCAGCCTTACAGGTCCCCTGGCTAAACCCGCCCCTAAAGCCGGTATGTCCATTGTCGGAAATTGCCTTAAGACCGGTGTAAGTAGATGGGCACAATTATTTGTGAAACGCTCTTGCTTCACAAAGCGCGTAACCCTTGCTGTTCAAGGACTTTGCCTTGGCAGCCATCTTATATTTAATCCAGCCCACCTACTTACTTCAGGCTTCGTTTTCAGGCTCAGC
>JAAUQE010000056.1 GCA_012032425.1 Leptolyngbya sp. RL_3_1 | reverse complement strand
ATCGCCGCCGTTCCACCTCCACCAGCACTCCACCCAAGGCCCCCAAGGGTAAAGCCAGTTGCGGGATGGCAATCGCCCCTTCTAGGCCAGCGCGTCCGACCAAGAACAGCGCTATCAAAATGACGACGAGCGATCGCCGCCGTTGCAGTCCAGCTTGTCCCCGCCGCAAGCCCCAGTACCAGGCCAGGGCCGTCCCCAACGTACCGCCGTAGACCGCCAGCCCCACCCCGCCCGGAACCCCCCAGAGCCAATGGAGCCAGCCCAAGCCCAAGCCATTGATCAGTACCCCACGGGGATGATCCCGCAGCAGTTGGGCCATCACCCCCGAGAGCCCTACCGCTGCCAATAGCGCCACCCCCAGCCCCAAGGGAGTTTGCCCCAAGCCCAAGCCCGCCATCATCCAGAAATTAATTGGAATAATCAGCAGGGTGGCCACCTGCAACATCCGGCTGGTGGTTTGCAGACTGCTCCGGCGGGCGGTCCATTGCCCCGCTTGCCAAAAGGCCAGGGTGTACCCCAGCAATATCAAATACTGCCCTACCGCCGATACCGACTGCCATTGGGTGGCGGCCAGCACCATGGAAGACACCACCACCAAAAACACCCCCAGCAGCAGCAACCAGGCAATGCTGAATTCGGCCATGAGGGTGTTGAGCCCTGCAAAACGAGGGGCGGATGAAACCGCGCTGCCCGCCGTCGCTGGCCCTGCCGCCACGCTTCTGCCGGTCCGCACTGGCTTAGGGGATGACGGGGTTTCTGGCAAATTACAAACCAGGTATACCCGACCGAGCCGCCGCACCTGGTCCTGGGAGATCAGCCCCAACTGCAGCCATAACTCCAACCCTGACAACAGCTCAGGATGATCCGGATTAATCGATAGGGGGATGGCGCGAGGGCGATCGGGCTGGGCAGACATGGGAGCCTCTCCAAAGGTGTTCCCATGATCGCCAATGGGCTCCCCTGAGCCCACCAATCAAAGCCTTTTCTCCAGATAAAAACGCCTCGCTTTTTTCTACGAGCCCCATTGAATTAAGTCAATTGATCAAACTAGAGAATTTTCGTAACAATCCCTTACGATCCCCAAGGAGTATCTGTAGTTTTCTATACTATTATTACAAGCCCTCAATCGTGGAATTTCGTTTCGGGAGCTTAAGGTTGGAGCGCGATTGACCCGCGAGTCGCGATGGGGCTAATCATTCACCGTTATCGGGAGAAGGCGCTTGTGCTTGATATTCAGCGGTATGACGCCCAAGACATTGGCCGGTATTATGGTCGCCGCCCCTGGCTAGTGCTGTGGCGATCGCTGCAAGTCATCTGGCTACTGGGCAGCTTTGCTTTGGCCTTTCAGTGGGACCGCTGGTGGGGGCAAGCAGACCAGAACCGGGTCAAACGCGCTCAACAACTGCGGACCGTTCTGACTAAACTCGGTCCAACCTTTATTAAAGTGGGTCAGGCCCTCTCAACCCGCCCTGATCTGATTCGCCCTGACTTTTTGATTGAGCTGATTAAGCTGCAAGATCAGCTTCCCCCTTTTCCCACCGCCACCGCCCACGCCATTATCGAAACGGAACTGGGCCTCACCCCCGAAGAAATCTACACCTTCATCTCGCCGCAGCCGGTCGCCGCCGCCAGCTTAGGGCAAGTCTATCGCGCCCGTCTCTACAGCGGTGAAGAAGTGGCGGTCAAGGTGCAGCGCCCCAATCTGCTGCCGACCCTGAGCTGCGATCTGTTTGTGATGCGCCTCGCGGCCCGGTTGCTGGGTCGATTTTTGCCCCTTAATTTTAGGCCATGATCTCACCCTGATTGTGGATGAGTTTGGCATCAAGCTATTTGAGGAAATTGACTATTTAAATGAAGGGCGCAATGCCGAAGCCTTTGCCGCCAACTTTCAGGATGATCCCACGGTCGTCGTACCTCGCATTTACTGGGCGCAAAGTAGCCGCCATGTCCTCACCCTAGAGTGGATCAATGGCTTCAAGCTCACCGACACTGAGCAGGTGCGCCAAGCGGAGCTGAGCACCGATGGCCTGATCGAAATTGGGGTCACCACTGGATTGCGGCAACTGCTGGAATTTGGCTTTTTCCACGCCGATCCTCACCCTGGCAACTTGTTTGCCATGCCCGATGGGCGTATGGCCTACATCGACTTTGGCATGATGGACCAGCTCAGTCAGGCGATGAAAGAAACCCTGGTGGATGCAGTGGTGCATCTGATTAACCAAGACTATGAAAACCTGGCCGGAGATTTTGTCCAGCTCGGGTTTTTGACTCCCGACACCGATATCACTCCGATCATCCCCGCCTTAGAATCAGTGCTGGGCAATGCCCTGGGGGCCAAGGTGCGGGACTTTAACTTCAAAACCATCACCGATGAGTTCTCGGAGCTGATGTATCAGTACCCCTTCCGGGTCCCCGCTAAGTTTGCCCTGATTATCCGGTCCTTGGTCACCCAAGAAGGGTTAGCCCTCAGCCTCAACCCCGACTTTCGGATCGTCGATATTGCCTATCCCTACGTGGCCCGCCGGTTGCTGATGGGGGAAACCCCCTCCCTGCGGAAGCGGTTGCTGGAGGTGCTGTTTAAGGATGGCAAATTCCAATGGCAGCGGCTGGAAAACATGCTGATGATTGCCCGCAGCGATGACAGCTTTGACCTGTTACCGACGGCAGGGCTGGGGTTGAGCTACCTGATCTCCGATGAGGGGCAATACCTGCGGCAGCAACTGCTGTTGGCCCTAACGGAAGACAATCGGCTGCGGACCGCAGAGGTGCAAAAACTCTGGGATCTGGTCAAGGACGAAATCACCCCTTCACGGGTGCTGGGGGCGGCCTGGGAAGCCTTAGTGACCTCTTCTATAGAGCAGGCCAAGACCTGGGTGCCACCGGTGGCGGCGCTGGCCGCGAACCGCTAGACGCTGAATCGGCAGGTGAATCATCCGGAAATGATTCGGCTTGCAAAAGAGGTCGCCCTAGCCCCCTATAATAAAAGCCGTCTTTACAATTCTTTGCTTTCCCCAAGGCCCTAACGGAGGTTATTGATTCGGTGTACCCACAACCCCCTTACGTGTTGCTTGTCTCGGGTCTCTTGGCGGCGATCGCCGCCGGGTCCTCCTTCAGTGCTGTGCTGCAACAGTCCACCAAAATCTGGGCTGCGGACCGCACCCAATCTCTGCGTGCCATGCGGGGTTTGTCGCTGCAACTGCCTTACTTTGGCATTTGTGCCGGGACTTGCGTTTTTCTAGCTTCTGGGATTCAACTGTTCGGCTTCCCTGCCAGTGGGGCCTATGCGGTCAGCGCGCCAATCACGGCGCTAATGGCGGGTTTGGTCTGGCGGCAGCTCGGCGTGATCCTAACCCAGCTCGAACAAGGCGGATCTAAGGCCCTAGACCTTGAAGAGATGTTTTAGGTTAAACGACAAGGGTTTTTCCGTTTAAACCAAGTCCACTTTGAGAATCATTGTTTTGGCCCTCACCCCCCAGCCCCCTCTCCCAGAGGGTGAGGGGAGCTTGCAAAGCCCTCAAAGTCCGTCTCCCTGTGGGAGATGGACTTTGAGGGTGAGGGGAACTCCAGGTTTCAAGGTAAACGAGGTTTAACCTAGCGTTGTCATCAGTCGGCAGGACGGTTTTAGCCGTGTGGTTTCTTCTCCGCCTCTATTTACCTATTTGTGCCGCCGTCCTGGTTGGGGCTCTGGTGAGCTATGGGCTAAGTTCGCCCTGGGTCCGGAGCCGCGCTAAGCGCCCCCTCCATCAGGTTTTCCCGGCTTATTTAGGGCGCTTTTTGTTCTTGGTGGGGGTGCCCCTCAGTATCGTCAACTTCCTCCATCGGGCGGATTTGTCCGGGGGGGTATTTGTGGCCCCGGTGGTGGCTTGGGGGGTGATGGCCTTAGCCCTGGTATGTACCCGTTTTTGGATTCGCCCGACGCAGCCCGCTTGGCCCCGCCCCGCCCAGGGAACCTTCTCCTTGGCCACCATGTTGGGGAATACCGGCTACATTGGCTTCCCGGTGGTTTTATTGCTGCCGAAGCTGGGGCCTGACTACTTTGGCTGGGCCTTGTTCTATGACGTCATGGGTACCATCCTCGGAGCCTATGTGGTGGGGGTGATTTTGGCAGCTCAGTATGGCCATCGGCCCGAGGGCGTCCCGGCCCAACCCTGGTATGCCAGCCTCAAGGAACTGTTCAAAAACCCGACCATTCTGGCTTTTGGGGTGGGGTTGGCCTTGAGACCGGTGCCCTTTCCTAAATTGTTGGACCAGGGGCTGAATGGCTTTGCCTGGTCAATCGTCATGCTGTCCCTGGTGCTGATGGGGATTCGCCTACAGCAGCTCAGCTCTTGGGGGAACCTACAGCGGGCCACCGCTGCGGTGAGCATTCGGATGTTGCTGATTCCCTTGGTGGTGGGCATGGTCTTAACCGCAGCGGGGATGACGGGACCGGCTCGATTGGTGATGGTGCTCCAGGCTGGGATGCCCTGTGCCTTTGCCACCCTGGTGTTAGCCGAGACCTATGAGCTAGATCGAGAACTGGCGGTGACCTGTGTGGGCATGAGTTCGGCGATGCTGCTACTAACCTTGCCGTTTTGGCTCTGGGGATTTTGTACCTGGTAAGGGCTGGCTCTCGACCTGATCCTGACCGTTCACGGGAATCCCTGGAGAAAGTTGAGAGAGGCCCATTATGGTGATAGGTGGGTGCGACCTGAGGATAGTGGAGATGCAGAGTTGGCGAGGGGTTAATCATCGATCGCCGTGGCGACGAAAAGCCTCAATTAAGGGGTGGTTGGGATGGGCCTTACCCCTCTCAGCGGTAGCGTTGATCGGCATAGAACCCATGCAGGCGACAGCCGCTAGGACCGCGCCGCTCGATCAGCCCCTCGCCAGCCTGACGCTGGCTCAGAGCGCAGATCATTCCAGTTTGGATTATTCCAGCCCAGATCATCTCAGCCTGACGGTTGGCGATCTCGGCCCCGCCGTGGCGTCTTTACAAACCCTCTTGGTGGGTTTGGGCTATGGCGCGATCGCGGATATTGACGGGATTTATGGGCCAAAAACCGCTGCCGCTGTGGCCCAGTTCCAGGCAGAACAGGGGCAGACTAGAACTGACCAGGTTAACTGGGGCCACCTGGGGGGGCACTGTGGGCAGCCCCTTGGCATGAGGTTAATCAGGGCGATCGCCGTCAACCGATGGTGAATTCATCTGAACCGCTTGATCCCAATCAGCTCCCACCAGTGTCCCCGCTATGGCTGGTGAGTATGCCTGCGGTTCCTCTGCTGGGGGGGCTGCTGACCTACTGGAAGCGCCGCCTCTTGCCTCAGGCGATGCCGACTTCCGAACCCTGCTTATCCTCTAATGCTCCCCCGATGCCCCCCAACTGGATGCGATACTTCCCGCTAATTGGCCTGACTGCCGCTAGTCTGGTGGCGTTTGGTAGCTATGTGGTGATCCGCAACCAGCTCAGCCCACCGGTATTGGCAGCCTTAGATCAGGTGGCGGATACTCAGTCGGTTCAGCTTGATGACTGGTTTGATCAGCAGCGACAGGCGGTCTTAGAAGCGGCTACGGCCCCGGAGATTTTGCCCCAGATCGAAGTACTGCTCACCAATCGCAACACCCAAGATCCCGATTTTTTGCAAGCCTACACCATCTTCTCGGCTTATCTCGAAACCTTAGAGGGATTTGGGGAAACTCAGCCTGAAATTTCCTTGCTCACCAGTGGGGGGATTGTGGTCTTCGCCACGGAGACCCAGCGAGAAGGGCAATACCAGCCGATTCAAAACACCACCACCTACTTTGAGGCCACCCAAGCCAACGTCACCCCCAACATCTACATTTCTCCCCTCACCCAAGCCCTCCAGATCACCTTTGCTACCCCAGTGCTCAATGAAATCGATCAGCGCTTGGGGGTCTTGGCGATTGACCTCGATCTCGGCAACCTCGATCAGCAGATTCGGACGTTTCCACCCCTGCAAGATCTACCGGCGATCGCTTCCCTTGAGTCCCGCAGCAGCTATACCGTGGGGCGGGCATCCTTGGTCAAAAACGAAATTATTCGTGGGGCGGATGACCTAGACCAAACCACCCAGCCCGCCGACGATGGGGTCAGTAGTCGCGGCATTGACACAGCCATGGGTGAGACCAGTGGAGCGGGCCTCTATCTGAACTATGATAAGGTGCCGGTTATTGGGGTTTACCGCTGGGCTGCACGTCATAATCTTGCCCTGTTGGTGGAAGTCAATCAGGCGGAAGTGTTTGAGCCTGCCCGTAAAGTTGCCAGAAATATTTTGGCCGTTGGGCTGATTTTGACCGCTGTCGTCTCTTTGGTCTTAAGCCGTCGCCCACCCACCGCTTTGGGCTCTGGGTCACCGCCTTCCGATCGCGGTTCCTCCGCATCAAAACGGTCACCCGGCGTTCCTGACTCGCAATAGCGCCCGATGAATATTCTCCGTAAAAGTCTGCTGACGCAGTTGGTGAGCGCCTTTTCAGCGCTGTCTTTGTTAACCATTAGCGTGGTTGCCTACAGCGCCTATACCCGTGCCCGCGAATCCCTCCAAACTGAGGTCTTTGCTCGGCTGAATGTGGCGGTCTCCCTGAAAGAATTTGAGCTGAATCAATGGTTTGAAAGCCAGCGGCAAGAGGCGGTGTTTTTGGCGCGATCGCCGATCGTGATTCGCACCGTTGGGGCCATGTTGCCCTCGGCACAGCCCATCCCTAGCCCAGCCGACCCGGAACTAGCGGCGCAGACAAACGCTTTAACCGACTATTTCAATACTGTCCTGGAGATCAAGCCCAATATTCAGGGCATTGATATTCTCAGAAATGGCATCGTGATTTTATCCACCGATGCCAGTCAAACCGGCATTTACAAAGGGTTGGGCAATCCCACCACCTATTTTGAGCCCAATCAAACCAACGCGATTCCCAATATCTACATTTCGCCCATCACCCAGCAGCCCACGATCACCTTTGCCACCCCGATCGTCGATGAAAATAACGAGCGCAAAGCTGTCCTGGCCATTACCCTGAGTTTAGATGCGATTGATCAGCTGATTCGGGAGCGTACGGGTTTAGGAGAGACCGGAGAAACTTATCTGGTGCAGCGAATTAATGACCGCAGCGTGTTTCTTTCGGGTAACCAGAGTGAGGCCGCTTCAGCCGTGCCGAGCCCTGAAAGCACCGCCAGCAACGAAGCCTCACCCTCCGTTTCTGCCATCCCCAGCCCTATCGACACCTTAGAGCTGGCCCCCGGCGCTTCCGGTGAAGGCATTGATGCCGCCATGATCGGCATCAACAGTGAGAGCCTCTACAAAAACTACAATGGCGACCCAGTGATTGGGGTCTACAAATGGCTCAACGGCAATAATGTTGCTCTATTTGCAGAATTATCTCAAAAAGAAGCGTTTCGGCCAGCGGTGCAGTTGGCCTGGCAGATTTTTGCCATTGGTTTAGGGTCTGCGGGAATTTTAGTGGCGGTAGTTTATCTGATTGCCCGCCAGATTGTGCGCCCAGTGCTGGTGATTACCGATACGGCGGCAGCGATCGAAGATGGGGAATTTGAGCTGTCAGCCCTGGATGCCGTCACGGTCCGCTCCGATGAAATCGGCCAATTGGCCCGTATCTTTCAGAATATGGCCAAGCAGGTCTATCAGCGAGAGCAGCGGCTGAAGCGCCAGGTGGCGGAACTCACCATCGAAATTGATCAGACCCGCAAAGAGCAGCAGGTGGCGGAAATTACCGAAACGGATTATTTCAAAGAGCTGACTCAAAAAGCCAAAGACTTACGCAATCGTCGCAATGCGTGAACATTGGGGTCCAGTTCGGGCAAACTGAGCAGCAGAGTAGCTGTCTTGCCAACCCACTACCCCTATGCCTCGCCTCAATAACCGCGCCTATACCCTGCTGGCCGAGGAGCTGAAACGGCTGGTCAACGGACCCCTGGAAGAAGTGCGCCGGGAGATTGTCCTGAGGCGGTTGACCAAATTCACCCTCCAGGAAGGGCCGCCCCTCACCTACGGTGAAATCAAGGCGACCATTGAAGATATCTTTCCCGAGTTTAGTGAGGCGGTGCTGCACAAAGCCGCTCGCGCGAATCGACGCAGCAGGGGCAAGTTTGGGCTGATCAAAACCGCCATGATCGGCTTGACGGTCTCAGCCGGGGGGCTTTGGGTGCTCAACTTGCCTACCCAATGATTCGCTGGCCCGTCGCGAAGGTGGCCCCGATTGTGCTGCTGCCCAGCTACATCTCCATGGACCACAGCTACCGTCAGGCCATTTCGCTGGTGGAGCAGAGCGATCAGCTAGTCAACCAGGCCACCAGTACCCAAGATATTGAATTGGGTGCTGAAAAGGTTACCCAAGCCCAAAAGCATCTGGATCGTTTACCGGTTTGGTTTCTGGGCTATTTTCCCCAAACCTACTGCACCTTTATGAGCTGTACCTGGCGCTTTACCCTGGATGAGTTTCAGGCGGCGCGACAGGCAATTGGGCGCATGGAGGCCAAGATTTTCCAAGAGCAAAATGCGTTTACGCTGTTGGATCAAGGCACCACCGAGGTGGATACCGCTAAGGCGCAATACCAGGCGGCTCAAACCACGGCGGACAAAACGGCGGCGGCGATCGCTTGGCAGAGCGGCATGGATCAGCTCAACGAAATTTCGGCTGAAACCCTGGCGGGTCGGCAGGCCCAAACCAAGCTAGACGCCTACGATCGCGATTTCCAACAGGTGGCTGGGTTACTGGCTGGGGGTAGCCGCTCCAGCACCCTGATTGAGGCCGCTAAACAATTTGCCTGGACCGCTTCCACCGAAGCCCAAAATCCGCCCCACAGCCCCGAAACCTGGCAGCGCATTGTCAGCCTCTGGCGACAAGCCATTGATCGTCTAGAGCAAATTGAGCTAGAGGACGCCGGCTATGGCGAAGCCCAAGCCATGCTGGCGGAATATACCAACAAGCTCGGGGTGGTCGAGGGCAAGCTGGTTGCCGAAGCGCAGGCCGCATCGAGGTGGGAGGCCGCCCAGGAGCACAATACTTGGCTGTGGGGCCGCTCTAGCGAAATGAGCCCAGGGGATTACGCCCGCGAGGTCCAGACGATCCTCAATGAACTCAAGAAAATTGAGGCGGGTACGACGCCCCATGAGGAAGCCCAAATACTCTTGCGCTCCCTAGAAGCAGAACTGCAAAAAGCTGCGCCTTAAGGGTTCGGATTGATTGCCAGTTGAAGAATGCCAGGGGTGCGAAGCGGTTAGGGATCTGCGCTTAAATAAAACACCATGCTCGCAAGTCATTGAAGTAGGGGCGCAAGGGTTTGCGCCCTTGGAAAGCGGTACGCTATTTACCCGCCTGTTCCTTAAGTGCGATCCAGCAGCGGCGCGTAGCGTGATTAAGGGCGGTGATCCAGCCTTGAGTCAGCCTGTTGCAACCAAGCCAAAATCTGCTCATTTACCACCTCAGGCCGCTCATCATGGGGACAGTGGCCCGTCTCTGCAATGCTGTGAAACGTCACCGCCGCCGCCGCATCCTCACTCAAACGGCGGTAAATATCCGCCCCTTTAATCGGCGTCCAGGGGTCGTTTTCCCCCCAGAGCACCAACAACGGCTGCTGGATCTGAGGCAATAGCTCCTCCGGTCGCGGTCCTGGTGGGGCGGTGACGATCGCCGCAAACACTTTCTGTGCCCCCGGATCACAGGACGGGCCGTGGAGCATCTCCACCAGCTCCTCCGTAATCGCCTCCCGGTTGCGATACACCTGCCGCAACGACCCGCGAATGCGAAACTTCTGCCGCACTTGGTTGAAAATAAACGGCCCTAGCCGCTCTGAACTCACCAGCTTGGTGAAGGTACCCATCACCAGCCGCAAGGGTAAGGCCAGCTCATCGGGGCGGTGATTGAGCCCGCCCGCGCAGTTGAGCAATACACCGCCGCAGGCCATCTCCGACGCTTCCGCCAACATCATCAGCGCCAGCAACCCACCGATGGAATTACCGATAAACACCGCTGGTTGCTGGATGTGTTCCTGCCAATAGTCCTTGAGCAGCGCCACCCAGAGATCGAGGCTATATTCCAAGGCCGGTTTGTCCGAATCCCCAAATCCCAGCAGATCCAGGGCATGGACCTGGTAGCCCGCCGCCGCTAGGACCGGAATATTTTTGCGCCAATGGCCAATGGAGGCCCCAAACCCATGGATCAGCACGAGCGGCTGGCCGGTGCCCTCAATCGTGTAGCGAATGGTATGACCCCGCCAAATCCAGTCCTGTTTGCGGAGATCTTTGAGGGCGATCGGGGCAATTAATTGGGCGGTCATCGGTTCAGCACATCCCAGGTTTGTAACATGCCTTAATGATACGAGATTTACCCCCGCTGCCTGATGGGTGCCGCCTTACCCATCTCTATAAAAGCGGATAGAGCAGTCGTGAGAGGTGGCGGCGACGGGCGGGGCGGTCGGCTTGGGGGAGGGGAGGCAGCTTGGCATCGGGCCATTGGGCTTGTACCAAGTCAATCAGTTGTTGACGAGACAGCACCTGGCTGGGGGCAAATCGCTGCGGCTCTAAAGCTGGCATCAGCCCGGTGATCACGGCGGTGGTGACCGCCTGCCAGGCCCAGTGGGTGGGAAAAATATCTTGCAGAACCAGACCGGTTTTGCCCTCCGTAACGGGTGCCGCTAGTCGCACCAGGGCCGTCGCTGCTACCGCCCGAGTTACCGGCGTCTCAGGGCGAAAGTGGAGATCGAGATCGCTCGTACTCCGCACAATCCCTGCTGCCGCCAGCCCTTGAATCGCCTCAAAGTCGGGGTCGTGATGGTCTACATCGTCAAAGGCAAAAATGGGGATGCCGTGGCGGGTGAGCTGTGCCTGCACCCGCCGTCGCCACTGGGTTTGGTGAACCAAACTGCGAAAGCCAGTCTGGGCCGAGAGGGCGGCAATGTGGCCCGCTGCTTCTCCCAAAGCCCACTGTACTGAGGGCTGTTGCCAGAGCCCTTGTAGAGCGGGCACGCTCCCCGGTTGGCTCACCCGCAGAAACCCGTCGGTATGGGCGGGAATCAGCGATCGCAACGGCACCGTCATCGGTCGCGGTTTTTGTCTTGCCCCACTCACCGAGGGCGGCCACGACCCCAATGGTGTCGTCAAAGCAGGTGCCTCGGGCTTGGCTGCGCCGGGCGGGATAGCGATCGGTTTCAGTCAAGATCACCTGCGCTGCCCCTAAGGGTTCGCCCGCCGCTTTTTCGAGCAGCCGTGACAGCACTCCCTGGGCGGTGGCGTCCAGGGTCAATCCGCAATGCACCTGAAAGCGCCGTTCCTCACCACGAAACGCCACTTGATAGACCCGCCGCTGCTTCTGGGTTTGGCTGCTTTGGGTTGGCTATACAGCACCTGCACCGGTATCGCCGCCGCAATCAAGATTAGCTGTTGATTACTCAAATAAGGGGTCAGATCTTGGCGCAGCTTCTGGGTTTTCGTGACCGACGGGGTTGGGGGATCCCCTAACCTTTGCGCTGCTGACACCGGACTCAATCGCTGCTGCTGCGCCTCTTGCTGCCGCTCCTGCTGCCAGAACTGGTGCTGACTGCGGGACCAACGGCAAGGATGGGGAAGTTGGAAGCGCCTTGGCACCCGGTTACCAGCCTGGGTCAGCGGGTTAGGGCTGGCCCAGGCCACATCTGCCGCTCCTGCCTTGACCCAGCACACCTGCCCCCCCGCTTGCAAAATGGCCAGGGTCGCCGTGTAGGCCGCCAACGTATTGCCGACTACTAGGGTGTCGTAGAACAGGGTTTCGTTGGGGGCAGGCCAGAAGGCACTGGCTGAAGACAGGGACAGACTTGCGGCCACAGCAGTATTTAAAACATTTGAAACAAAAACAGAGCAAAACCAAGGGGGAGCTGGCGATCGCGTCATGCCCCACTTTTTGACTCCTAAGCCTAACAAACCCCATCCCCAGCAGTGGCATTGCCCTCAGATGTGTTTCAAAAAAGTACATTACCCAGCCTTGGGTTGGTGGTGCAGCGTGCTGAGTAGGCAAGGGCGTTCAGGAGCATGAACCCGATGGCTATGCAACCACAGAACGTCCCAGTCCCCAAGCATTTATTCCCAGGGGGATCATCGGTGCCCGCAATGTTTCGCCACCCTGACTTAACAAAAAACATGGAATCTTAATTGTCAGGATTTAATGACTTTATGATCCCGGCATGTGCCGAAAACTCGCTAAAAGCACCAAAATCCGTTGTTTTACCCCCTTGATCTCCCATAGGTATTTCTGCCATATTGAGCCCAACTTGCGATCCCCGAGGGGGCAAGGGTGATCCCCAAGGGGATATAACCGCAGCTTTTTGTCGGTCGTTGCAGTTTTAGGAGTGTTTAATAATGTCTGAATCTGGCCTACCTCTTGACGGAATGACCCTGCGGCAACTGCGTAAAGTTGCCAGCGAATGCGAGGTCTCTCGCTACAGCCGGATGCGTAAGGATGAGCTGATCGAAGCGATTCAAGCGGCTCAGGCGCGTCGCACCACCTCTGCCCCGGCCCCCGCTGCCTCAGTGGAGGGCCAAGCTGAAGTGGAAGCCGCTAAATACGCTGCCCCCACTGAGCCCCTGCCCGTTGAAGCCTTAGCCGCCGTTGACGAGGGCCTAGGAGATCTGCCCACGGGCTACGGTGAAAGCCGCATCGTGCTGATGCCCCGCGACCCCCAGTGGGCCTACGCCTATTGGGACATCCCCAACGACCATAAAGAAGAGCTGCGTCGCCAAGGCGGGACCCGCTTAGCCCTCAGGTTTTACGATGTCACCGATATGGACATCAACACCCAAGCCCCCCACAGTTTGCAGCAGTACGAATGTGACGAGATGGCGCGGGAATGGTACTTGCCGATTCCGGTGAGCGATCGCGACTACGTGGCGGAGATTGGCTACGTCTGCAACGATGGCCGCTGGCTGGTACTGGCCCGCTCTGCTCCGGCCCACATTCCCCCGGTTTACCCCTCCGACTGGATCGAAGACAAGTTTGTCACCGTCCCTTGGGACCAAGACCTGCGCGGTCAGACCGTGATGACCCTCACCCCTCCCGGTCGCTTCACCCCCGAAAGCAACCCCATCTACGAAGAGATCTTTGGCATGACCGAGTCTGTCGAAGCCCAGCGGGTGGCCGGGTCACTGTTTGGCTCTATGCAGCAAGTGCCTGAGCAAGCGGTCAGTTCCTATGTGTTCCCCTCTGGGGTGGGGATGTGGGCCGTACCCACCGCGTCTGGTTTAACCATGTCTGGGGTGGGTATGGGGGCTTCCATGCCGCCCGAGCGTGCCCGCCAGTTCTGGCTGGTGGCGGATGCGGAGCTGATTGTCTACGGGGCCACCGAGCCGGATGCGACCGTGACCATCGGCGGCAAGCCCATCCAACTCAACTCCGATGGCACTTTCCGCTTCCAGATGTCCTTCCAGGATGGGTTGATTGACTACCCGATTCTGGCGGTGGCCTCCGACGGTGAGCAGAACCGCGCCATCCACATGAAGTTCAACCGTGAGACCCCTTACCGCCGCACCAATACCAAGGCGGAAGCGGTTGAGGAAAAGCTGGTATAGCAGCTTTTCCGCTTAGGGCAAGACTGCGAGCCACTTTGCTGGTGCGCCAAAGAACAGAGTGATCCTAGGTGTCTTCAGCAAAGTGGCCAGGGCGACATCGGGTTTGCTTAACCCGCTAACCTGACCTGACGAGAGCGCGGCCCCGGTCGCGCTCTTTTTTGCCATAGAATCGATAGGGTTTATGGCCACTTTGCGGTTGCACAAAGATCAGCTCCATGGGCGGTGTCTTACAGAAAGTGGCCAAGATAAATAGATGCACCAATGTCTGCAAGGGGTAGAGGAATGGCGAAGCTAGCACTGTTGAGCGTTTCAGATAAAACCGGACTGGTGGCGCTGGCCCGTACCCTGATTGAGTCCTTTGCGTTTGAAATTGTCAGCAGTGGCGGCACCGCTCAGGCGATCGCGGCGGCAGGGCTCCCCGTTACCAAGGTAGCCGACTTCACTGGCTCCCCCGAAATCCTGGGGGGGCGGGTCAAAACCCTCCATCCCCGCATCCATGGGGGGATCTTGGGCCGCCCCGGTCTTCCTGCCGACCAAGCGGATATGGCCGCCAATAACATTCGCGCCTTTGACCTGGTGGTGGTGAATCTCTACCCTTTCGAGGCCACCATTGCCCAGCCTGAGGTCACCCTGCCTGAGGCGATCGAGCAAATCGACATTGGTGGCCCTACCCTGATCCGAGCGGCGGCGAAGAATAATGCCTACGTCACCATCCTCTGCAATCCGGCTCAGTACGAGCCCTATGTGCAAGCCCTCACTGACGGGGAGGGCACGGTGCCCCAAACCTTCCGGGCCGATTGCGCTCGCCAAGCCTTTTGGCATACCGCCACCTATGATCAGCGATCGCCAATTACCTCACCGCCGATCTCACCCCCGACCCCAGCGACGAGCTGCCCGAACGCTGGACCCTCACCGGCACCCGCCGCCAGACCCTCCGCTATGGCGAAAACCCCCACCAGCCCGCCACCTGGTACCAAACGGGGACCGTTCCCACCGGCTGGGCGGCAGCGGAGTTGGTGCAGGGCAAACCCCTCAGCTACAACAACCTGGTGGACCTGGAAGCGGCTCGGCGGATCATTAGCGAATTTCCCGCCCACTCGCCCACGGCAGCGGTGCTGAAGCACACCAACCCTTGCGGCATGGCCATGGCCGACAGCCTCGCCAGCGCCTACGAGCGGGCTTTTGCCGCCGACTCGATTTCGGCCTTTGGCGGCATTGTGGCGCTGAACCAACCCATCGACGCCGCCACCGCCACGGCGATGACAAAAACCTTTTTGGAATGCATTGTCGCCCCCGGTTGCGATGCCGCTGCCCAGGCAATCTTGAGTAAGAAGGGCAACCTACGGGTGCTGCTGCTGGCAGATTTGCTGGCAGGTCCGAAGGTGGCTCCGAAGGCGATCGCGGGCGGCGTCCTAGTCCAAGCCGTCGATGATGCGCTCGATGATCCCTCCCAATGGACGGTGCCCACCGAGCGCAAGCCGACGACAGCGGAGTTGGAGGAGCTGCTGTTTGCTTGGCGGGTGGTGAAGCATGTGAAGTCGAATGCGATTGTGGTCACCAAGGACCGCACCACGCTGGGAGTCGGAGCCGGCCAAATGAACCGAGTCGGCGCGGTCGATATTGCCCTGCGCCAAGCCGGGGAAGCCGCTACCGGGGCGATCTTAGCCAGCGATGGCTTTTTCCCGTTCGATGACTCGGTACGGACGGCGGCAGCGCAGGGGATTGGGGCGATCGTGCAGCCCGGAGGCAGCAAGCGCGATCAGGATTCGATCGATGCGGCGAATGAGTTGGGGTTGGTGATGGTTATGACGGGGATCCGGCACTTTCTGCACTAGGGTGATGTCTCAAAAATCTCATACCAAAGGAAAGCCCCCCCAGCCCCCAAAATTGGGGGAGCCAGAGGCCGGAAGTCCCCCAATTTTGGGGGATTCTAGGGGGCCTAGAGAATTGGTATTTTCTTTGCCAGAAATGTCCCAAGGCTTCAATCCCTGAAAGGAGCAGAAGCATGAACGCACAATATCCGCTTTTTTCTCAAGTTGCCCTGGCTGAGGATCTGCCCGACCATGATCTCAAGCGTGGGGCGATCGCAACGATTATCGAGCACTATCCAATGCCTGACGGGGAAGCGGATGGGTACAGCTTAGAAGGTCTGGATGTACCTCACGTAACGCTTGAAGTTTCGGCTTCACAAATTATTTCAGTTGATCAGATGAATGAATCGGGTATAACCGTTATGGAGCGTTGCAAATAATATGGCGAGTAACAAAAAATACTGGATGCCTGCGACGCCCAGGAAGAAGAAGCACAAGGCCCCTGATGATCTAAAGGTGGCGCTCAAAACAGCAGCGGATGAGCTGATTGAAAGCACGCTGAAACCCAAGCACATCCAGCCACCACCCACCGACCACGATTTCAACTATCTCGTGGACATCTACTCGAAGTGGTACCAGAGCTACTTTTACTTTTGTTCGACATACAACTGCCCCGGTGAAAGGGCGATTTCTCCGTCGTTTGATGACAAGTTTGCCCGCATGGAATATGTGGGCGATGGCAAGTTCAATCTCTCGTACATGCGGCACACTCAGAAGTGGTGGGAGATCTATCAAGATTTAACGATGGCTGAGTGCCTGGAGCGGATTGCCGCAGGAGAACACTTCACACCCTGAGTGACCCAGGGTGATGTTGGCTAAGCGTCCCAGGCCCCGTTCGGGCTGAGCTTGTCGAAGCCGAATTCTGTGTACTGTTGGCCTAGAGGGAAGGGTGGATGCGGTGGACCTGTGGCAACGGTTACACTGTGGCCAAATCATTTCACCCTGACTGCCATGACTGGATTTGAGCCCCTAATTGGAGCCGCCACCGCTGGCCTCACCAGCTTGATTGGCAAGGTGGTGGCGGATAAAGGGGGTGAACTGCTCAAGAAGGCCGATATTGATCTGGGTCGAGGCAGTGCCTTTAACCGCGCCATCCAGAAGTATGTGCAGCGCTATGCCGACCGCCACGGCATTTTGAAGGTGGCCTGTGTGCGGATGGACAACCCGGTGAAGCTGGATGAGATCTATACCGCTGTGCAACTGCTGCCGCGATCCGCCCTGCGCTATTACGAATCCACCGAGTCATTACAGGAACTCTTTCGTGAAAGCGGCAAGCGGGGCTTTGATTTTCACAATGCGGAGAAGCAGCAAGGGCTTGAGGTTGCTAACCAACAGCAATACCTGATGCTGTTGGGCGGTCCTGGTGTTGGCAAGTCCACATTTTTGCGAAAGATGGGGCTGGAGGCCCTGCGGCGCTTTGCGATCATGCATGGGGGCACGGACCTCAAAGCTCAAGATCGGTACTATGCTCACGATTGCATTCCGGTGATGCTGGAGCTGCAAAAGTTCAAGTCTAATGACCTCAAAATCACAGACATCATTGCCCAAGAGTTTGAAACCTGTGGCTTTCCCAAAGCCCAGGAATTCACCGAGCTATTTTTAAACAGTGGCAAGCTGCTGGTGTTGCTGGATGGTTTGGATGAAGTGCCTGCTGAGGCGTTGAATCACGCCATTACCGAAATTGAAGATTTAGTGGATCGCTACAGTATAACCGCTTTATTGCCTCCTGCCGAGTGGCGGCTTACACCTTTGGGGGATTTAAGCGATTTAACGACGTGGCTATGGCCGCATTTGAAGACGACCAGATTGAGCGATTTATTACCAACTGGTTTCGCAAGTCCAGGGATATTGAAGCGGAGACAGCAAAGCGCTGTTGGGACCTGCTGAAAAGTGAAGACTATAAGGCAGCAAAGGAATTGGCCCAAACACCATTGCTGTTGACTTTGATCTGCGTCATCTATGACGAATTCCAGGACTTCCCTAAAAGCGTTATCAAGTCTATGGGGAAGCTTTAGATGTGTTATTGCGGAAATGGGCTGCAGAGAAACGCATCCAAAAAGAACCCATCTATCAAAAGTTTGGTTCGGATTTAGAGTTAGAGCTATTGTCAGAAATTGCCTATACCAGTTTTGTAGATAACCAGCTCTTTTTCTCGAAACAGACTGTGCTGGATCAGATTCAAGATTTTCAGAAAGAAAATCAAAATGCGCCGGATTTAGATACGGGTCAAATCCTCAAAGAAATCGAGGTGCAGCAAGGTATTTTAGTAGAACGCTCCCGTGATGCCTATTCCTTTTCTCACTTAACCTTTCAGGAATATCTCACCGCTAAATGCATTGTTGACAACCAAAAGGTTAACCAACTGGTGCGCGATCATTTGGCGGATGAGCGCTGGCGAGAAGTGTTTTTGTTAGTGGCGGGCCTGGTAAGCTGTTGTGCATTTAAATTGCATTCACGGCATTTCCCTTATTTTGATATTGCGCCCCCAATTTATTACAAGTTCACCGTCATTTAACAGCCTGTTGACAAGAGCTTCTAGCTCTTCAATCGATTTAAATAGACGATTGGCAATAAATTCCTTGGCTGAGTGCCAGAC
>JAAUQE010000249.1 GCA_012032425.1 Leptolyngbya sp. RL_3_1 | reverse complement strand
CCCAGGGAGAAGGGTTGGGGATGAGGGGGCATTCATCCCGCTAATCAGCAACGCCTTCGTGGCTGGTGGCCTCAGTCATCAGCGTATTGTTCCAGGAGTTGCTGTAGCTGCTTCCAGGAGTTGCTGTAGCTGCCAGCGGTGTCATAGCCTAAGGGCTGTAGGCCGCATACAGTTGATTCCATGGGATCGCCATGACCTTACAAGCCTCATTGGCAGACTTAGCCCAAGTCATCGGAGCCCAGCCCCTGGGGAAAGAACGCCGTCATCTTCGGGCGGAGGGCATTACCACTGACACCAGGCAGCTTCAACCGGGCCAGGTCTTTGTGGCGTTGCGCGGGGAGACGTTCAATGGTCACGAATTTGTGGGTCAAGCCTTAGCCCAGGGGGCAGTCGGGGCCGTGGTCGATGGGCCGGTGACTGGGGACGATCGCGAGTTAGTGGTCCCCAATACCCTCAGCGCTTATCAAGGGATCGCCCGGTGGTGGCGGCGACAACTGGGCACGCCCTTAGTGGCCATTACCGGTTCGGTCGGTAAAACCACCACCAAGGAAATGATTGCTGCCGCCCTCAGTCATCAGGGGCCGATCCTCAAAACCCGCGCCAATTTCAACAATGAAATCGGGGTGCCCAAAACGCTGCTGGAGTTAGCGCCCCATCATCGGTTTGGGGTCGTGGAAATGGGGATGCGAGGCCCTGGTGAAATTGCCCTGTTGGCCCGCACCGCTGAACCGAACGTCGCCGTCATTACCAATGTTGGCACGGCCCATATCGGCAGATTGGGCTCAGAGCAGGCGATCGCCCATGCCAAGTGTGAATTGCTGGCCGAGCTGTCTCCCTCAGGGACGGCGGTTCTGAACTATGACAATGATCGGTTAATGACGACCGCCAAAGGGGTCTGGTCAGGAACCCAGATTACCTTTGGCCTGACCGGAGGCGATGTGACCGGGCAGTTGCGTGCTGATGGTCAGCTAGAGATTGATGGGTTAGCCCTACCGTTGCCGTTGCCGGGACGCCACAATGCCCTCAACCTGCTGGCGGTGGTGGCGGTGATGCGAGCCCTGGATCTAGATTGGCGCGTTTTGCAGCAGGGGTTTACCGTCGATCTCCCGAAAGGACGCGCCCAGCGGCTGCAATGGCCTAATGACATTGTGATCCTGGATGAAACCTACAACGCCGGGGTGGAATCGATGACAGCGGCGCTACAGATGCTGAAGGACACCCCTGGCCAGCGCCATATTGCCGTGCTGGGCACGATGAAAGAGCTGGGCGATCGCGCCGTGGAGCTCCATCATCGGGTGGGAACTGTGGCGCGGGATTTGCAATTAGATCAGCTTTTGATCTTGGCTGATCCCGAAGCTGCGACGGCCCTTGCCACTGGGGCTAACCCGGTCGCCTGCCAACAGTTCCCCCATGCCGAAGCGCTAATTGATTATCTCAAAGATAATTTGCAACCCGGCGATCGCATCTTATTCAAAGCGTCACGGGCAGTGGCCCTCGATCAAGTGATTGATCGGCTACAGCCTCAGGCGAGCCCTTAAACGCCGTTCAGCTCGATCCCCCCTGCTGCCCCGTGATCAGCGCTGCACCATCGCCATCAGCGTCACCTCCCAGACCAATCGGGGCTGCACAAATCGACGTAGATGCCATCGCGCCTGCTCTAAGGCATGGAGGGTGGCGGCAGGGGTCTGTCGCTGCCAGTACAACTGCTGTAAATAGTCCACCAGCCATAGCTGCGCTTCTGGATCGAGGGCCTTCGTTAGCTGCTGGGCCAAAGTCAGGGCCGACTTCAGGGTTTGGGGGGGCTCACTAACCGCATTGATCAATTCTGAGGGTAGGCTCTGCCACTGCTGCCAAGTGGCGATCGCCTGACCCGGACTCCCCTGGGCTAACGCCAGAATGACGGGGTGATTGAGGAGGTCACCCTGGCCCTGGGCGGTGAGCACAGTGGTCATTAGCTCCGTCGATAATCGCCGAAAGGGAATGCATTGACATCGCGACACCAGCGTCGGCAGCAAAACCGCAGGGCTCGGGGCCAGCAAAATTATCGTGGCCTGACCGGGCTCTTCCAAGGTTTTGAGTAAGCCGTTAGCCGCCGCCTCGGCCATGGTTTCAGCCCCCTCAATTACCACCACTGATCGGGGCGACTCTAGGGGCGGTCGGTTTAAAAACCGGGTAATGTCACGGACTTGCTCCAGGCGAATCTGGGGGGGGCTTTGCGGCGGACCCCGAGTTCAGCCGCTTCGGCCACCGTCACCGGACGGCCTTGGTGCAGATAAGTGGGCTCTACCCACAGCAAATCTGGGTGGTTGCGCTGCTGAATTCGACGGTGGAGGCTAGGGGACAGCCCTAGCTCGGTATCCGGACGTTCAGCAGACAACAATTGGGCCGCAAACTGTCGGGCCACCGCTGCCTTACCGACGCCAGAGGGGCCGCAGAAGAGATAGGCCGGGGCTAAACGCTGCTGGTTAACCGCTTGAGTCAAAAGACTCAGGGCTATGTCCTGGCCTAGGAGACCGGTAAAGAGGGATACCATGCGGCCAGTTGTGACTCCACAATGCGCTGAATCTGGTGGGCAACTTCTGCCTCGGTGGCCTCGGCATTCACGGCAATCATGCGCTCGGGTTGCATTTGCGCCAATGCCTCAAACCCCGCTTGGACGCGCTGGTGAAAGGCTAAGTCAGCCTGTTCCATGCGGTCCAGCGCCCCTCGGCGTTGGCTGCGCTGTAAGCCAAGGCGCACATCTAACTTTAACCACAGGGTTAGATCCGCCTGTAGACCGCCAGTGGCGATGCGATTGAGTTGCTGAATCAAGTCTAAGCTCAAGCCCCGGCCATAGCCTTGATAGGCCAGGGTAGAGTCTACGAAGCGATCGCACAATATCCAGCACCCCTCAGCTAGAGCCGGTTGCAAACTTTCGGCCACATGTTGAGCCCGATCAGCGGCATACAGGAGCAACTCCGTCCGATCATGCATAACCCCGCCCTGGGCTGCATCCAATAGCAGGGCACGCAGGGTTTGTCCTAAATCAGTGCCACCGGGCTCTCGGGTCAGCAATACCTGGGAAATCTCGCCTTGGGTCTGCAAAGCACAGAAGCCGGAATGGGTCTGGAGCCAAGCCTGTAAGTGTTGAATTTGGCTGCTTTTACCGCCGCCCTCAACACCCTCAAACACAATCAGTTTGCCTGCCATCGAAATTAAACTTGTCTTAACATAAAATGTTCAATTTTTATGGGCTGTTTGACGCTTTCTTTAAATCTAGTAACATGGTTGCGATCGGGTTACCACCCTTTTACCCTGAAAAAAAATCGCGCCACGGAATTGATGGTGGCGTCAGCGTAACTGCATCGCTCATGAATTTACGTCGCTCGGTCAACATACCCTGAACGCACGGATGAGCCCCCGCAACGCCCTACAGGACTGCTCTGGGTAGCCACAATTGCATTTCTATTCTGTAGGCCATGTAAAGATAAAGTGCTCCTTAATGAGTAGTCAGGATTAAAACAGTCACGATCACAACGAAGCCGAGACAATGGCACCAGGAATTAGGATTCGGAGCGTTTCTTGTAGCAATATCAGGTAGCACAACGAGGTTGTCTATGGCACGGTATACCACCCTATTTAAAGCAGTCAGCCCCTTAAATCATTTGCGACAGATGCTAGCAGACACCCTGGCATCTTGTGAGCTGGATTTAATCTACCAAAATGATGAATACTTGGTGGCTAAAGAACGGCCCGGTGGGGTTAAACCCGCCCGCTTAGCAACCGTCGAGCTCTTGATCAGCCCACCCACAATGGCCGAACCCGCAGCCAAAGTCAATCTGGTGGTGAAGAACGAAGAGCTTGCCCTCAAGCAAAATAATCACTGTCAAAAGATTTTTGACTTGGTTCACAGCGCGATCAGCAGCAATGATTTATAGGGAGAACTCTATCTTCCCTAAGCCACCCTTTTCAGATTGGGGTAATCTCCTTACCCAGCTCAGCATGAAGAACTTTGCCGACAGCCGCTAGGCCAGGACATCGGTCATGAGCCTAATTAATCGTATCGTCGTCCTCGTCCTCTAGCTCATCCACCATGTTGGGACTAATGAGGGTGATATCAAATTCGTCTGGGGGTAGGGTTGAGGCAGCGTCTCGCCTCAACTGATAATAAATCGCCCGTGCTTGGGGACCAAAAACAATCTCGTCTTCATTCTTCAAATCATGGGCCTGGAGTTTGCGGCCATTGATCAACATGCCGTTGGCGCTGGGCTTCCCCTTCAGGTTGCCATCTACAATCCGGTAATAGTATGTATTGTCGTCCTTGGGAAGTTGCACCAACGTCGCGTGATGGCGGGAGACAAATTGGGAAGACAAGCGAATATCGCACTTAGGGTCACGACCGATGGAATACACCGATCCATCCAGCATAATTTCCCGCCGCCCCTTGCTGTCCTCAACAATCAAGATGCTGCTGAGCTGAGATTCTGAAGACATGCTCTAATGATTGCTTCCACTCTACAAAATGATCCCGACAAAATGATCCTGTGAACGATACCCCAGGGGACACAAGTTTGATCAGGCTCAATCAGATGTAACTGTAGCACCCCATCATAGCCTTTCATCGTTGTCGCTTTTAGAGGGGCGATCGCCGCCCACTCTCCCAGGCAACTGTCACGGCTCAACACCCGCCTTAACCTTGCCCAAAGTTCTGCTACAGAGTAACTCACACTGGAGCAATTGGAACGTGATTAAAGCGGCGGATCTAAAGGGCTGACATCGGTGTCTCGGAGGCGGCGCATCAACCAGTCAAAACGAATGTCTCCCAAGGTCATGGCATCAGACATTTCGGGGGAAAAGATTTGATTGTCGATGGTGAACGGTTTCCAGTATTCCGCTTCTAGATGCTGGACAGTACTTCTTAGGCGGGTTGACAGCAAAATTGCCAAGGCCCGGTAAAAACGGCTGGAAAACCCCATGTCCTGAGTGAGCTTGTTCCTCAGTTGATCAGCATCAATGGTGAGCAGGACCGATCGCTCAGTAGCAGTAACTGTTGCAGAGGGAGGTAAGCGATCGATAAAAGACATTTCCCCAACCACCTCACCACTGGTGAGATGGGCGATCGCCGTCGGTTCCGGGCGAGCCACCGATACCAATAAAGTCCCGGATAGGATCAGATGTAGCGCTTGAGCGGGTTGACCCTCATCGATCAAAACATCGTTAGTCACCAGCTCTTGACGGACACCAGCGCTAACCAGCCAATCGACGTCCTCATCTTCTAGGACACCCAGAACAAATAAAATTCTTTTCATTCTTTAATCCTTACTATGGGGCTTGAGCCCAACCAGGGTTACGCTTCAATGGCTTATGTTTTGAGTGACAAAACACTCCCGCCCGAAAATTGCCGCAACGCCCATGGCACCATCCCTCCCTCAGCGATAATACATAAGTATGACGAGTCTACTTGGATCTAAAGATTGGATCTAAGAGACCCGACTTAAACCTTGGCCACATCCCAACCCGTCGTTCGCCCCACTGTAAAACCTCAAGTTTTCAAATGGGATGTGGTTTAGAGGCTGTTTGAAAAGGGGTGACCCGAGTTTGAAAGGATACCTGATGCCCTCGGGGTAGGGCTATAA
>JAAUQE010000248.1 GCA_012032425.1 Leptolyngbya sp. RL_3_1 | reverse complement strand
GACCGTAGAGCCACTACTTGCCGATATTGTCTAACCGTAACCGGTCCAATACGGTATACCGTAAAGCGTGAAAGCGCTTTGCTTAGGTTACGACCCCCGTCTGAAACACCCGTCCAATCACCTCCTCAATCGGCGGGTCGGTCACCGTCAAATCCTGCACTGCGAAATTCGCCAAAATTTTTGAAATGGTGGAGGTGAGGGCGCTGCGCTGCACAATCATGCGGGCCGAGCAGCCCTCTAGCGACTCAATATCCCCATAGGTCGCTAACCGTGGCGCTTCATCTGGGTGAGCCAGCTCCACCTTCACCTCGCGGTAAGGAGCAAATCGGCTCAGCAACCCATCCAAGCTACCGTCATAGATCAACCCCCCCTGATAGATCAACAGGACCCGATCGCACAGCGCTGTAATGTCCGCCATGTAGTGGCTGGTGAGCACAATCGTGGCCTGATAGCGGCGATTGTATTCCCGCAAAAATTCCCGCACCGCCACCTGGGCATTCACATCCAGCCCCAGAGTGGGCTCATCCAAAAACAACACCTGGGGGCGATGGAGTAGGGCGGCCAGCATCTCGGCCTTCATCCGTTCCCCCAGGGAGAGCTTGCGGACTGGTTGCTGGAGCTTATCCCCCAACTGCAGCATCGTAGAGAGTTCGGCGATGCGATCGCGCAGGGTGCTCTCACTCAGCCCATAGATGGCCCCATTGATCCGCAAGGAATCGAGGGCGGGCAGGTCCCAGAGGAGCTGCTGCTTTTGCCCCATCACCAGGGTGATCTTTTGCAGAAAATCGGGGGTACGCCGAAAGGGAATCTGCCCCGCCACCCGCACCTGCCCTTGGGAGGGATGGATCAGGCCGGTCAGCATCTTCAGCGTAGTGGTTTTACCCGCCCCATTCGGCCCCAGAAATCCCACCACTTCCCCCGGCGCAATCTGAAAGGACACTTGACGCACCGCCTCAATTTGCCGGTAAGTGCGGCGAAAGAAATGCCGCAAGGTGCCTTTAAAGCCGGGGTCCTTGATGGCGACTGGGTAAACCTTACTGAGGGCCTGAACGTCAATCATGGTCATGGGCAGAGTGCTAGTCCGTAAAGGCTAATCCGTCAGGGGCATTTGTAAGACCAGGGTGACTGACCGGCCAGGAAACCAGCCGCTCGGATCTGTATTCCAAGGAGCGTGGCCCATCGCTGCAATGATCGCCACCTCGATTTACCCTGGGCACATCATGAACCTGCTTCCTAACCAGCGCTTCTCCATTCAAACATCTCGACCCCTACCCAGCGTCACTGCGGCATTAGAGAAGCATATCGAACCCCACGTATGCGTTGGGGTTGGTCAAATGACCATGCGCCTTATGCGGGCATTCTCAATGCTTCTGGCTTTGAAATACGCCGCATTATCCATTATCGCAACTCCTTTTTGCCCCAAATCAAAGGGCGCTTCGAGTCTGGCCCCCTGGGCACCACGGTTCACATCACCATGGGTCTGCATCCGCTGGTGCTGGCGTTTTTGCTGATCTGGTCTACCCCCTGGCTGGGGTTGGGGGTTCCCATCCTTTTCTTGGGGGTACTGACAGGCAATGCTCCCCCTGAGATGGCCTTGATGCCATTCGTCCCGATCGCGTTCCTCGCCGTAGTGTGGTTTGCTTTCCGCTCCGAATCCAACCGCAGTCGGCGAGAGCTGACCGACATCATTCAAGGGCAGGGGGCGATCGCAACTGGGAATCAGCCGGTGCGAACCAGTCGCCGTCGTTCGGACTTACTCAAAGCGCTGATCCTCATGGTCGTGGTGGCTAATTTGATTGGGTTCCTTCAGGTTGCTAGGGGCACCCGCGAAGCCGCCCGTCCAGGGGTTGTGTCGCCCTGTGCGGAAGTCGTGCCCCCTTCCCCCTACTGCGATTTCAAGTTAGTACAAACCCTCACCGGCCATGCTGAAGCCAGCCATGTTGCCCTCAGCGCTGACGGCATTACGCTGGTGAGTGGTGGCAAAGATAAGGCCATTAAGGTTTGGGATGTGCAAACCGGAGCCCTGAAACGCACGTTGCAAAGTGATTCGGGGGTGGTGACGGCCCTGGCAATATCCGCCGATCACACCACGGTGGTGAGCGGCCATGGCGATCGCATGCTCCGCCTCTGGGACCTCACCACCGATCAGCCCCCCACGATGCTGCCGGGACACACCAGTCAGACCGTTGGCCCTGTGGCGATTTCTACTGATGGCCGCACCCTGATCAGCGGCGGTTATCGGGAGATCAACCAATGGGACCGCGACACCGGCAGTCTGCAAACGATCTGGCCCGAGGACACCAACACAGATATCCAAATCGGTCCCGTCACCATCCAAGGCAGCCCGCCCGCCTTGCGTATCTTTGACCTCAGTACCGATGGCACCACAGTTCTGGTAGAGCAGGGGAGCAAACTGCTGATGTGGAATGTAACCACGGGGCAAAAAACGGAGCTACCCCACCAATGGTTTACCAACTTGAATGATGCCCAACTCAGCCCCGATCGCCAAACCGTGGTGACCACCAACTACACCCAGCCCAAGCGCTATCTGAAAATTTGGGATGTGCCGACGGGTAATCTCCGCGCCGAAGTCCTGCTCTCTAGCAATCGCAAAAGCTGGGGCGTCTATCGCCTCGTTCTCACGAATGATCGCGCTATCGTCAATACCCCCACCAGTCTCCAATTCTGGAACCTGCAAACCGGTGAACTGGATTCCACCTTGGGCGATCTCGGCACCCAGTCCGTCGTGATCAGCCCCGACGGCAAGTTGCTGGCGGGCTTGGTTGGCAATGACAACAGCGCCCAGATTCAGATTTGGCAGCGACCATAATCGCTCTCGCCTTGATCGCGCCTTTAAGTCTGGGTTTGACTGGGGCGGGGCCGAAACAGATGGGTATGGTCAGGGTTGTAGAGGCGCGATCGCGCCTTCGCTGCCCCCAGAGCCGGACTAACCACGTAAAGGGTGGTGCGAATCAGATCAACGTCACGGGTGACCGTAGCCATTTGATCCAGCGAGACCAGATGGATTTGCTCATCGGGCCAGCCCAGCCGATAACAGATCGCCACCGGCGTATCGGCGGGATAATGAACCATCAGTCGCGCTTGGGCCGCCTCTACATGGCGGGCGCTGAGGTAAAGGCAAAGGCTGGTCTGATGGGCGGCTAAGGCTTCTAGTTCTTCGGTTTCAGGTACCTGGGTGCGGCCACTGATGCGGGTCAGAATAATCGACTGCACTAAGCCAGGAATGGTCAGCTCCGCATTCAACTTAGCAGCAGCGGCTTGGAAGGCGCTAATGCCGGGGATCACCTCAAAGGCAATCTCAGCCGCCGCCAGAATCTGAATTTGCTCATGGATAGCGCTATACAGACTGGGATCCCCCGAATGGAGCCGCACCACCGATTGTCCCGCCCGCACCCGCTCAATCATCAAGGGGGCGATCGCTTCTAAGGTCAGACCGGCGGTGGCCACCGCTCCGCATCGGCTCGGCCCCAGTCGAGGATCTGCTGGGGCACCAGGGAATTGGCATAGACAATCACGTCCGCTTGCTGCAAGATCCGCTGTCCCCGCAGGGTGAGCAGATCTGGGTCACCCGGCCCCGCCCCCACGATGTAAACGGCGGGTTTGAGGGCGGCAGGTGATGAACTCTGAACTGGGGGCGGACTTGTCATGGCGGCAGTCATAAATCTGAGAGGGCATAAACCTGAGAGGACCGTTAGACCGGCTAGGCTAACAGATTGCCCCAGAATTGCCTGGAATTGCCCGGAATTTCCGGACATCCGTCCGCATATCTACGGTCTTGGGGGTCAGACCCCCCACAGAAGATGTACGGAAACACTCGCTAAAACGATGAAAAATCGATGAATCCTCTAAAAACTGGCCGGATTAGCCGGGGCACCGCCGTTAAGTGAGTTGGTAGATGCACCCTGATTCCAAATCCCAGCGGCCTTGGCCCTGGGATTTTTTTTGCCTGTTGATACTTGATTGCAGCGATCGCCCCGTACTCATCAGCTTCTGGCTCCCTTGCCCCTTAGGCACCCCTGCTGCTATGCGGTACTAGGCCGATAGCTGCTCCCTGAGTAGACTGGGGGAGCGATGTTCGCTCAGTTCTCCTTTTGCAAGGAGAAAAGCGCGATCGCAGTAGTCCAACTCCAACAACCGATGGGTCACCCAAAGCGCCGCCAGTTGCCGATCCTTTACCAGTTGCCGCACCTGATGCACCAGCTCCAACTGGCTATCCGGGTCCAGCAGCGCTGTGGGCTCATCTAGTAGCAGCACATGGCAATGACGGGCGATCGCCCCGGCGATCGCCACCCGCTGCTTTTGTCCGCCGCTGAGGGCATAAATCGGTCGGCGGATCATGTGGCCCAGGTTAACGGCGTTCAATGCCTCCTGCACCCGCCCCCGAATGATCGGTAGCGCCAGCCCTTCATTGGCTAAACCAAAAGCCACATCAGCCCCAACGGTGGGCATCACCAACTGGTGGTCGGGATTTTGGAACACATAGCCCAAGGGGGTTTCCACCTGGATGTGGCCCTCCTGGGGCGGCATTAAACCCGCTAGCAGCCGCAGCAGGGTGGATTTACCGCTACCGTTATCCCCCAGCAACATACAAAACTCCCCCGGACGGACGGTCAAAGCACAGTGCTTTAACACCGGCAGCCCAGAGGGCCAGTTAAAGCACAGATCATTGACTTGAATGCCAACCCCAAGGGGGTCTACAGAAGGAATCAAGGCGGTCATCCAGACAACTCAATGGGGAGCAAAGGGGCGATCGGTAACCGTCGAGCCAGCGTTGAACCCAGCCTTACTCAGCGGTCTGCTCTCCCATCAGGGCAAAGAAACCAGGGGGCTTACCGGAAGCCGAGGTCGTTCCTGATTTCTCATAGATCTGCACTGCCGCCACTTCACTGGTCAGCACCGTGACCGACTTACCAGGAATCTGATCGCAAGTGAGTTCCAACAAAACCGCATTGCCTGACTTCAACGCATCGGTCAGACGGGTGTAATCGGCCTGGGCTACATCCAGCTCTTGCTTTTGAACCACGATGGGTAGAGGGCTGTGCTTCAGGTTGAGTTCGAGGGTATACATCGGGTTCTAATGCGCTCACAAATATAGAGGGAGGACTCTGTGGGAGCCGAGCGGCCAGGGATCAATTCACCCGCGCGACTTCACCACAGCCCTCTGAGTCTAGCAATCAATGTAAAAGGGTGGATGCGGTGGAACGATGAGCCTTTGGCAATGGCTTGAACCTCAGGCTAAATGGACGATCGACCGAGTTCGCCCCACCGCAATCGACCGGCTTGTCGGTACGGACCGGGTACGGAAAACCCTGCATCACGGCTCAGAATTGTTTATAGTAAAGATTAGTAACGTCCTACTCATAATATTTGGGACTTATGAACGGAGCTTAATTTCAGGGTTTGGCCTCTTTCAGGTCAGGCCACTGGGGTCGGGCTCTAGGCACTGCTTAAATTTTACGTTTTGGAGAACTGCGCCATGACCATAGCAATGGGAAGAGCGCCAGCCCAGCGAGGATGGTTCGACGTCCTCGATGATTGGCTAAAGCGCGACCGATTTGTATTCGTCGGCTGGTCCGGCATCCTGCTATTCCCCTGCGCCTTC
>JAAUQE010000247.1 GCA_012032425.1 Leptolyngbya sp. RL_3_1 | reverse complement strand
CATCATGCTCGGGCACCACGACCGCATAACCGTGGGAGGCCAAATGCTGGGCCAAATAAGTAAACGCCCCCCCGCCCGGAGGCAGCCCCATGGGAGATCACCACCACCGGCGTCCCATCGCGGGTGACTCCCCGCCGGGGCAGGTATAGATCAAAGGGCACCGTTTCCCCGCGCAGGGGGTGATCGAATCGCAGCGTCCGGCGCTGCCACTGGTAGGGGCCAGCTTCGGTGGGACGACCGCTGGCCGGAGCAGGCAAGGCGGCGGCCTCCCGTTCGCCGAGCGATCGCAGTAGCCCGCTCAACTCTTGCCCAGCGGCGAAGAAGCGGCGATTATCCTGGAGAATCTGTTGCAGCAGCGCAAAGTCGAGCTGCATCACCTCTAGGGGAAATGCTTGGATCACCTCTAGGGGGGTGAAGCCATCGCCATCGGCGGCAGCGGCGATCAGGGCAGCCCGCAGGGGGCGCGATCCGTTTTGTAGGCGATTGGTTTGCACCACCTGACCAGCGCGATCCAGCAGGCGCTCCCCTAGGTGCCAATAGGTGAACTGGCTGACGGTGATCAGCTCAACATCTAACTGCCAGTTCAAGAAGCTACGCAGTTGCTGGCGCTGGGCCGCACTCATATTGTCGGCCACCAGCCGGAAGCTATCGTTGATGGTGCCGTCCTGGGCAAAGGCGGCGAGGTCTTCGACCAAAATGGCGGGCTCTAGGGGGCCGATGAAAAACTCGATGCGCTCCGCACTGGTGGCAGCGGGGGCGATCGCCAGCACCGAGATCGCCCCCAGCCCTAAGGCGTGAGCCCAGGTTTTTTGCAAGGGCCGCAGGACTTTCTGGAGGGCAGCACGCCAGGTGGTAAAGCCATAGATTCGCAGGGATTGAGGGTTGAGAGCAGCGCTACTCCCATAGTTCTCAGGGAAAGGCCCCCGATCAGCACGCTTTGGGTTGAAATTGAGCCCGGTGATCAGGTCTGGGGCAAGGCTGCGCCCCTGGTAGAGGTTTGATCCAACCAAGATCGCTCCTGATATCAAGCGATTATCGCCCTCTATGCTGCACCGGGCGCAGGCCCCTGCGCCCCTAAGTTCTCCTGATTTTGTTCATCGGTACTCAACCGGACTATAGATGACTGGGAACCTGCGAATCGACTGGAAAATGGCAGGCGGCCCAGTGTTCTTCACCCATTTTTTCTAGAACCGGCATAGCCTGCTGACACCGATCTTGGCCCTTAGGGCAGCGGCCATAGAGGCGGCAGACATTGGGGTTGGGGTTGATCGGGCTGCGGGCTCGCCAGTGAGGGGAATGGGGTGGGGTTTGGCCTCAAAGCTGGGAATGGCTGAAATCAGCGCCTCGGTGTAAGGATGGCGGGGATGGTTAAACACCTGCTCCACCGGACCGGCTTCGACAATTTTGCCCAGATACATGACCAGGATGCGATCGCACAGCAGCCGCACCACGTTCAAGTCATGGGAAACAAACAGGTAACTCATCCCCAGCCGCTCTTTTAGGTCCGCCAGCAGGTGCAAAATCACCGCCTGCACCGATACATCCAGGGCTGAGGTGGGCTCATCCAGCACCAGCAGCTTGGGGTTGAGGGCAATGGCGCGGGCGATGCCGACGCGGGCTTTTTGGCCGCCAGAAAGCTGGTGGGGAAAGCGGCTGAGTAAGTCCTGGGGGAGACCCACCCAGTCCGCCAATTCTGAGGCCCGCGCTTGCAGTTGCGGCTGATCTCGCATACCGGTCAATCGCTTGATCGGCTCAGTAATGGTGTCGTAGGCGGTGAAGCGGGGGTTGAGGCTATCGGTAGGGTCTTGAAAGACCAGTTGAATCCCCTTGCGATAGGAGCTTTTGGGGAATTGCCGCACCGCGATCGTGCTGAGAATGGTGTCTTCAAACCGTATCTCCCCGGCGCTGACATCCAGTAGTCGGGTGATCAACCGAATTAGGGTGGACTTGCCACAGCCCGACTCCCCCACCAGCCCCACACTTTCCCCCGGTTGAATCTCAAAGGAAACGTGATCCACCGCCTGGAGATGGGTGTTTTTGCTGAGGGGGAAAGCCTTGCTGAGGTTTTGGACTTGGAGGAGGGGTGGGGTAGCGGTGGTCATGGGGTGATGGGGTGAGAGGGTGACGGGGAGATTTGGGAGATTTGGGGGCTAGGGAGCTGATGGGGCGTTGTGGAGGGATGAAGAAGTGAAGGGTGCAGGGGAGCTTTTGGGGATGGGGAACTGGAAAGGATTAGGGATGAAGTTGCTGGGTTTATAAGGGTGCTCGCAGCTCAAAAACCGATGTTTCTGGTTCTCACGAACATCCTTGCCCCTCCGCTCCCTCGCCCCCTCGCTCCTTTCGCTTCTGCTAAAGCGGTTTCCAACAGGCCACCTGATGCTCGGCATCAAGGGACTGCTGGGTGAGGGGAGTTTGGTCGCAGAGGGCGGCTTCGTAGCGATCGCACCGTTGGCTAAACCGACAAGGGGGGATGTCGGTGGCTTTCAGATCGGGCAGGTTACCCGCAATTGGGGTGAGGTCTGCGAAAGACTTGTGGGGTTCGGGGGTGGCGGCGATCAGTTTGGCGGTGTAGGGGTGGCGGGGATGGGTAAAGAGACTGTGGGTGGGGGCGGCTTCGACCCCGTGACCGGCGTGCATGACCACGATGCGATCGCAATATTCAGAGGCCAGGGCCAGATCGTGGGTGATCAGCACTGCCGCCATCTGTTTTTGGGTGGCTAAGTCTTTGATCAGATTCATCACCGTGGCTTGGGTGGTGACATCCAAACCAGTGGTGGGTTCATCGGCAATCAGCAACTTGGGAGAGCAGGCCAGGGCTAGGGCGATCATGATCCGTTGACACAGCCCCCCGGAGAGTTCGTAGGGGTAGGCGTCATAGCGCTTTTCGGGGTCGGGAATGCGGACGCTGGCCAGCATCTCCAATGCTTTGGCCCGCAGCTCCGCCTTGGGCAAGTCGGTGTGGCAGCGCAGCACGTCGGTAATCTGCTTGCCCACCTTGCGGATCGGATTCAGGGCCGTGCGGGGATTTTGAAAGATCATCGACATGCTCTTTGCCCCGGAGCTGGCGCAGGGAAGATTCTGGCTCCTGGAGTAGGTCCACAGCGATGCGATCGATTTGGAACAGGGCGCGACCGGCGGTGACCTTTCCCGCCCGATCCAACACCCCCATCAGGGTGAAGGCCGTGACGGATTTCCCCGAACCGCTCTCCCCCACAATCCCAACCGTCTCGCCGGGGCGGATGGCAAAGCTGACGGATTCTAGCGCCTTCACCACACCAGAGCGAGTTTGAAACTCGACGGTGAGATTTTCGACAGAGAGCAGGGGAGCGGAGGAGATGGGGGGCGAGGGCGTAGGGGCAGTTTGTGGAAGTTGCATGGCTAGAGGGATTGAGGTTAAGGGAGCAGGGGACAGATTTGAGGTAAATCAATGATTCAGCTAATGGGGAAATTGGCAATCCAGCGTCATCCAGAGTCGGAGGCGTATCAGCCGAAATCTCTTTCGGGGGGCGTGGGGGAGTTAGGCCCCCACATAACGGGGGTTTGGGGGCCAGCCCCCAAGTCCGACGTTTGCTTCTCGTTCACACATTCCACAACACCGTCATGCCTCCGCTCCTTGACTACCGCTAAGGAATGCAAACCAAATACGCGATCCCGAATGGCCCTCTCCCCAACCCTCTCCCAAATCTGGGAGAGGGAGTAAGAATTGGTGGCTAGTTATGCCTAAGTCCGCATCCTCGGGTCAATCAAATCCCGTAGTCCGTCGCCCAGCAGATTGAAGCAGAACACCGCCACCATCAGCACCGCCCCCGGAAATAGCGCCATCCACCATTCCCCCGAAACGATATAAGTGGCTCCTTCGGCGACCATGATTCCCCACTCTGCCGTGGGCGGCTGGACGCCGAGGCCAATAAAGGAGAGACCCGCAGCATTCAAAATCGCCCAGCCCATGTTCAGGGAAATATGGACCATCATCACCGGCAACACATTGGGGAAGAGGTGGCGGGCCATAATTCGCCAGTCACCGTTGCCGGTGAGGCGGGCCGCTTCCACAAACCCCGCTTCCCGGCGAATCAAAATCTCGGAGCGGATCACGCGGGTATAGAGGGGTAGGTTGATAATGGCCGTGGCGTAGATGATGTTGGTGACGGTATTGCCCAGGGCGGCCACCAAACCCATGGCCAAAACAAACAGGGGAAAAGCCATCAAGGTATCGATGCAGCGAGAGATGATTCGGTCCGGCCAGCCGCCAAAGTAGCCGGCGCAGGTGCCCAGGGCACTACCCACCAAAAACGATAGAGCCACCGCCAACACCGCAATGCCCAGATCCAGTTGCGTCGCAACCATTACCCGACTGAGCACATCCCGCCCCAGCTGATCGGTGCCAAACCAATGGGCTCCTGAGGGGGGCTGGAGGGCGATCGCCGAATTACTGGCCAGGGGATCGTAGGGGGCGATCGCCGTGCCGAAAATCGCAAACAGCACCAATATCAAGAACAGGCCAAAAGCCCCGAAGGTAATCAGATTTTGGCTAATGACGTAGCGGGTGTGGCTAAAAGTTGTGGTGGCCATGGGGATGGTGGGCTAGGGGGCGGGAGGCTTTAGGAGCTAGAGGTAGGGCAGGGGAGCTAGGGAACTTTGGGGGCTAGGGAGCGGTCGATGGGCGAGGTCGTTAGATTTGTGAGGTCGCTGGCAGCGTAGAAAGCCGGGATGTTTGCAGCTCGCCGAAATCTTGGCCCCTCCGCTCCCCTGCTCCCCATCACCCCTGCACCCCCGCTCTGGGATCAATCACGACGTACAGCAAATCAATCAACAAATTCAGCACCACATAGAGCAACGCCATGGTCAAAATGAACCCTTGGATCGGCGCATAGTCCGAGGCCACCAGGGCTTCGACGGCGTAGGAGCCGATCCCTGGCCATGCAAACACCTTTTCCACCAGGATGTTGGCCCCCAGCAAAAAAGAGAACACCACCCCCAAGGTTGTAATCACGGGCAACATGGCATTGCGGAAGGCATAGCCAAACAGCACCTGTCGAGGGGGCAAGCCGCTGGCACGGGCGGTGCGAATAAAGTCGCTGGAGAGCATTCCCAGCATCGAGGCGCGGGTGACGCGGGCCAAGGGGGCCAGGGCAAAGAGACCAAGGGTGACAGCGGGCAAAAACAGTTGCGCTGCCGCCACCCCAAACAGTTCAAAATCTCCCGCCAGCAAACTGTCAATTAAATAGAGGCCCGTGACCTGGGGGGGCGCACTGTGGAGGAGATCCAATCGCCCCAGGGGAGCGGGGGCAATGCCCAGCAGATAGTAGAGCACATACACCAGAAACAAGCCGGTGAAGAAGGTGGGGAGAGAGACCCCAGCGGTGGCCAATAACCGCACCCCATGGTCAATCCAAGAGTTGGGCCGGGTGGCGGCAAGAATGCCCAGGGGCAGGGCCAGGGCGATCGCAAACACCAGCCCCGCCAAAGTCAATTCCAGGGAGGCCGGGAGGCGGGTGGTCAGGTCGTACACCACTGTCTGGCCGGTGGTCAGGGAAACGCCGAGGTCCCCCGCACCAGCTCGCCGATGTAGATAAAGAACTGAGCCAGCAGCGGCTGATCGAGGCCGAGGGTGACGCGCACCTCCGCGATCGCCTCAG
>JAAUQE010000055.1 GCA_012032425.1 Leptolyngbya sp. RL_3_1 | reverse complement strand
CGTCGAGCGGGTGGAGCTAAACCGGGTGATCGCCGAGTTTCGAGATGCGCTGGATTCTCCCCGCCTGGACCCCCCGCCCCGCCGCCCAGCAACTCTACGACTGGCTAATTCGCCCCCCTAGAGGCTGACCTGGCCCAGGCCGGGGCCGAGACGCTGATTTACACCCCAGACAGCCAACTGCGCTACATCCCCCTCGCGGCGCTGCACGATGGGGAGCATTGGTTAATCCAGCAGTATGCGGTCAACAACATCACCGCCGCTAGCTTGGATGACCTCAGCCACCAGCCTTTTCACTGACGGGTTCAACATTTTGGCAGCGGCGGTGACGGAGGATCGCAGTGTGGATTTGCTCAGCGGCGATACCCTGTTTTTCCCTGGGCTGACCTTTGCGGGGCAAGAGGTGTCTACCCTGGCGGCGTTGATCCCCGGCACCGACCAGCGGCTGAACAATGACTTCAGCACCGACCTGCGGCTGGAGTTCAACGATTACGCCATCATTCACCTGGCCACCCACGCCACCTTCCGTCCTGGCGTACCGGAGGAATCGTTCATCTTGTTTGGCGATGGTCGCGCCGACCTGACGGAAATCAAAAATACCTGGAGTTTCCCCAATGTGGACCTGGTGGTGCTGAGCGCCTGCGAAACCGGGGTGGGGGATGAACTGGGGGACGGCACTGAAATTCTGGGGTTTGGCTACTTGATGCAGTTGGCGGGGGCGGACGCGGCGATCGCCTCCCTCTGGAAAGTCAGCGACCCCGGCACCCAGGTGTTTATGACCCGGTTTTACCAAGCCCTGCAAGGGGGCGCGGCGAAGGCGAAGGCGTTGCAAACCGCCCAGTTGGCCCTGATTGACCCTGATACGGGAGGCAGCGCTGGAGAAGACCGGGCCAGTGCCCGCCCCACCCTCCTGGATGGCCGCACCCTGGAAGCCAACGCTCTCCCCGGCTATAGCCACCCCTACTACTGGGCTCCCTTTATCCTGATCGGCAATGGGCTATAACGTCCAACCGAACGCCAGGAATGGGTTAAGACTGGCATTGCTACCTCCGGTATGCCCTGCCCTAATCCGCGACCTTTTACTCCGTCAGCATCAGGTCATGCACCAACGCCAGGGGTAGTTCCGGTTGACTCATGGCGTTGGCATAGGCGGGCTCTAGGTACTGGCGGTAGCGTTCATCCCCAGCCAAGTGGGTTTTAAAAAAGGCCAGCCCGATAATGCGTACGTAACGCTGGGCTAAGGCTGGGCTCGGGCCGACCACCGCTTCTGGAATGGCGATCGCCTCTGCGGCTTGGGGATCATAGATGGTCGAAAAATGCGTGCCCCCTTCCAATAGCACCAGGTAACGTTCGGCAGAACTGAGCCAGGTGAAAGGACGAATTTGCTCTGCTAGGGCTGGGGTGACAGTATCTGCCGTTCCTGAAATCATCAGGGTCGGGACGGTGATATTAGCCAGCCCTGTCGGTCCAAAGACCTGGCTATTTAAGGGATTGATGGCGATCGCGGCTTGGATGCGGTCATCTTGCAGCATCGGCAGGGGCTGGGGTGCCAATAGCACCGAACATTGCAGCAGCAGGGAGAGATTCAGCTGATCAATGTGGGGGGGGCAAGCCTCAGCTAGGGTCGCCTCATTCACGGTGGCCCCCGCCAAGGCCAGACTGGTATAGCCCCCCAGAGATTGCCCCAGCACCCCAACCCGCTTGAAATCAATCCGGTTCCTGAGGGCGGAGTCCCGTAGCGCCATCGTTTCCAGCTCATCCAACAGGGCCTGAATGGCCAGGGGCCGACGAATTAAGTCAGCCGCTTCCACCGCCTCCATCGCCTGCCCCGTCAACAGCGCACTCAGTTGGCTGGCGTTACTGCCGGGATGTTCGACCACGGCCACGGCAAACCCATGGGAGGCGAGGTGCTCTGCCAGGTAAGCAAAGGTGGTGCGATCGCCCCCCAGGCCATGGGAAATCACCACCAGGGGAGCATTTACGCTGTCGGGCACATAGAGATCCGTCGGCAGTGGAGTTCGGTCAAAGCGCCGTCGTTCCCAGCGATAGGGTCCCGCTGATGCCAGCTCAATTTGGGAGGCAAAGGAGCGATCATTACCAGATTCGGCGATCGCTAAGGCAGCCTGGGCCTGGATCAGACGGGTGGCCGCATTGGTTTGGTTGAGCTCCGTGACTACGGCATCAGCCAACCCTGAGAGACGACCCAAATCGAGCCTCACCCCTTGGGTAGGGAAGGCTTTCAGCACGTTGAGGAGATTCAGACCCCCGTTATCGGTATCCGCTGCGGCCAAAATCACTGCCCCTCGAATGGCCCGCGCCCCATTCAGTCGTCCGGCGGTTTGCACAATCTCCCCCAACCAGTCCAAAATGGCTTCCCCTTGAGGGGTGTAGAGAAATTGAGAGACGGCCACGACATCCAGATCGGTACTGCTGAGCAGACCAAGACGAATCTGCTCAAGCTGCTCGGCAGTGAAGTAGCGACTGTAAACCTCCAGTTCTTCAGGAAGCTCACCGGTCAGGGCGTAGGATTCCAGCGCTTCGACCGAAATATATCGTTCTAGCAAGCCATAGTTGATGTAGACGCGCTCTGCCGCCGCCCCCGGCAGGGCCAAGACCCATGGCAGCAAGCCCACAGCAACCGCGACGGATCTCAACCGATGTTTAATCCTAAATCGACTCGTCATAGAGAGACCTAACCCTTTATTGACACCGTTATTAATAGGCCGTTATGTCATTCGCCGCTTGTAATGCGCCATAAACCGAGAGCACTTTCACAATCAATCCGATGAACACACCTTCAAGCTGATCAAGGTATTTTCGGAGAACTTGAAGATCAATTGCTTTGACTAAACCGTATAGTAAAGCTAATTTTATACGTTGGTTAACTCGTTTGACGTTACGGCGGATGCGGGTAAACCATTCTGTCTTAATGTTCCCTTTGCCCGAGCCGGGTCAATACCGTAAGGGATCCGCAATTAAAAACATACCAGGCACAAAAGTGGCTGAGGTAGGGACGCACTAGCGCCTTAGCGCAGCCATGTCCAGAGGGCTATGGCTCTGCGCCCCATAGCAGTCGCCAGTCTGATTAAGACAAGACTGCGAGCCACTTTGCTTGTGGGCTACAAAACAGGGCGATCCGAGGTGTCTTAAGCAAAGTGACCAGCGCTATAGTACTCGGCGGCTTAAAGAGCCTGAGCATTGAACAAGGGGCTTAAGCCCCTTGCCTTGGGTTTGTAATGGTTGGGTTAATTCCGCCCTTGAGTACTAGTGAAGCGTTACGTTATTTACCCGCCTGTCCCTAAGCCCTAGATTTAGGGATCAAAATATTGCGCCAGGTTTAGAACGGATCTCGCAGTCACCCAAAATAGTCTCGGGTGAGCTCAATGCTGAAAAATACGCGCATGTCATACTCAATGTTGTCCAACAAAATCGAGAAGTTGCTGCGATCGTATTCCCCCTCAAAGAAAGTTTCCATCACGAGATCCAGATCGTCATCCACATAGGCTTTCATAAACATCAATGCGCCGTTCAGATCATTGACGTACTCAAGGGTGGCAAGGCGATCGAGCCCCGGAGTAAAGCTATAGAGGGTACTGACCAGAACCCCTCGATCAGAAATGGGACGCACCATCAGGTTGGGTTTACGGGTATGACGCCCCACCAAGTCATCTTCGCCTTCTTCGACTCGGTAGCCTAAAAATTCAAGATGGTTGCGATATCGGGTCAGAGGATGGGCGGTGGCGTCGCTGATGTTGAGATCGGACATCGGAAATTTCATCACCATGGAAGACAGCAACAAACCCCGGCGGGTTGGAGCAGTGGGTCTGTTCTATCCAACTTGGAGCCTTGGCTAGGTCTGTTTGGTGGCTGCTTCGCTAGGGTACCGTAGGCCCAGTCCAGATGCGATGATCTAGCCGAAACGATAGCCAAATCCACGCAGGGTGACGATGTATTCAGGATGGCTGGGATCAGGCTCGATTTTTTCCCGGAGCCAACGGATATGGACATCTACCGTTTTGCGATCGCCCACAAAATCCCCGCCCCAAATTTTATCAATCAGCGCTTCCCGAGACCAGACCTGCTGGGGGTGGGCCATAAACAGCTCTAAAATGCGGAATTCTTTGGGCGATAGCGCCACTTCTTCCCCCATGACCAAGACCCGCAGCTCGTCTAGGTGAAGGGTGATGCCTTTATGGGTGAGTACAGTGGCCGTAGTTAGGGTTCGCGATCGCCGGTACCGTCGCACCAACGCTCGGCAACGGGCAATCAACTCCCGCATCCCAAAGGGTTTCGCTAAATAGTCATCGGCCCCGACCTCTAAACCGACCACCCGATCTGTCTCGCTGCTGCGGGCACTCAACATCAAAATCGGCATATCCAAATTCTGATGGCGAATCATGCGACAGAGATCCAGGCCATTCACCCCCGGCAACATCAAATCTAAAATCGCCAAATCAAACACGATGGAGGCGGGCGCTAAGGCGGGCGTCAGCATCGACAATGCCACCGAGCCGTTTTCAGCCACCGATACGGTGTAGCCCTCTTCCTGCAGGGCCATAGCGACCGTTTCGCGAATCAAGTCCTCGTCATCCACCACCAGAATATGCCCTTGCCCCACCGTCACCGTTGAATGATGTTTTCTCTGTTCCGACACCATAGATAACTGCTATGCCCCCCACCATTGCGCCGCTTTTATGACTTGAGAACAGCGCTGATTTGAGACCAGCGCTGGCTGAAGAACAGCGCTGACTAAGCCCAATGCCGATGCCCATCTCAAGGCTGTCAGACCTTTTGTATCCTGCTGGTCAAGGCTTAAGACGGGGCGATGCTTAGGTTAAGGATTACGGTGGATTTCTTTAACCTGAGTGACGGCAGGAGAGGCACAACGCCAGGGAAATGAGAGCAGCGCTGCCAAGGCTGGCGTACCCCCATTGGGCTGGGATCAGTCGTAGGGGAATGGCTGCTGCGTTTTCGGTCAAGGCATCGCATTGCCCTGATTGGACCGGATCGATTACAGTCAAGCTTAGAATAAAGTAAATATCTGTAAACATAATGGCGTCGAAATGCGGGATCTAGATTTTGAGATCCTGGGTTTGGCAGCTTACGTAGGGCGATATCAAAACGATGAACCTCTTTCGGTCTAACGCTTCGGGTCTGTCTGGGCGATCTTTGCGAGTGCTGCGGTGGGTGATGGTCTTTGCCGTAGCGGTGCTGTTTTGGGGGAGTACGGCCACAGTGGCCTATGCCTATGAAGATCCAACGCTGCTCCCCGATGAGCCGACGCTGATTATCGACCTAGCCAAATCCCTAACGCCTGTTCAGGAAGAAGCACTCAGCCAGAAGCTTGAGACCCTAGAGGCAGATACCGGTTGGAAACTGCGGGTCCTCACCCAGTACGATCGCACCCCTGGTCGCGCCGTCAAAGATTTTTGGGGATTAGACAACCACAGCGTCATGGTGGTCGCCGATCCTCGGGGGGGCAACATCCTAAATTTCAGCGTCGGCGATGATTTTTATGAGCTGCTGCCCCGCACCTTTTGGATTGAGCTACAGACCCGGTTTGGCAACCAGTTTTTTGTCCGCGATAACGGCGAAGACCTCGCCATTATCGAAACCATTGAGGCTTTAGAGACTTGCCTGCGACAGGGGGGCTGTGCCGTGGTCCCTGGCCTCCCCCAAGAGCAGTGGATCTTAACGCTGGTGACCTCTATTGTCGGGGGCTTGGTCTGTGGATTCGCGGGCCATCCCCGTAAACCCGGCCAGGTGATTGCTTGGCAATGGATGCTGATTTTTTCTCCCCTCTGGGGCATTTTGTTTGTCGCCTTTGGGATTGGCCCAGTGGTAACCCGCACCAGCGACTGGCTGCCCCTCGTCCGCAATATTTCTGGCTTTGCCATTGGGGTTTTGGTGGCCTTTCTCACCCCAGCCTTTAGTGGATCTTCTTCCCCAGAAGCTTAAGCAGTGGGGGTTCTAGTGCAGCGTCAAGCTGCAATTTGTAGGCTGGGTCAGCGCTAGCGTGACCCAGAAAAATCGTTGCCTGTGCTGGGTCTCACTTCGTTTGACCCAGCCTACATCAGTCGCAAATTAAGAGCTGACAGACCACTAGCGGCGACCGTAATAAGACACCTCAATATCCGCATACCAACCCAAGGCGAGGTTTTCGTATAGAAAGACCCGCTCGACTTGGTAATAAATGCTGTCATGGAACAGGGAGTCCCCCACCCGAGGAATGATCGGGTACACCGCAAACCAGAGGGCGTCTTTGACGGGGGCCTTGGGGTTCGTACTGCGGGCCGCCAAGTAAAAAACTTGCACTTTATATCCCCCTACGGTCGGGCTAGAGGCCGGTGGCAAGGCGGGCTGGGCCTTAGCCTTGGCACGGCGTTTGCGGGGTTTGGAGGGGGGGCTCTCAGGTGACTTTTCGTCCATGGACTGACCAGATAACGGACTCACCCAGGGAAACTCATCCAGGGGAAAAATGCCCCTCTAAGCGGGCTGAATCAGGATATCTCACTTCGGCAAGGGAGCCGCAATCAAAAAACACCAGGCGTAAAAGTCGTGAGGTGGGGGCGCAGGGCTATAGGGCTTTGGGCAATACCCCTAGCGGGGATGGCTTCGCTAGGGCGCTCTGGTGAAGCGAAACGCTATTGACCCGCTGTCCCTCAGGGAGGAATCTGGTTGACTGCCAAAAGTTGTTCCCCCTCGCCTCCAACCTCCTTCGACAAGCTCAGGACATCGTCTCTCCCAGAGGCTTTCCGAAACTCTGGGTAAAGTTTTGCCATCATGGCAGAGGGTGGGCAGGGCGTTGGGTTGGTTCGGGGTTGGAGCGCACGATACTGAAAATGCCAAAACTCAGTGAATGCTGTAGGTGGGCAGAAGGATGAAGCGGGACGCTATTTATCCACATACAGCATTTCCTTGCCTGGTGAGGTACAGCCGATGTAGTGACAGCAAGGGTTTTAGGTCTTTTTTTGCACCTCACGAGCTTCAAAAACGCTGTATCCCTAACCGCGTTGACCCATCAAAACAAAACATACGACTAATGAATTTACTAAATTTGCCGATCAAAGCCTGTAGTGTGGGGCTGATCACAGTGCTGCTGATGGGTTGGAGTCACCCGCTCAGGGCACAGACCCACAGCATCGAGACGGAAACGCTGACGCTGCCACCGGCTGAGGCGCTACCCGAGGCTGCGGATGAAGTGACGCCCTTTGGTGAAGCGGACAGTGAACCAGAGGCAGCATTGACTGATCTGAGAATTTGGTCGGCTGATTACCGCTTGGGGCCAGGGGATATTTTAGATATCACCGTTTTTGAAGCGGATGAGTATAGCGGTGAGGTGGTGGTGATCCAGGATGGGTCGATTATCTTGCCAAGGGCTGGCAAGGTGTTGGTTCAGGGCTATACGCTAGAGGAGGCCAGGGATGTGATTGTGGCTGCCTATGGGACCTATATCCGCAACCCTATCGTTACGGTTCAGCCCTTGAGATTTCGGCCCGTACAGGTGGGGATTGCCGGAGAAATCAGACGGCCTGGGTCCTATGTGATTAGTGCGGCGAGCACGGTGAGCCAGTCCAATAGTCGCGATGCCATTTTCCCGACCCTGACCCAGGCGATCGCCGAAGCCGGTGGCATTACCTCGGCAGCGGATCTACGCCGTATCGAACTGCGACGCCAGGTTGGCCCGAGCCAAGCGCAGGCGGTGCAGGTGAATCTATGGGACCTGATTCAGTCCGGTGACTTAAGCCAAGACATTATTTTGCAGAGTGGTGACACCATTTTGATCCCGACGGCTCTGGCCCTCACCCCTGAAGAGTCAACCCAGTTGGCCAGCGCTAGTTTTGCCCGGAGAGCATTCAGATCTATGTGGCGGGGAGGTGGAAGATCCGGGGGTGGTGGAAGTGCCCCTGAATGCGCCGTTAAATCAGGCTTTGCTAGTGGCCGGGGGCTTTAATCCCAGGGCGCGCGCCGGACGGTTGAATTGGTGCGCGTCAACCCCGATGGCACGGCTTTGCGAGAGCGTTTTGACATTGACTTTGCGGCGGGGGTGGGGGCTGCTAACAACCCGGTTTTGCGGGATCAGGACGTGGTGGTGGTGGAGCGATCGGGGTTTGCTCGCACGGGAGACTCGGTTGATATCTTGCTGAGCCCTATCACCCGAATTATCAATGCGATTTTGGGGTTTGAAAGGCTACTCTTTTAGGCGAATCGTTGGGTGAACAGTTTGGCGAACTGAAGGTACATCCTATCCCGGTAACTGTCGGGGCGCTTGCCAAGCCCATTGCTGTCGATTGGGCCAGTACCAGGCCAGCGCTAGGGTGATTTGCTTACAGAGCCAATAGAGGCTGGTAATCACGGCAAAGGTGGCGATAACAATTACCAAGGGTCGTTGATCCATCAGGTGGGCGATCGTCGTTCTTACCACGGCATCGGGCTGGGTCAGCAGGTCCCAACTGTTAAAGCGGCGAAATCGCCCCAGGTAAATGCCCACGGCACAGAGCCCGTGAATGATGATCTCTACGGCTACCACGGTTTGGGCTCCCCACCAGCGATGCAAATACCGTCCCAGGCGAATCACCGAGAGCACATAGGCTCCAAACCCGATCGCCATAAACAGCAAATAGGCCGGGACCAGCACTAAGCTAATCACCCAAATGGAGTAGCCCCAGCGGATGTCGTTGACCAGGTGAATCACATCGGTGAGCACATAGGGGGCATTGGGCAAAAAGACAATAAACGTGACCAACCCCAGCCACCACAGCAGCGATCGCCAAGGGCCGGTCGGAAGCCACCGCCGACCCGCCATAAACAGCCAACCGCTCAGCCCCAGGGGAACCAAGGCTAAAAAGGTATTCCACACCATCCAGTCCAGATTGGGGGCGAGGGCCATCATCCCTTGCTGAAGCCAATACTCAAGGGCATTTACCATGGTCTTTTGCCTAAAACAATCACAACAGCGGACTTCCCTGTAGATCCGGTGCCCTTAGACCCTAAGGTACCCGCAGGCGACGTATTTTTGGTGGATTCACTATGGCAGTGACAGATTCCGTGACATTTGCCGATTCCGGTCGGCCCAGTCGGTAGAATAGAGCCGCTGTATTCTGCAACACCCCTTGATCGAACGCTATACCCTGCCCGAGATGGGCGAACTCTGGACGGATCTGGCCAAGTTTAAAACCTGGCTTCAGGTCGAAATCGCTGTCTGTGAAGCCCAAGCCGACTTGGGCTATATCCCCAAAGCAGCGGTCGAAACGATCAAGGCCAAAGCAGACTTCGACCCCGATCGCATTCTCGAAATTGAGGCGGAAGTGCGCCATGACGTGATCGCCTTTCTGACCAATTTGAATGAGTATGTGGGCGATGCGGGCCGCTACATTCACCTGGGCATGACCAGCTCCGACATGCTGGATACGGCTCTGTCTTTGCAAATGGTCCAGAGCCTCCAGGTGATCATGGTGCAGGTGGAGAACCTGATTCAGGCGATCCGCTACCGAGCCCAAGAGCACCGCAACACGGTGATGATTGGCCGCTCCCACGGTATCCATGCCGAACCCATGACCTTTGGCTTTAAGCTGGCGGGCTGGTTGGCCGAGATGCTCCGCCACCGCGATCGCCTCACCGCCCTGCAAGACACCATCGCCGTGGGCAAAATCTCAGGAGCCGTCGGCACCTATGCCAACATCGAGCCCAAGGTCGAAGCCCTGGCCTGCCAAAAGCTGGGCTTGCGCCCCGACACCGCCTCCACCCAGGTGATCTCTCGGGATATCCATGCCGAGTTTGCCAATGCCCTCGCCCTAGTTGCAGCCTCGATCGAGCGCTTTGCGGTAGAAATTCGCAACCTCCAGCGCACCGATGTGCTGGAAGTAGAGGAATTTTTCTCTAAGGGGCAAAAGGGGTCGTCGGCCATGCCCCACAAGCGCAACCCGATCCGCTCTGAGCGGCTAACGGGCTTGGCCCGGATCATTCGCGGCAACGCCATGGCCATGCTTGAAAATGTCGCCCTCTGGCACGAGCGGGATATTTCCCACAGTTCGGTGGAGCGGGTAACCCTGCCGGACTCCTGCATCCTGACCCACTTTATGTTGGTGGAGATCACGAAGCTGGTGAAAAACCTATTGGTCTACCCCGACAACATGCGGCGCAACCTGAATGTCTACGGCGGCGTGGTGTTTAGCCAGCGGGTGCTGCTGACCCTGGTCAGTAAAGGGTTGGGTCGGGAAGCGGCGTATCAGATTGTGCAGTCCCTTGCCCACACCGCTTGGAATGTGGAGGGGGGCGATTTTCGGGCTTTAGTGAACGCCGATGAGCGGGTGCAGGCCCATCTCACCCCAGAGGAAATCGACAGTTGCTTTGATCCCAGCCATCAGTTGCGGCATTTAGACCAGGTCTATCAACGGCTGAGCATTTAACGGTTTGCATCAGCATCCCGCGCTCCGTTCTGCCTGAGCGGAGTCGAAGACATGGCCATTCTTCAGCCGTCCACGAGCTGCATCCGTCCCCGGCTGGCAGACCACAGAAGGCGATCGATGGCTTGTCGTTCGTCTTCCCCCAGGCTTTGGGAATGGATCGCTTCCATCAACACTTGACGATCAGCGGGGGTGATTTTTTTGGTATCGATGACCTGGGCATAGAGGTCAGAGATGGCTGTAGATAGCTTTGAGAGGTCATTTTTTTTAACATCAACTTATGCGTAAGTCCCTAGTGTGGTGGCTGAGGGATCAGATCGCTGTGACCCTTACACAGCAGATTTTGTAATTGGGATCAGCCTCTGATCATGACGGGGATCACAGATTCTGTCCACGCCCTGTATCCACCACTACCAATCATTACGATAGAAGCCGTTGCCGGCAAAACCAACGGTGGATTTACGATCGGGCTGACGGGTAAGTGACAGCAGTCACAACACCTCTCAGCAATCACACGAGCGCGAGTTGCCCCCAAGTGGCGGCAGCGGCCTGTTGATAGTCGGCGGGGGCGATCAGCAGCATGTAGCCGCGTTTGCCGGCGGAGACGGCGATGCGCTCAAAGGATGAAGCGGATTGGTCTACATACACGGGGTAAGGCTTTTTGCAGGCCAGGGCGGTGACGCCGCCGCGAATGTAGCCGGTGAGTGCTTGGATTTCCTTCAGGGGGACGGTTTCGACCTTGCGATCGCCCGACACCTTCGCCAAGGCTTTGAGATCCAAACGGCGATCGGCGGGGATCACGGCCAGACAAACCCCGTGGCAATCGCCCCGCGCCACCAAGGTCTTAAACACCTGGGCAGGCGGTAAATGCAACTTCTCCGCCACCCGCTCTGCGGCCAGATCATGGGGATCGACCTCGTAAGTGAGCAGATCATAGGGAATCTGGAGGCGATCCAGCAGGCGAGCCGCATTGGTCTTCATCGTTCGTTTTCAGTTAGTCCTCAAGGGCGGAATTAAGGGGACCATTCCAGTTGCCCGCTCCCTTGCTCCTTAAGCGCCCCTGCTCTCAGCAATAGTGCTAACACTTAAGCCGCCTGTCACTAGGCTGCCGGCAGCACCCGCACCCGCGCAAACTTCAGCCCGGTCACCCCCTGGAGCGGTTCCACCGAGCCCTGTTCAACAGTCTGATCCACCCAGCCCTCCCGCTGCAAATACCGCAAATATTCTTGGTACTCTTGCCATTCCTCTGGGGTGGAATAGACCAGGGTTAAGCAACCGGGCTGGGTAATGCGGCTTTGGCTTTGGGCCTCTACCGCTTTATCGATCCGCTTTTTGACGATTTCATAGCGGGTATCGCGGGTGCCCCGTACCTCAAATAAGCGCTCATTGTTTTCGCCGTGGGTGATGTCTACGGTGGTGTCTTGCACCAGCACCAGATGGGTAATATCCATCTCAGTATCGTGGTGGGCTTTGAGGGCAAAGCTGGTGCGGGCACAGGCGCACACCGCCCGCAGCTGCTCGTAGCGCAAGCTGTGCAGGTGAAAGTCAGTAAACGCCCCATCAATAGACTTGCCCACGTACATCATGTGGTCAATGCCATCGGTGGCTTCGATATCGCAGTAGTGGCGGGTAATCTGCTGCATGGTGCGCTGCTGTTGCTGCCAGGTTTCCATCAGGGCCTGGTTGATCTGGTGAATCATCTGGTCGTAGGCAGCCCGAGCCGCGTAGACACAGCCATGGTCCGGATCTTGGGCCGCTAGGTAGGCGGCGATCGCCGCTGCCGCCTCGGGGCTACAGTGCCGGAAGTAATCAAACTGATCTTCCAGGTGGTGCTGTAAATAGCGCTCTAGGGTAACTTCGGCATCTACGGTCACCGCTTGTTCGAGCCCCTGAATGTAGTCGAGCAGATCGAGGCGGAGCTGGGCAATAAAGGCCCCCACATCAGTGGCGGCGATCGCCTCGACCACCGCCAGCCCCAACCGCAACTGCGTCAACAAATCCGCTTGAATGGCTTGGTTGCGGGCGGTAGAGGAGCCGCGAATATCGGAGATGCCATAAAGGGGATAGACATCGGTAAAGGTAATGGCCTGAGGGGGCAGGCCCAGACTGCGGCGTTCGGCTTCTTCCTCAAACCGCCACCGCACCGAGGGATGAATATGGCTGAAGCCATCCTGTACCGTCTGGCGCATGGCCACCACCAGGGCCGGCACTAGGGTCTGGGCATGGTGCAGATCAATGGTGTCGAAGCCATCCAGTTGATTGCTGACCAGGGCCACCAGCCCAAACAGCCGGGAAGAGAGTTGCAACGGGGTGGACTGCACCATCAGCGGCAGCATCAGCACCGACTTGGCACCGCGATCGCCCAGAACCTGTTCAAAGGGCGTTGCCCAGGGGGGCACTAGGTTAGGCACCGGCAGCACCCGCCCCTGGCAAGCCGCCTGGAATAACGGCGAGGTTTGCAGGGTGGCAACGGGATAGAGGGTTTCGGTCCACACCGGGGCCTCTAAATCGGTATAGACCCGCGCCACATCGTCTTCAACAGTGAGGATCAGGCTGTCCTGGGCGCGAAATAGCCGCTGCATTAAAGTGTTGACCTGCTTGAAGCGAGTGGGTTCTAAAACCGATTCGCGATCCAGCAAAAGCTGCATCAGCCGCTGGGCCACCTCCCGCTCGGTGATGTCCACCCCCTCAATCAAAATCGTGCCGCTGGCCCGATAGGTCTGGGGGCTGAGCTGCTCTAAGACCGCTTGTAATGGAGTCTTTTCGCCGTAGAGCTGGTTCATCACGGCGGATGGATCAGGCACCGTCTCCCAACAGTGACTCAGAGCGGTCTGCACCGGCTCAGCCAAATGCTCGATCTGGATCAGATCGCTGCTGACCGAAAACTCTACATAGCGGGGGCGGTCACCGCTGGTCTGACCCACCGCCACAATCAGCGGTTCATGGAGCCACCGGGAAGCGACCCGCTCCGGCTGGCCATAGTGACGGGTCAAAATCGCATTCAAGACATGGCGGCGCACTCGCTCGCGAACCAGTCGCTGATCCGCAGGGCTGAGGCGAATCAGCACCACCTCCCCCAAGGTGGGCGGACATTCGGTCATGCCCACCAGCTTGCGGAAGCGATCGCTGGTCCATTCAATTCGGTAGGTCCCCAGGTCAACCACGGCCACCAGTAGGCGGCTATAGCGCTGAATCACCGACCACCAGTCGGGCATTTGGGCCGGGAGGGCTCCCCTGGTAACGGCCCCATTCCCAGAATTGAGTCCAGCCTCAGCCCCTGCCGCTACATCCGTATCCGGGCGGCTCACCCCAAGGGGACCGGCGGGACGCAACGCCGCCTTCAGCCATCGCCACCAGCGCTGCCCGCCCAGGGTTTGCTTTCGGGATAAAGGATGTCGCTCAATGCCCTGCGCCATAGACCCAACCTGATAGACTGCTGTCCCTTAGTCGCCCCCAGCCCATACCCTGGGATTGCTTCCCATTATGCCCAGATCGCCAACCCCCGCAGGGGACCCCTTAGAATAGATAATCCTGATGGTAATCTACCGATTTCTCCATCTGCCAGTCGATCGCGACGGTGGTCTCCCTCCATGGGGGTTCACCTGCTCCGTCTCTATCTGACCCTTCCCACCCACCCCTATCCTCAATGTTTGAAGCCCTCTCAGAACGCTTTGAAGGTGCCTGGAAAAAGCTCCGGGGCCAAGACAAAATTAGCGAGACCAACATTCAGGATGCCTTGCGGGAGGTGCGGCGGGCGCTGCTAGAAGCGGACGTTAACCTACAGGTGGTCAAGACCTTTGTGGCCCAGGTGCAAGCACGCGCCCAAGGGGCAGAGGTGGTCAAAGGGGTGGATCCCGGTCAGCAGTTCATCAAAATCGTCAACGACGAGCTGGTGGCCCTGATGGGGGAAAATAATGCCCCCCTCGCCCATGCCGACACCGCCCCCACCGTAGTCTTGATGGCGGGCCTGCAAGGCACCGGTAAACCACCGCTGCTGCCAAGCTAGCCCTGCATTTACGCAAAGAAAATCGCTCTGCCATGCTGGTGGCCACGGACGTATATCGCCCCGCCGCCGTGGATCAGCTGATTACCCTGGGCAAACAAATTGACGTGCCGGTGTTTGAAATGGGCACCGACGCCAACCCGGTGGAGATTGCCCGCCAGGGGATCGCCCAGGCCAAAGCAGCCGGGGTGGATACGGTCATTGTTGACACCGCCGGTCGCCTCCAAATTGACCCGGTGATGATGGCGGAACTGGCGGAGATCAAAAAGACCATCCAGCCCGATGAGGTGCTGCTGGTGGTGGATGCCATGACTGGCCAAGAGGCCGCTAACCTCACCCGCACCTTTCACGACGAGATTGGGGTGACTGGGGCGATCTTGACCAAGATGGACGGCGACTCTCGGGGGGGCGCAGCCCTGTCGGTACGGCAAATCTCGGGTCAGCCGATCAAATTTATCGGCGTAGGAGAAAAGGTCGAGGCCCTACAGCCCTTTTATCCAGACCGGATGGCCTCCCGCATCCTCGGCATGGGGGATGTGCTCACCCTGGTGGAAAAAGCCCAGGAAGCAGTGGATTTCGCTGATGCTGAAAAATGCAGGAGAAGATCCTGTCGGCCAAGTTTGACTTCGACGACTTCCTCAAGCAAACCCGCCTGATGAAGACCATGGGGTCCCTCGGCGGCATCATGAAATTGATTCCGGGGATGGCGGGCAAGATCTCTGATGACCAACTGCGGGAGGGGGAAACCCAGCTCAAGCGGGTGGAAGCCATGATCAAGTCCATGACCAAGCAAGAGCGCCAAAACCCGGAGTTGCTCTCGGGCTCCCCCAGCCGCCGTCGCCGCATTGCCACAGGGGCGGGCTATCAGGAAAAGGATGTCAGCAAGCTGGTGGGTGATTTTCAGAAGATGCGATCGCTGATGCAGCAAATGGGCTCCGGCCAAATGGGGATGCCCGGTATGGGCGGCGGATTTCCCGGCATGGGTGGTTTCCCTGGCATGGGAGGCGGTCCCCAACCGGGCTATCGCGGCTATCCCGGCATGGGGGGCGGCAAGAAAAAGAAAAAGGGCAAAAAGAAGAAGGGCTTTGGTCAACTCTAAGCCAGTACCGCTTTACCCTCCAAGCAGGTTCTCAAGGTTCCTACCCGTCCTGATCTACTGAACTGATCGAGACCAATCGCTTCGGTGAAAAGTCATCGTATTCGGACCTGCCTCAAGGGTGTCAATGGCGTTGAGCTGAATGTTTTAACTCTCTGGATGGATTTTTGGGGGAATTGAAACCCTCTTATTTGCTGAGGCACTGTTAACCAGGTCAAATCTGTATAACGGTGAAGTTATGCGGCGGCAGATAGCCCTGAACTCTAACCCATAACCTTTGTTCCGTCCGCACCAACGCAGTGTTAGGTGTCTATCGAACTTGATAGTGTGATGCTTGTTCTGCTACTCCCAACTCTAGCTGCCCGTTAGAATTAACTCGCACAACCTCAGCGAATTCCATGTACTTCTCTAAGAAACCTATTTCTTTGGCAACAGCTTTTAGGGAAAGCCTTCTTAAAACATCTATAGTTATTGGTCTTTTTTCATCCCAAAAAAATCATAGATTCAAGAAGTTCGAGGGATGGCTTAGAATTAAGAAGGCTCAAGATGAAATTGGCTTCTTCCTCTGTGTCAAAGGACAAAAAATTAACAGTATCATCTAGCATGACTGGTTTACTGTCAATGGGCTTGACAAGCCAGAAGTTCAACTTCTTATAAAGTCCAGATATAGCAATCTTCCACTTCTTAAATGAATATTCTCCTATGCCAAATATAGAATATGGAGGCTTATTTTTGTATATCGAACTTTTTCTACGGCTTAATAGAGCATCATGTTCAAGTAGATACTGCCATGTATTAAATGCTTTATCCTTAATAACACTTGTATCGTCGCCAATTGTTTTTTGTGTCACTAAGACAAGCTTTCGGAAAGTGTTAACTCTACCATTTCCAATATCCGAACTTTTCAAAAGGGGATATAGATACTCTGTCTCAAGTGAATACTGTTGGTGCATTCCATTTTGAAATAACCCATTTCCAACTTGCTCCAGCTCCATTACTTTAGAACAATCATGTTTAATTCCAGAACGCCAAGTGTATCTCAGGTCTTGACCTAATAAATGCTTCCATTTTTCGTATTTTTCTGTGCTTCTGAGGATAAAACCATCCCTTTCACCAATGAGATGCAGTATCCGATCTGATATCAAGTCTTTATAAACAACGCAGTCAGAACTAGCATGAGAATTAGTAGATAAGATAAAAAAGCAAGCCTCTACTGAAGCTCCAAAGAAAACTTTTGCATCAATTAGGTAAATGGAAGCAGAGAACCTATTACCTGATTTTTTCCTTATTTGCCTGAAGACTTTGCGCGCTACTGAATACTTGCACAAGAGAGCTATAGTTCCTTCTCTCTTTGTGAGCCATTCAGCATGTTTCAGTAGCATCCATTCTGAAATATCAAAATTACCTGAACCTGTTATAGCCTCAATGCCTCGACGATTCTGAAAATTTGATTTTGAAGGCAAATTTTTGCTGTTGAGAATGCTTAGTTCGCTGCTTGTAACCCAAGGAGGATTCCCGATGATTAAGATATGACCTAAAAAATCATCAAGAAAGGAACCCCAATCCATGCTGAAAAAATCTTCTGTCAAAACAGTTACATTTTCTGAATTTGGATATTTCGACAAGGTCTCTTTCGCTTCCTCGACATATTTCTCATTAATATCGAAGCCTACAATTTTCGAGTACCTAAACTCATTTAGAGATGCTCTAAGAAAAGCCCCATTTCCCACAAGTTGGCTACTACGTACTAGATCAGGAGAGATGCTGTGTTTTTCTCTGAGTAGTCTCGTCGCACATTTTGCAAGCTCATTGAGGTGTTTTGGAAATCACCGAACTGCCATTTATCTAAAGACTTTACCATTTTTGATTATCGAACTCTAATTATTCCTGAAATATTACCTGCCTGTTGAATAACACGTCCGTATTGCAACCTCCACTGAAGAGCATTAGATATCGTTAGATAGCCTTGATTGGGAGGCAATTCTAATATTCTATCAGCTAATTGGTTTGCACCTACCTCATCAACTGGCAAGTTTCTGTCTTCCAAAAAGGCAAGAACATCATCTTTATTTCCATCGCGATTTAAAGTATCCAGGATGCCTCTGGTTGTTTGATAATCTGCTGTTCTACTCTTGTCTATAAATACAGTGTGCTGCATATCCAATCTTCCGGTTCTGTTGTCCGGGTCATCGTATTTGTTATAGACGAAAACCAGAAGATGATATCCAAGTCCAAAAACTTTTTGGGTGGCAGACTTGAAAGGGCATGAAGATTGAGGCTGCTTTATACTAGTCACCTTTATATCAACTTCAAGATCAGGGAGATCAATACCCGAAGCTGAATTTCCCGGCTGGTAATTATAGTTTTCAGCCAAGTACGCTGTGAACTTGTGTTCAAGATAGGTTCCGACAGCCTTTCCGTCAGTTACTCCATAAAGCGTAGGTTCATCGTATATGGACTCTATCTCAGCAAACTGCGCTGCTTCAACACACAGTTGCTCGATGCTTAGTGTTGGTTTCATCCTTTCTGTAAAGCGAAGTTGTTGACAATAGTACATCAGTTCAGCAGAAATAGGAGAAAGAGCGCTTTACAGGAATGAACCTGGTTGACTGACAAAAGTTGTTCGCCCTCACCCCCAACCCCCTCTCCCGGCGGGCGAGGGGAGCCGAGCACACCCTCTTGTTCCCTCTCCCCGTGATCACCGATTCGTG